>NZ_CP181499.1:2758111-3074148 GCF_052186135.1 Methylocystis sp. JAN1 | reverse complement strand
GCGATCCGCGATTATTCGGAGCCAGAATCGCGGCGCCGCGCTGCGACGCTGGCGCGGATGGCGGAGGTGAAGATCGTCAACGCGCCGGATGTTTTTTTCGAAACCATCGAGACCTTTCTGGCGGCGCTGTAACGTCATACGTTCGGCTGATCCCTCCCTATGATGCGCTCGTCAGTATCCCGTCATTTCGAGATAGCCCTCGCCGCTCTGCGTGCCTGCAAGAGAGATTGGTCCCTCCCAGTAAGACGACGTTCCGCCGTTCCAGCTCCGCGGATTGAGCGGCGTTGTGTCGATGTCCAGCCCGCGGCTTTTCACTTTCACGCGCCAGCGCGTCGGCATGTTGTGTTCTCCGATCGCCGTTTCGGCCAAAGGCTCCAGCGCGATGTCGTCGCCCGCGAGCGGATGCGTCGTCCCGTCCGTGGCGATCCAATTGCCGGAGTAGTAAAAGCGGGCGCCGCGCAGCCGGAAGAGCATGAGCTTTTCGCCGCTCGCGAGATGCAGCGAGAACCAGTCCCAGCCTTTCTGGTCCGGCGCGAGCGGTTGGCTGCTCCATTCGCGGTCCATCCAGGCGCGGCCTGCAACCTTCACCTCGCGCCCATGCAGAGATAGCGTTCCGTCGACCGAAAAGAAAGGAGCGCTGTAATAATGGGAAGCTTGACCCGTCTCCGACTTGCGGCTGAAGCCGCTTTCTCCTTGCAGAACGAAAGGGCCGTTGCGCGTAAGGGTCAGCGAATAGGAGAAGCTTGAGTCGCGCGCCGTGACGCGCGCCCGCGTGAAGCCGGCGTCGAAAGCCTCGAAGGACCAGTCGTCGATCCACGCTTTGAACGGCGCGGCCTCGACGCCCGCCTGTCCGACGCCGCCGCGCGAGATGGTCTGCTTGAAGAGATGCTCGCCGGCGCTCGTTGCGGCGGCGTGCGCCATCCAGATATTTCGGTCGTCCCAGCCCTTTCCGTCGCCGGCTGCAAGCGCATGGCGAAAGAGCGTCCATTGCACGCCGTAAGACGCGCCGTCGGCGCCGTGAAGATTGGCGGTGAGATACCACCATTCGGTGCGGAACGTCGAATGCGCGCCGTGATCTTTCGGGAACGCGATCGGCGTTCCGGGCTTGGGAATGTCGAAGCCCGGCGCCTCGGCGCCGAGCCCGCCAAAACCCTGCGCCTGCGCAAGCGCCGGCGCCAACAGGGCGAGCGCGGCGGTGACGAGCCTACCTTTCATTGGCGAAAACCTTCAGCAGTTCAGCAGGGGCGCTGCGCGCGAGCCGCAGCGCCGGAACCACAGAGGCGACAAGGGCGGTCAAAAGCGCGACGGCGAAGACCTGCGCCCATTGGGCGGGAAACACATGCAAGGGCAGGCGCCAGCCGAAGGCGACGACATTGACGATGGCGACGAGCCCCCAGGTCAAGAAAACGCCGAGCGGAATGGCGATAAGCGCCGCGCCCGCCGAAAAGAGCAGAATGCGCAGCAGCTCCAGTCCGGCGAGCCGGCGCCGCGTCACGCCGACCGCCCAGACGGGAGCAATATGGGCGATGCGCAGATTGCTCAGCGTCAGGAGACTTGCGAAAAGCGCGACGGCCGAAACGATGAGCGTCAGCGTGTTCAACGCCGCCGTGACGGTGAAGGTGCGCTCGAAAATATCTTTCGAAATCTTTTTCACGTCGGCGTTGTCGACGAGGCGCGTGATCTTCGATCCGAAGCGCGTCTGCATGTCCTCCATCAACTGCGGAACGCCGGCGCCCGCGACGCGCAGCGAATAATTCACGCCCGGGAAGTCCGGAAAATAGCGCGCGACACGCGCGTGATCCACGCGCAATTGCCCGCGCGGATTGCCGTAATCCGGGAAAATGCCGACGACCCTGGCGCGCCAGACGTCCTGCGACGTCGGAATGTCGAGCGTCGCGCCGAGCCCGATATTGAGGCGGCGCGCAAGCTGCTCGCTGACAAGCACGGCGTCTTCCTCATGCAGCGTCCGCCAGGCTTCCGCGCCGCCTTCGAGCAGGGTGAAATGCGCCGAATAGGTCTCATGCGGAACCATGCCGATAATCTCGACCGGCCAATCGGAGAGCCGCGTCTTCGCGCGCCAGACGGGAAGGATCGCCGCTACTTCGGGACGCGCTTTGAGCCATTCCCCGATCTCGCGCGCGTCGGCGGGCGTCGCCGCCTCGTAATAAACTTCGGCGACGAGCCTGTCGTCCAGCCAGCCAACAAAGGTCTGGCGAAAACCCTCCACCATGCCGCCGACGCCGATATTGGTCGCAAGCGCGAGCAGCAGCGCCATGAGCGCGAGCGAGAGGCCCGAGATTTCCTGCCGACCGTCGGCGAAGAACCAGCGCGCGAGAGGACGCCGCGCCAGGCGCTCGCCAAGGCGAAGCATGGCTTCGAGCGCGAGGGGCAGGAACAACGCGGCGCCGAGCAGCGTGAGCGCGATCGCCATGAAGCCCATCACGAGTCCGTCCGCGAGGCGATAGGCGAACGCCGCGCCTATGAGCGCGAGCGCCGCGAAAGCGGCTTGCCGGCGCAGATAGCGCCGATGCGCCTCGCGCCAGGCGATGGGTCGCGCGACGGAAAGCACAGGCAGGCGCAGCGTTTTCAGCAGGCCGCTCCCGGCCGCGAGCGCCGCGCCCGCGCCCGCCATCGCGACGCCCGAGAGCCACCAGCGCCAATCGAGCGCGAGCGTTCCCGAAAGCTGCGCGCCATAGAGCCCTTCAAGGCTCGCGGCCACGTCCGGCAGCAAGGCGGCCGCGATGAAGTAGCCGCCGATGACGCCAAGCCCCCCGGCAAGGAGCGTGAACAGGACAAGCTCGCAGAAGAGCGCGACCGAGAGCGCGCGCGCGGAGACGCCGAGCGCGCGCAGCGTCCGCACCGTCGGCAGGCGCTGCTCGAAAGCGAGGCCGAAAGACGCGTTGACGATGAAGAAGCCGACGAGGAAGGCGAGCAGGCCAAAAGCTGTGAGATTGAGATGGAAGCTGTCGGTGAGGCGCGACAGATCGCTTTCTTCGTCGGATTCGACGATGCGCAGCCTGTCGCCTGCAATGTCGCCGAGCCTCGCCGGATCGAGGCGCGTCTCGTTCGAGACGATCAGGCGCGAGAGGCTCTGCCGCTTGTCGAGCGCCTTCTGCGCGACGCCGATATCCACCACGATGGCGCCCGGCGGCGGCGCCTCGATTTCATGGATCGGCGGCAAAAGAAAGCCGCGTTCGGTTTTGGCGCGCGCGCCGATTTCGAGACGCAGGTCATGCAAAGTCTGCGGCGCGGCGAAGCTGCGCCCTTCGCCAGTGAGAATGTTCTTCGCCACCTCGTTCGCGCGCAAAGGCGCGAGCGTCGTCGCGGCGGGCAGGGTCAGCGGCTCGACGCCGATAAGGCGGACGCTCCTCCCGCCGATGCGTGCGGCGCCTTCGACAACGGGCGAGACCTTCACCCCCGCGCGACGCAAGCGAACGAACAGCTCCTGGGGGAAAAAGCCGCCGCGCGCCGCGACGAGATTCTGCAAGCCGCCGCCGGAGAAGACGGCCGCCGCGCTGTCATAGCTTTTCCGCGCCTGCGCGTTCAGCGCCTGCACGCCGCTCCACAAGGCGGTCGCGATGGCGAGGCCGATGACGAGCGTCGCGAAATTGGCCTTGTGCCGGCGCCAGTGGCTCATCAACGCGGCGAGCGCGAAGAAAGTCTCTCTCATGAAGCGGCCAAGGCGCCCGCGACGAGCGTCTCCCGCCGTTCCAGCCGCGCTGCGAGACGGAGGCTGTGCGTGACCATGAGGAAGGCGCAGCCCGTCTCGGCGACGAGTTCGAGCGTCAGGGACATGACGGCGTCTCCCGCGGCCTCGTCCAGATTGCCGGTGGGCTCGTCCGCGAGCAGGAGCCTGGGCCGGACGGCGAGAGCGCGGCCCACGGCCACGCGCTGCTGCTGGCCGCCGGAAAGCTGCTCGGGATAACGCGAGACAAGTCTTTCGAGCCCGAGCCTTTGCGTGAGCCGCGCCTGCCAGATCGGATCGTAGCGCCCCGCGAGCCGCGCTTGAAAGGCGAGATTCTCGGCGACGGTGAGGCTCGCGACGAGATTGAACTGCTGAAAGACGATGCCGATCGCTTCTCGCCGCAGCGTCGCCCGGGCGTTCTCGGACAGTCGCGCTATATCGACGCCGTCGAGCAGGATCTCGCCGCCATCGGCGCGATCGAGCGCGCCGACGAGATGCAGCAGCGTGCTCTTGCCGCTGCCGGACTCCCCCATCAGCGCAAGGGTTTCTCCTGCGCGAAGCGAAAGGTCGATCCCGCGCAGCACGGGCAGGGGGCCTTGGGGCGTTGCGTAGGATTTGCGCAGATTTACGACGCGCAGCAGCGGGGAGGCAAGCGTGTCGGCGGGCGCCTGGCCGGCGCGGACCGATGGAGCGTTCAAGCGAGGGCCTTCTCGAAACAAAGATCGCGGCGCAAGGCTGCGCCGCCACCATCATATAGAGAAAAGCGTTCCGCTTCGCCCGTCGCTTTTCCGACAATCGCCGCAGCTTTAAGCGGCGCCCTCCGCAAGCGCGGCGATCACGGGCCAGCCGACGCTGCCCGCCGGATCGACGCGGGAGAGGATTTGCAGCAGGGAGTCCGCCGCCGCGCGGTCGCCGCGCTTCAATTCGATGAAGCTCAGGGCCTTGAGCGTGAAGAGCGCGAAGCGCGCCGGCCCGTCCGTGTGGGATTGGCCTCTCGGCCAGAGCTTCGGATCGCTCGACCATCCGGCCTGGCGCGCCGCTTCGCGCATGCCGTCGAGCGCCGCCTCCTTCGCGACCTCGAGATTTCCCATATACGTATGGATCTTATACAGACAGAAATAGGCGGCGAGCGCTTCCGGCGCGAGATCCAGCGCCTGGCGAAACAGGCGGTCGGCGCGCAATCTGTCGCTGCGATAAGCGACAACGCCCTGTTGCAGCAGCGTGTCGACAGGACCCGGCAGGGTTCCGAAATCGACTCCTTCAGCTTCGCGGAAAATATCCATGGCGGTTGCAATCCATCCCTGCGCGTCCCCCTCCGGGGCGTCGCAAACATGGCGCCAGCAATCGGGCGAAATCCGTGAAAACTTGATCGAATCGAGTGGCCTGGCCGCGGCGGCGCCTTGCCGCTCGCGGCCATAGGCCCCATGTTCTTGGCTCCATGGACCTCATCGTCGCCACTCCGGAGGGCCTCTATTGTCCCGCCGGGGATTTCCACGTCGATCCGTGGCGGCCGGTTGCGCGCGCGGTGATCACGCATGGCCATTCTGATCATGCGCGGTGGGGCTCGCAGGCGTATCTCTGCCACAAGGACAGCGCGCCGATCCTGCGCAAGCGGCTGGGCGGCGTGTCCATAGAGACGCTGAACTATGGCGCGCGGATCGAGGTCGGCGGCGTAGCGCTGTCGCTTCATCCCGCCGGCCATGTGCTCGGCTCGGCGCAGGTCCGCGTCGAATGCGGTGGCGAGGTCTGGGTCGTCTCCGGCGACTACAAGACCGAGCCGGACAATGTCAGCGCGCCTTTCGAACCTGTGCGCTGCAATGTCTTCATCACCGAGTCGACATTCGGCTTGCCAATCTATCGCTGGCGCAAGCAGGCGGAAGTGATGGCGGACGTCGACGCGTGGTGGCGCCAAAACGCCGCCGCCGGGCGGGCGAGCGTCGCCTTCGCCTATGGGCTGGGCAAGGCCCAGCGCCTTCTCGCCAATGTCGACGCTTCCGTCGGTCCGATCTACTGCCACGGCGCCGTCGAGCCGATAAACGAAGTCTATCGCGCGCAGGGCGTCCCCTTGCCCGCGACGAAGCTCGTATCGCAGGCCTCGGGCAGGAACGCCTTCGCCGGCGCGCTGATTATTGCGCCGCCCTCCGCGGCCGCGAGCCCATGGATGCGGCGCTTTGGAGATTATTCCGACGCCTTCGCGAGCGGCTGGATGCAGATACGCGGCAATCGCCGGCGGCGGGGCGTCGATCAGGGCTTTGCGCTGTCGGATCACGCCGATTGGCCGGGTTTGCTGGAGGCGATCCACGCGACCGGGGCCGAGCGCGTCTACGCCACACATGGCTCGGTCGGCGCGCTGACCCGCTATCTGCGCGAAAGCGGCCTCGACGCGCGCGAGATGCATACCGAATATGGCGAGGAAGAAGCCGAAAGCGGCGCGGCGGAAACAGAGGCGGCGACGTGAAGGCTTTCGCCGCGCTTTATCGGGAGATCGACGCCGCGACCGCGATCAAGCGCAAGCAGGAGGCGCTCGGCGCCTACCTTCGCGCCGCGATGGACGATCCGACGCGGCATGCGAGCGCGGCCTGGGCGGTCTATTTCCTCGCCGGCGGCAAACCGCGCCAGCTTGCGCCTACAAAGCTCTTGCGGCGCCTGGCGCTGGAAGAGGCGCGGCTTCCCGAATGGCTCTTCGACGAATGCTATTCGACGGTCGGCGATCTCGCCGAAACGCTCGCGCTCCTTCTCCCGATTGGCGACGAGACGGAAGAGGTCATGCTGGACGCGTGGATGCGGGACCGGCTGCTGCCTTTGCGCACGGCGCCCGAGGAGGAAAAATACGCCCGGCTTTGCGAATGGACGCGCAAGCTCCCCCAGCCGCAACGGATGATCTTTTTCAAGATGATCACCGGCGAATTGCGCGTCGGCGTTTCGCGCTTGCAGGTCTCGCAGGCGCTGGCGCAGGCTTCGGGCGTCGATCCCAAGCGCATGGCGCAGCGCATGATGGGCTTCACGCAGGCGGGCCGAGCTCCCGCCGCCACGGATTTCGCGGCGCTCACGGCGCCGGCGCATGAAGACGACGCCGCGCTCGAGGTGGGACAGCCTTATCCCTTCTATCTCGCGCATCCGTTTCAGCGGCCGGTCGAGGATATGGCGGACGCGCTCGGGCCTGTCTGCGACTGGATCGTCGAATGGAAATTCGACGGCGTTCGCGCGCAATATGTCCAGCGCGGCGGACAGTGGCAGCTCTGGTCGCGCGGCGAGGAGCTGGTGACGGACTCTTATCCGGACCTCGCGGAGTTGCAGCGCTGGCTGCCGGACGGCGTGGCGCTCGACGGCGAGCTGGTCGTGTTGCGCGGGGAGGGCGCCTCGCCGCAGGATTTGTCAGGCCTGCAACCTTTCGCGCTGCTGCAGCAGCGATTGGGCCGCAAGATCGTGAACGCGAAGATGCTGCGCGAATTGCCGGTGGCGTTCATCGCTTACGATCTTCTCGAAAAAGACGGGAAGGATTTGCGCGATGCGCCGCAGGAGGAAAGGCGGCGCGCGCTGGAGACGCTCACGGCGGAGGCGATGTCCCGCGCACGCAATTTCGGCGTCGCGCTGCCCTTGCGTCTGAGCCCCTCGCTGACCGCCGTGGATTGGCCGACGCTTTACGCCAAGCGCGAGGAAGCGCGCGCGCTGGGCGTCGAAGGCATGATTCTGAAAGCGCGCGAGGGCGCCTATGGCGTCGGCCGGCGCAAGGGCTCGGATCGCGAGAATGTCTGGTGGAAATGGAAGCTCGATCCCATGAGCGTCGACGCGGTGCTGATCTATGCGCAGCGCGGCCACGGGCGGCGCTCGGGCGTCTATAGCGATTACACATTCGCCGTGTGGAGCGATCCGCCGGAGGTCAGGGAGCGCGCCCTCGTTCCCTTCGCGAAAGCCTATTCGGGCCTCACCGACGACGAGATGCGCGCGGTTGACGCCATCATCCGCAAGACGACGGTCGAGACCTTCGGTCCCGTGCGCAGCGTGAAGCCAACGCTTGTCTTCGAGCTAGGTTTCGAGGGCATCGCCGAAAGCAACCGTCACAAGAGCGGCGTCGCGGTGCGCTTCCCGCGCATGTTGCGCTGGCGGCTCGACAAGCCCGTCGAGGAAGCCGACACATTGCAGACGCTGCGCGAACTTCTGCCGGAGCCTCATGCTTGAGCGCGTGACGATCGACAGCGCCGTCGCGACGTGGTTCGCCGACAAAGGCTGGAAGCCTTTCGACTTCCAGAGAGACGTGTGGGCGCGCATGGGCGCTGGCGAGAGCGGCCTGCTGCACGCCACGACCGGCGCGGGCAAGACGCTTGCCGTCGCGCTCGGCGCCTGGCAGGCGCTGCGTGGCGCGCCGGCGAGGGGGCTTATGGTCCTGTGGGTGACGCCCATGCGGGCGCTTGCCGCCGACACGACGCGCGCGCTCACGGAAGCGCTGGCGGGCGTGCAGGCGCAGGACAAAAGCGCGCCGCAATGGTCGCTGGGCCTGCGCACGGGCGACACGTCGTCGAGCCAGCGCGCCTCGCAGAGCCGCAAGCCGCCGACTTTGCTCGTCACGACGCCCGAGAGCCTGTCGCTGCTGCTGTCGCGCGAAAATGCGCGCGAGTTTTTCGCCGATCTGCGCTGCGTCGTCGTCGACGAGTGGCACGAGCTGATCGGCAACAAGCGCGGCGTTCAGGCGCAGCTTGCTTTGGCGCGCCTGCGCCGCTGGCGGCCTGGCCTGCTCACCTGGGGCATGTCGGCGACGCTCGGAGACCTCGATGCGGCGAAGCGCGCGCTGCTGGGACCGCGCAGCCGCGGCGCGCTGGTCGAGGCGCGGTTGGAGAAGGAGCTTGTCATCGACACGCTCATTCCCGAGGCGCCGGAGCGGTTCCCCTGGGCGGGCCATCTGGGGATAAGAATGGCCGGGAAGGTCGTCGCGGAGATTGAAGCGCATAACAGCACGCTGCTTTTCACCAATACGCGGTCGCAGGCGGAGTTGTGGCGGCAGCATTTGTTGCTGCTGCGGCCGGACTGGGCGGACCTCGTTGCGATTCATCATGGCTCGCTCGCGCAGGAAGAGCGCGACGCCGTGGAGCGCGGCCTGAAGGAGGGCGCGCTGAAGGCCGTCGTCTGCACGTCGAGCCTCGATCTCGGCGTCGATTTTCTCCCCGTTGAACGCGTGCTGCAGATCGGCTCTCCCAAGGGCGTCGCGCGCCTTCTGCAACGCGCGGGACGCAGCGGCCATGCGCCGGGCCGCGCCTCGCGCGTGACGCTGGCGCCGAGCCATAGTCTGGAGCTTGTCGAATCCGCCGCCGTTCAGGCCGCGATCCGAAAAGGCCGCATCGAAAGCCGGGCCTCGCCGCTGGCGCCGCTCGACGTGCTCGCGCAGCATCTCGTCACTGTCGGCCTCGGCGGCGGCTTTAAGCCCGACGATCTTCTCGCCGAAGTGCGCGAGACGGTCGCCTATGAAAACCTCTGCGACGGGAACTGGCGCTGGTGTCTGGATTTCGTGCGCCAGGGCGGGCCGACTTTGCGCGCCTATCCCGATTTTCGCCGCGTGGCGCCGGGGCCGGACGGCGTGTGGCGCGTCGTCGACAAGCGGCTGGCTTTGCGTCATCGCCTGAACATCGGCGCCATCGTCTCGGACGCGAGCGTCATGGTGCAGTATTTTCCGCGCGGGAAAAAGCTCGGGAGCGTGGAGGAAAGTTTCATCGCGCGCATGAAGCCCGGAGACAAATTCTGGTTCGCCGGACGGTTGCTCGAACTCGTCGCCGTGCGCAACCTTACCGCCTTCGTGAAGAAAGGCGCGGGCTCCGGCGCGACGCCGCGCTGGATGGGCGGCCGCATGCCGCTCTCCACGACGCTCGCCGATGAAATGGTCGAGACGCTCGCCCGCGCGGCGGCGGGCGAATTCCCGTCTCCGGAAATGCGAGCCGCGAAGCCCCTCTTGCAATTGCAGCAGCGCTGGTCCGCTCTTCCGACGCCGCAGACGCTTCTCGCCGAGACGCTGAAATCACGCGAAGGCTGGCATCTATTTCTTTACCCGTTTGCGGGGCGCAACGCGCATCTGGGTCTCGCGAGCCTCATCGCCTGGCGCGCGGCGCAGGTCGCGCCCGGCACCTTCTCCATCGCCGTAAATGACTACGGATTCGAGCTCTTGAGCGGCGCGCCGCGCGACTGGGCGGCCGATCTTCCGCGCCTCATCGGCGCGCGAAGCCTCGGCGAGACGCGCGAGGAGGTGATCAAGAGCCTCAACGCCGCCGAGCTTGCCCGCCGCCGCTTCCGCGACATTGCGCAAATCGCGGGACTTGTTGTCGCCGGCTATCCGGGCGAGCGCAAAAGCGCGCGGCAGTTGCAGGCCTCCTCCAGCCTGTTCTACGACGTCTTCCGTAAATACGACCCTGAGAACGCTCTGCTGAGGCAGGCGGAGCGGGAGCTGCTGGAGGACGAACTGGACGTGCGCCGCCTGCATGAAACCCTGACGCGGATGAATGAACGGCGCGTCGCGCATATCCATTTGAAGCGCTGCTCGCCGCTCGCCTTTCCGCTCGTCGCCGAGCGCTTTCGCGAGAGTCTTTCGACGGAAAGCTTCAACGACCGCATTGAGCGCATGCTGGCGCAGCTCAATTCCGCGGCCGACGCATGACGGACGCTTATGATTATCGCGGGCTGATCCTCCTGCCGCAACGCGCCGTGTGGCAGGCTGAGACGCGCACCCTCTGGATCGCCGATCTGCATCTCGGCAAGGCGGCGAGCTTTCGCGCGCTCGGCCAGCCCGTGCCGCGCGGGACGACGCAGGAGAATCTGGCGCGCCTGGGCGCGCTGATCGACGCGCATCAGGCCCGCCGCCTCGTCGTGCTCGGCGACTTTTTCCATGCGCGCTCGGGGCGCACGCCCGGCCTTCTCGCGCAATTGCGGGACTGGCGCGCGGCGCGCGGCGGCCTCGAATGCATCGTCGTGCGCGGCAATCACGACATTCGTGCGGGCGACGCGCCGGCCGATTGCGGCTTTGCGAGCCAGGACGAGCCTTTCGCGATCGATGGCGTCGAGGGTTGGCATCATGCGGATGGCGGAAAAGATCCCTCTCATGGGCCAATCCTGCTTTCCGGCCATCTCCATCCCGTTGCGCGGCTTGCCGGCCCTGGGCGCGACCGTCTCCGGCTTCCCTGCTTCTGCCTGCGCGCCGCCGCGGTCGTGCTGCCGTCCTTCGGCGAATTCACCGGCGGCCGCGCCGTCAATCCGCGCGATTGGGACGCGCTGGTCGTGACGACGGGAGAGCGTCTCTTTCCGGTCGACGCGGTCTCATCAGGCGCCTGAAGTCGACCGGGGCTCTCAGGCCGGCAAGGGCGAGATTTTGCGCCGCCGCGCAGAGGCGCTAAAAGCCGCGCATGTCGACCGCTATTTCTCACGACGCCGAAACCCGCGAGCCTTTCGCGCTCGCCGCGCTCCTCTTTCTTCTCTGCGCGCTGGCGCTCGCTTTTCCCTGGCTCTCGGGTCGAGTCACCGTTCCGTGGGACGCGAAGGCGCATTTTCTGCCGCAATTCGCCTTTCTCGCTCATGCGCTGCATTCGGGCCAGTCGCCCTTCTGGACGCCGAACGTCTTCGCCGGCATGCCGCAGATCGCGGATCCCCAATCGTTGATCTTCGCGCCGTTCTTCCTCATCGCGGCGGCGCTCGTCCCAGAGCCTTCCTTCGTGCTGGAGGACGCAATCGTTTTCGCCATGCTGGGGATGGGTGGCCTCGCCTTGATGGCTTATTTCCGAGACCGGGGCTGGAGCGCCGCCGGCGGGCTGATCGCGGCGCTCGCTTTCGCCTTTGGCGGCTCGGCGGCCTGGCGGATCCAGCATACGGGGCAGGTGATGAGCCTCTCCTGGCTGCCTGTGACGCTGTTTCTCCTCGCGCGGGCGCTCGACCGCGGTTCGGTTGCCTATGGCGCGGCGGCGGGAGCGGTCGCGGCTTTTCTCGTGCTGGGGCGCGATCAGGTCGCTTTTCTCAGCGTTCTGACTCTCGTGGCCTATGCGCTCTATCGCGTGGCGACGGACGACGCGCCCGCCGTCACGGCGATCGCGCCGCTGCTCGCGGGCGCTGCGGTCGGCGCGGCGATCATCGCCGCGCCGCTCGCTTTTACGCTGGAACTCGCCGCCAATTCCAACCGACCGGAGATCGATCTCGACGGCGCGTATAAAGGCTCGCTGCCGCCAGCGTCCTTCCTCACCCTCATCTCCGCCAATATGTTCGGCACGGACGGGCCGCTGGCCGCCTTTTGGGGGCCGCCGGTCGGCGAGAAGGATCTTTATCTCGCGCGCAACATGACGGAGGTCTATGCGGGCGAGATCACGATCGTCGCGCTTGTCGCCGCCTTCGGGCGCCGCTTTTTCGCGGACAAAGACGCGCGTTTCTTCGCCGGCGCTTTGGTCGTCTTCGCGCTTTACGCGCTCGGCCGCTATACGCCCGCTTTCGCCTTTCTCTACCATATCCCCGGCGTCGACCTCTGGCGGCGGCCGGCGGATGCGACGTTTCTTTTCGGCTTCGCGCTCGCGATCCTCGCCGGCTACGGCTTGTCCCTCGTCGAGCGCGGCGAGGCGAAGCCCCATCCGGCCGCGCTTGCCGGCGCGATCGCCGCCCTGTTCATAGCCGCGGCGACCCATGCGGGCGTGCATGCCCATCTCGCCCAGGCGGCGGCCCCGCTCGCAATCAGCGCCGCGTTCGCGATCGCTTCCGTCGCGGTCATTGCGCTGACCGCGGCGGGCAAGCTGCGCGGCGCCGCGCTGCTCTGCGCTCTCGCGGCGCTGATGACCGCCGACCTCGCCGTCAATAACGGTCCCAACGAATCCACCGCGCTGCCGCCCGGTCAGTTCGACGTGCTGCGGCCGGACTCGAAAGACCCGGTCATCGCCTTTCTGAAAGAGCGGCTGAAGGAAAACGCCGCGCCTGACCGGCGCGACCGGGTGGAGCTCGCGGCGATCGACTTCCACTGGCCGAACGCCACGCTCGTCCACGGGCTCGACCACGATCTCGGCTACAACCCGATCCGCCTGAAGATTTTCGAGGACGCGACCGGCGCCGGCGATCACCTCGCGCTGCCGGATCAGCGCGAATTCTCCAAGCTCTATCCCGCCTATCGCTCGCCGCTCTCAGACATGCTCGGCTTGCGCTACGTCGCGACGGGCGTGCCGATCGAAGAGATCGACAAGCGTTACAGGCGCGGCGACCTCGCGGAGCTGACGCAGATCGGGAAGGTCCATATCTACGAGAACAAGAACGCCTTCCCGCGCGTCATGGTCGCGACCTGCGCCATGCATGTTGATTTCGCCCGCATGATCGAGACCGGTGAATGGCCCGAGGCGGACTATCGCGAGACTGTTCTGCTCGAACAGCCGCCGCTCTGCCACACGCGCAAGGACCTGCCGCCCGACGCGACGCGCGCGCGGATCGTTTCCTATGGTAATGCGGAGGTCGTGGTCGAAGCTCATGCGCCGCCGGGCGGCGGCTGGCTGATTCTCAATGACGTCTGGCACCCCTGGTGGTTCGCGACGCTGGACGGGCGGGAGGTCGAGCTTTTGCGTGCGAACGTGCTGTTCCGGGCGGTCGCGATCCCCGAAGGCCGGCACGAAGCTCGATTTTCATTGGAGCCGATCCGGGGCCTGCTGAAAGAGAAGTGGCGGCGCTGAAATTCGCTGGCCTCGATGACGCCAGACGTCCTTCTGATAGAGAGCCAGCGGGCCTCTTCGCGCTTCCGGTCACGCAGCCGCGCGCCTCATCGCTCAGGCGCGCCCGTGGCGCAGGGGAACCATCCGAACCCATGCAAGTTCACCACGGGGGCGCGCGCCGGGGTCTCAGGCGGAGCGGGAGCATTGCACATGAAGGCGCTCACCTTTCACGGCAAGGGCGACATTCGCTGCGAAAGCGTTCCCGATCCGGCGATCGAAGATCCGCGCGACGCGGTGATCAAGGTCACAGCCTGCGCCATTTGCGGCTCGGACCTTCACATTTATGACGGCGTCA
Organism: Methylocystis sp. JAN1; assembly: GCF_052186135.1. Classification (GTDB taxonomy): domain Bacteria; phylum Pseudomonadota; class Alphaproteobacteria; order Rhizobiales; family Beijerinckiaceae; genus Methylocystis. Next base: position 3,060,467 of record NZ_CP181499.1, on the reverse strand, counting down.
TTCCGCAGATGCGCCAAGGCGACGTGCTCGGCCATGAAACCATGGGCGAAGTCGTGGAGATCGGGCCGTCGGTGAAGAAGCTGAAGGTCGGCGACCGCGTCGTCGTCCCTTTCACCATCTCGTGCGGCGAATGCTATTTTTGCCAGCGCGGCTTCTATTCCGCCTGCGAACGCACCAATCCCGACCACGCGAAGGCCGAGACGCTGTGGGGCCATTCGCCCGCGGGGCTCTTCGGCTATTCGCATCTCCTCGGCGGCTATCGCGGCGGTCAGGCGGAATATCTGCGCGTGCCTTATGCCGATGTCGGCCCCGTCAAGATTCCGGATTCGCTCGCCGACGATCAGGCGCTGTTTCTCTCGGACATTTTCCCGACCGGCTATATGGCGGCCGAGTTCTGCGACATCAAAGGCGGCGAAACCATCGCCATTTGGGGCTGCGGACCGGTGGGACAATTCGCGATCCGCAGCGCCTTCATGCTCGGCGCGGAGCGGGTGATCGCCATCGACCATGTGCCGGAACGTCTCGCGCTTGCGGAAAAAGCGGGGGCGGAGACGCTCGATTTTCACGAGGTCGACGTCTATGAGGCGATCAACGGGATGACCAAGGGTCGCGGGGCCGACGCCTGCATAGACGCAGTCGGCACGGAGCCAGATCCGACGGGCAGCATCGATTCGTTCATTGATCGCGTGAAGGTCGCGGCCTTTCTCGGCACCGATCAGCCGCATGTGCTGCGACAGGCGGTGCATTGCTGCCGCAATTTCGGAACCGTCTCCGTCGTCGGCGTCTATGGCGGCTTTATCGACAAATTCCCGATGGGCTCGGCGATCAATCGCGGCCTCACCTTCCGCATGGCGCAGACGCCGGTGCAGCGCTACCTGCCGCGCTTGCTGGAGCGCATCGAGAAGGGCGACATCGACCCGTCATTCGTCGTCACGCATCGCGGCGCGCTGGCCGAGGGGCCGGATCTCTACAAGACCTTCCGCAATCACAAGGACGGCTGCATCAAGGTGATGCTGCAGCCGTAACGTCTTCCCTGGACCGCAATCTCAGCGGTGAGGCGTCGGGTGGGGTTCGCGCCACACTGGCGCATGCTGGGAGCTTTACCCCACCCGACCCGGCATTCGCGGGGGCACCCTCCCCGTAAAGGGGAGGGATTGCTCGCGACCGGCAAGAACTGTTGGAGTTTATGTTAGCAGTTTGTGCGCGATCCAGCCGATCAGCAGGGCGAGCAAGGTCGTGGAAAGCGCCATGCCGGCCCAGACCGAAAGGCCGGTGACCGCGCCGCCTTCCTTGAAGGTGTTGCGCAGGCTCGTGTTGAGAATGACCCAGGGGGCCGCGACGCCGACGATGATGGCGTACCAGTACCAGTCCATTTTTCATCCCTCTTTTTCGATGCGTCCCGGCGTGACGTGCAGCATCTCCGCGCGTCCGCGGAGCGAGGCGAAGAGCAGCGGGTCGGCGCCCGTCATCCACACTTGGCCGCCCAGCGTTTCAATCTCGTGAAACAGCGCCTCGCGCCGTTTGGGGTCGAAATGCGCGGCGACTTCGTCGAGGAGCAGCAGCGGCGCCTTGCCCGACATCTTTGTGACGAGGCGCGCATGCGCCAGCGTCAGCCCCATCAGTAGCGCTTTCTGTTCGCCGGTCGAGCAGTCGCGCGCGGCTTCGTCCTTGGGGCCGTGTCGCACGGCGAGGTCGCTCGTCTGCGGCCCGGCGAGCGCGCGGCCGGCGGCGGCGTCGCGACGCCGCATCGCCGCGAGCGTCTCCCGAAAGCGCTCCTCCACGACGAGCGCGGGCGCTTCGGCCAGCATGTTCTCGATCTCGCCCTCGATTGAAATCTCCGCCCACGGAAAAACGCTTTCGCTTGCGACAATGAGCGCCGCCAGACGCGAGACGGTCTCGCGCCGCGCCGCCGCGACGGCGACGCCGAGCGCCGCGATTTCCTGCTCGGCGGCGTCGAGCCAGCGGCGATCGGATACGCCTTCCTCGAGCAGGCGGTTGCGATTGCGCAAAGCCCGCTCCAGCTTGTTGACGCGCGCGCCGTGATCCGCGTGGACGCCGAGCGCGAGGCGGTCGAGAAAGCGGCGGCGGTCGCCCGCCGGACCGTTGAAAAGCCCGTCCATGGCGGGCGTGAGCCACAAGACCCGCACATGGTCCGCGAAGGCCCGGGCGGAGGAGACCGGCGCGCGCTCGACGCGGAATTGCCGTTCGCCTTCGGGCGTCAGGCCGTGGCCGAGCTGCGTGGTCGCGCCGTCGCTTTCCACTTCGATCGAGACCGCGAAGCCGCCCGCGCCGTCGCGCCGCGCGCATTCGCCAAGCTCCGCCCGCCGCAGGCCGCGGCCGGGCGAATAGAGCGACAGGGCTTCGAGCACATTGGTCTTGCCCGCGCCGTTCTCGCCCGTGAGCGCAACCAGCCGCGCGTTGATCTCGCAGCGCGCCGACGCGTAGGAGCGATAGTCGGAAAGCGTGAGGCGACGCACTTGCGGCGCGGGCTCGTTCATCGCGGCGTCAGATAGATCATTGGGGGCGAGAAACCCGCCGGCCGGGCGTCAGGAAACTGTAGCTGTGCGTACCGACGAAGGACGCCATCGCCGCCTCGACCACAGGCTCGTCCGAGCCTGCCGGCGTCGACCAGTCGACCGTGAAGCTCGCCCCCACGCCCGCGCGCGTATCGTCCTGCGCGATGGCGATCTGCATGGAGGCGTAGGGCTTGAGATAGATGGGCTCGGAGACAAAGGTCTCCACGATCTCCCCCGCGCCGCTGCGATAGTCGACCCGGTCGATGGCGAGGACGTTCGCAGCCGAGGCGTTGTGGATCGAGAGCGTGCCCGAGAAGTTCAGGCGCGTGACGCCGCCATGGCCGATGAGCGTGGAATGCAGCGGCACGAAGGTGCGCCCGCGACTGGCGAGCTTCTGCTCGGGCGCGGTCGTCGTGGCGTCCGGGGGAAAATTGAGGGCCGGGCGCTCCCTGTCGCGGGCGAGGGTGGGAAAGGCGGCGGCGAGGAGAATGCCGAGCGCCAGAAGGCGCGACGTCGTCTGCATGGGGCGGCCTGTGGCGGATGAATGGCGTTCGGCCACCTCTACCAAGGCTGCGCCGCCATTGCGAGCGCTCCGACCATGGCCGCTTTGGCCTTCCGCCCAAAATCTGTATTCTCCGCGCGCATCGAGCAGGGGAGCCTTTGGCTTGTCGGGTCAGAACATAGCGCAAAGCCTTGGCGGTAAGAGCATTTTGCTGGTCGTCGGGGGCGGCGTCGCGGCCTATAAGTCGCTCGACCTCGTCCGCCGCCTGCGCGAGCGCGGCGCGCGGGTGCGCGTCGTGATGACGAAAGCGGCGAAGGAATTCGTCACGCCGCTCGCCTTTACGAGCCTTTCCAACGAAAAAGTCCATGACGACCTGTTCTCCGCGACGGACGAGCAGGCGATGGGCCATATCCAGCTCTCCCGCGACGCGGATCTGATCGTCGTCGCGCCCGCGACGGCGCATCTTCTTGCGCGCGCGGCGCAGGGGCTCTGCGACGATCTCGCCGCCACGCTGCTCCTCGCGACGGACAAGCGCGCGCTTTATGCGCCCGCGATGAATCTGCGCATGTGGCTTGCGCCCGCGACGCGGCGCAACGTCGCTCTGTTGAAGCAGGACGGCGCGCTGTTTGTCGGTCCCGAAGACGGCGCCATGGCCTGCGGCGAATATGGTCCGGGCCGCATGAGCGAGCCGCTGGAAATCGTCGCGGCGATTGAGGCGGCGCTGAAGGGCGAGACGCGCCGGCCCTTGCAGGGCGCCGCCGCGCGAGGCCCGCTGTCCGGCCGCCATGTCGTCGTCACGTCGGGGCCGACGCATGAGGCGATCGATCCCGTGCGCTATATCGCCAACCGCTCCTCCGGCAAGCAGGGCCACGCCGTCGCCGCGGCGGCCGCGGCGGCGGGCGGGCGCGTCACGCTTGTCTCCGGCCCGGTGACGCTGGCCGATCCGGCGGGATGCGACGTGGTGCGCGTGGAAAGCGCATGCGAGATGTTCGCGGCCGTGGAGCGCGCCATGCCGGCCGACGTCTTCATCGGCGCGGCCGCCGTGGCGGATTGGCGCGTCGAGGCCGCCGCCGACAAGATAAAGAAAGAGGGAGCGGGGGCGCCGGCATTCGCGCTCGTGGAGAACCCGGACATTCTGGCGGCCGTTTCCCACGCGGCGGATCGTCCGCGCGTCGTCGTCGGTTTCGCGGCGGAAACGCGCGACGTAATCGCCCACGCCAAGGAAAAGCTGATCCGCAAGGGGTGCGACCTCATCGTCGCTAACGACGTTTCCGAAGGCTCGGGCGTCTTCGGCGGAGACGCCAACGAGGCGCATTTCGTGTCGCCCGCCGGCGTCGAGAGCTGGCCGCGCATGAGCAAGGAGGCGGTCGCCGCGCAACTCGTCGCGCGCCTTGCCGATATTCTTAACAAGAGCGAGGCAGGCGAATGAAGCTTTCCATCCGACGCCTCGCGAATGGCGAGGGCCTGCCGCTTCCCGCTTACGCCAGCGACGGCGCGGCGGGGCTCGATCTTTACGCGGCGCTGCCGGCCGGGCAGAAGCTCGTGCTGGAGCCCGGCGCGCGCGACCTGATCCCCACCGGCGTCCAGATCGCGCTGCCCGAGGGTTATGAGGCGCAGGTCCGCCCGCGCTCCGGTCTCGCCGTCGAACATGGCGTCACGGTGCTCAACGCGCCTGGCACGATCGACTGCGACTATCGCGGCGAGGTGAAGGCGCTGCTCATCAATCACGGCGGGCAGGCTTTCGAGATCACGCGCGGCATGAGGATCGCCCAGCTCGTCGTGGCGCCGGTTACGCGCGCGGCGCTGGTCGAGGCGGAGGAGCTCGACGAGACAGCGCGCGGCGCGGGCGGTTTCGGCTCCACGGGAATCGCCGGAGACCGCAGCCAATGAAGCTCCTGCCGAGACCGGCGCGATTCGCCTTGATGGCGGCGCTCGACGTTGCGCTGCATGCGCGCGGGCGGCCTGTCTCTTCGAAGGAACTTGCGGCGCGGCACGACCTGCCGCCCCGCCGCCTCGAAACGCTCCTCCAGGCGCTGGTGCGCGCCGGCATATTAAAGAGCGTGCGCGGCCCCGCGGGCGGCTATGAGCTTGCGCGCGAAAGGCGCCGGCTTTGCGTCGGCGAGATCGTGCGCGTCGCCTTGCGGGCGGAGGAGGATGAGGACCAGTCGCCGGCGCTGCTCGTCGCCGTTCTCGAGCCGCTGATCGCTGAAACCGAAGAGGAGGCGCTGTCGCGCCTGGACGACATCACGCTCGAGGATCTCTACGCCCGCGCCATTGCGAAGGGTTTCGGGGAGAAACAACCTGCGAGCGATTTCGACATTTAGCGCCGCGAAGGGGCGCGCAGGGAGGCCCGCTATGAGCTACGAGACCATCGAAGTCGAAACCCATGGCCGCGTCGGCCTCGTCCGCCTCAATCGCCCGCAGGCGCTCAACGCCCTCAATGCGCAGCTCATCAGCGAGCTCGATTGCGCGCTCGCGAGCTTCGAGAATGACGACGGGATCGGCTGCGTCGTCATCGCCGGCTCGGAGAAGGCCTTCGCTGCGGGCGCTGACATTAAAGAAATGAAGGACAAGAGCTTCGCTGACGCTTTTCTTGGCGACTTCATCGGCCGCTGGGATACGGTGGCGCGCGCCCGAAAGCCGATCATCGCCGCCGTGGCCGGTTTCGCGCTCGGCGGCGGCTGCGAGGTCGCCATGATGTGCGACTTCATCATCGCCGCCGACACGGCCCAGTTCGGCCAGCCCGAGATCAAGATCGGAGTCATTCCCGGCGCCGGGGGAACGCAGCGGCTCACCCGCGCCATCGGCAAAGCCAAGGCCATGGATCTGATTCTGACCGGCCGGATGATGGGGGCGGAGGAGGCCGAGCGGGCCGGGCTCGTCGCGCGGGTGGTCCCAGCCGCCGATCTCCTGCCCGAGGCGCTCAAGGCCGCCGCCGCGGTCGCCGGCATGTCTCTCCCTGCGGCCTTGATGGCCAAGGAGGCGGTCAACGCCGCCTTCGAGACGACGCTGGTCGAAGGCGTCCGCTATGAGCGGCGGCTTTTCTACTCCCTGTTCGCCACGGAGGACCAGAAGGAGGGCATGGCGGCCTTCGTGGAGAAGCGGAAGCCGTCCTTCCGGAACCGCTGAGCGCGGCGGCGGGCGCTCTTCCTTTCGGCGGCCATTGACGAAACGGGGGGTGGCGCTTATAACGCGCGCGACGTGGCCGCGATTTCGCGGCCGCAACGTTTTCTGGCGACTGCGAGTCGCTCTTACAGCTTCGAGGACAGACAGAACATGGCCAATACCGCTTCGGCCAAAAAAGCCGTTCGCAAGATCGAGCGCCGCACCGCCGTCAACCGCGCGCGCCGCAGCCGCATGCGCACCTTCGTGCGCAAGGTGGAAGAGGCGATCGCGTCCGGCGACGCCGCTCTCGCCGCGGCGGCTCTGCAGAACGCGGCCCCGGAGATGATGCGCGCCGCCCAGAAGGGCGTCATTCACAAAAACACTGCTTCGCGCAAAGTGTCGCGTCTGAGCGCGCGCGTGAAGGCGCTATCCGCCAAGGCGTGATGCAGATTGCGCGTTGGGCGTGCAAGACCGCCCATTTCGCAGACAGGCCTGCTAACGAAAAAAGCTCGGCAAAGCCGGGCTTTTTTGTTGCGTGTCAGGCGAGACATTTTGCTGACGCCTCGGCGACACATCTATGAAAAAATTTTTCTCTCAAAAGTTGCGCGCATTCAAATTGCTACTGATTCAATCTCTTGCAACCAAGCCATGAGTCCGGCTGTCGCGGGCCCCCTCTTGACAGCCCCGCAGAGACGCTTCCCGCGGACATTTTTCGTATTTGACGCAAATGGGTAGCGCCTTTCGGTACCGGCGCTGAATCATCAGTTTACAGTGGCACTGCGGCGTTCCCGCTGTTTGGGCGCCACACTGGCGGCGAAACAACGACGATCTGATGATGAGGATCGTTGCGCGAACTGGGGCGCGCGTGTAGGGTCAAATCCGTCGAACGAAAGCGGTCAACGTCACAACGTCAGCTACAGGCTGAGTGCGAAAAGGAGCGACGCCATGTCGATATCCTGCCTCGGGAAGCCAAGGCTTTTGGCGTCTGACCGCTTCCCTTCCCGTTCGATTTGAAACTCAAAATATCAGTTCGCAGGGCCATCGCGCTTATTTGGTTGTCCTGCGGGGCGTTTGAAGATCCTGGATCTCTTCGATCCCGGAAACCGGGGGTTTTGTCATGACGGAACTGCGGCCAGCCAATGTTATTGGAGTGCTGCGTATCGCGCGCGCGTGGTTTGCGCTGCGTTCTTCTGTTTCCGTTCCCGGCTTGAGTCTCGACAGCGCGAATACCCGGACCGGCGGCGCGAGTTTCGCCGTTGGTCCGCCTCGTTAAAAGCGGCGGCGGTCCGCCCAACAAACATATCAGGTCCTATCGTCTCTATGGGCGCCGCCCGCGTTTGACGCGGACGTTCGATGGCGCGCGCATTTTTGGAAAAGGTCGCGAATGTCGGATCGTGAATTCACCAACGATGGAATCTCCGCCGAAGACCAGAAACGCTGGGAGCGGGTACGCGAGCGTCTGCGCGCGGAGCTCGGGGACGCCGTCTATAATTCCTGGTTCACGCGGCTCGAGCTCGATCGTCTCGAGGGCGCGACGATCTATCTCACCGTGCCGACGAAGTTCCTCAAGAGCTGGGTGCAGTCGCATTATGCGTCGCGCATAAAGATGCGCGCCGCAGGCGAGTTCGAGGGGATCGACCGCGTCTCGATCGACGTGCGCACGTCCGCGCGCAAGATGAAGCCGCGTGAAGCCGGCGTCGAGCGGGAGACGGAATCCGCGCCGGCGAGCGGCAATCCTTCCGAAAAGCCCCAATCGGCTCTCGAAAGCGGGTATGGCGCCGCCAGCGTCGCGCCCCGCCGCGCGCCGCGCACGCCGACGCCCCGCGGGGAATCCGACGCCGTCATGGGCTCGCCGCTCGACCGGCGTCTTTCCTTTTCGACCTTTCTGGTCGGTCCTTCCAATCAGCTCGCCTATGCGGCCGCATGTCGCGTGGCGGAAGCGCGTCCGGGCGAGACGCCGATGTTCAACCCGCTTTACGCGCATGCCGCGGTCGGGCTCGGCAAGACGCATCTTCTGCAGGCGCTCGCCCATGCGACTAACGACAATCGCCGCCGCGCCGTCTATCTCACGGCCGAACGCTTCATGAGCGGCTTCGTGTCGTCGCTCAACACGCAGACCTCCATCGCCTTCAAGGAGCGCCTGCGCGCCATTGACATGCTGATCATCGACGACGTGCAATTTCTGCAAGGCAAGTCGATCCAGCAGGAATTCTGCCATACGCTCAACGCGCTGATCGACGCGGGCCGCCAGGTTGTCGTCGCCGCGGACCGTCCCCCGTCGGAACTCGAAACGCTCGACGAGCGTGTTCTTTCGCGCTTCAAGGGCGGCCTGTGCGTGGATATCGGCCCGCTCGACGAACAGCTTCGCGTGAAGATTCTTCAGGCCCGCATCGCCGCCGCGCAAGAGACGCAGCCGGGCTTCCATGTGCCGCCGGATGTCATCCAATATGTCGCGCGCACGATCACGACCAACGGCCGCGATCTCGAAGGCGCCGTGAACCGCCTTCTGGCGCATGTCACGCTCAACGGCGCGCCGCTCACCGTGGAGACGGCGGAGACCGCAATCCGCGACCTCGTGCGCGCGCAGGAGCCGAAGCGAGTCAAGATCGACGACATTCAGAAGCTCGTCGCGTCGCATTACAATATTTCGCGCGCGGACATTCTCTCGTCGCGCCGCACCGCCAATGTCGTGCGCCCGCGCCAGATCGCCATGTATCTCTCGAAGCAATTGACCTTGCGGTCCTTGCCGGAGATCGGCCGCCGCTTCGGCGGGCGCGACCATACGACCGTGCTCCATGCCGTGCGCAAGATCGAGGAGCTTGTCGCGAAGGACAAGAGCCTTGCGGAAGTCATCGATCTGCTCAGGCGGATATTGAGCGAGCAGTAAGCGGCGGTCTGTTTGCGCGCCTGAAGGCGCGCGGTCCTGGAGCGCGAGCCTTCAGGCTCGCTCGCGACGACTACGCGGCGAAAGTCCTACCGCCCGGTCTTCACCATCGTCCAGAGCCGGGTGATGAATTTCTGTTCCGGCTGGTTCGGCGTCGTGACCGTGAAAAGGCGGCGCATGGTCGTCTCGCTCGGATAGACGGACGGATCGTCGGCGATGGACTTGTCGGTCAGCGCGCGCGAGGGGCCGACGCCATTGGCGAAATTGGTGGCTTTCGTATTGCGCGCGGCGACGTCGGGGCGCAGCAGATAGTCGATGAAGAGATAGGCCTCCGCGACATGCGGGGCGTCGATGGGGATCGCGAGATTGTCCATCGACATCAGCGTGCCCTCGGTCGGGATGGCGTAGGCGATCTCCACTTCCGAGCCCGCCTCTCTCGCGCGGTTGCGCGCCTGCAGGCTGTCGCCCGCCCAGCCGATCGCAAGGCAGATGTCGCCATTGGCGAGCGCATTGATATATTCGGACGAGTGGAATTTCTTGATGTAGCGCCGCAGCCCCGCGAGATGCTCCGCCGCGCGCTTCAGATCCGCCTCGCTCTTCGAATTGGGATCGAGCTTGAGATAATTGAGCGTGATCGCGAAGATATCTTCGGGACTGTCCAGGACATAGACGCCGCAATCTGCAAGCTTCTTCAGATTCTCCGGCTTGAGAACCTGATCCCAGCTCGTAATCGGCCTTCCCAGGCGCTCATTGATCTTCGCGACATTGTAGGCGACGCCGGTCGTGTACCACATATAATTGACGGCGTGCGCGCTGCCGGGATCGTAGCGCGACAGCCGCCCGTCGATCTCTGTCCAGATATTGCCGGCATTGGCGAGGCGCTTGCGGTCAATGGGCTGCAGCACGCCTGCTTTGATCTGGCGTTGAAGGAAGGTGGCCGAGGGTACGACGATGTCATAGCCGGTGGCTCCCGCGAGCAGCCGGGATTCCAGCATTTCGTTGGAATCATATGTGTCGTAGACGACCTTGACGCCCGTCTCGCGCGTGAAGTCCTCGAGCACGCCTGGATCGATATAGTCGCTCCAATTGAAAATATTGACGACGCGCTCCGTTGCGCGGACGGGCGCGCAGGCGAGGGCGGCGATCACGAAAGCGGCGAAAAATTTCTTCATGTAGCGGGCCAATGCGGGCGTGCGGCTTGCGCCGCGAGGGGGAGGCGGCAGATTATCATGCCTGCCGGCGGATTGGCGACGCGGAGGGAAGGGCATGCAATCCAATTTAGCCAAGCAGGAAGACGCGGGCGGGCGGCCAGAGGCGACGCGCCATGTCACGCGCGGGGCGCGCCGCTATCTGCGCGCCTGCGGGTTCGCCGTCATCGGCGAACTGCCCCTGCCCAATGGCCGCCGCGCCGATCTCGTGGCGCTCGCCCCGGACGGGAGCCTGCGCATCGTCGAGGTCAAATCCTCGCTTGAGGATTTTCGCGCCGATCAGAAGTGGGTGGCCTATCGCGACTATTGCGACCGCTTCTATTTCGCGATCCCCATGGATCTCGACGCGGCGTTCTTTTCCGCGGACGCGGGTCTCATCGTCGCCGACGCGCATGGCGCCATGCTTGCGCGGGAAGCGCCGGCCCTCCGCTTGCCGCCCGCGAGCCGGAAGGCGATGCTGGTGCGGTTCGGCGCTCTGGCGGCGGAGCGCTACTGCACGCTGGCGTTTGGCGATGAGCGGATGGCGGGCTAGCTCGAATGTCCGGCCGGCGCGACGCGAGCCTGAAGGCTCGCGGTCCGTGGATCGCGCGCCTTCAGGCGCGCCCGGTCGGTCGCTAACGCGGCGCGCGTTTCGCGAGGATCCGCTGGAGCGTGCGGCGATGCATGTTGAGCCGGCGCGCCGTTTCCGAGACGTTGCGGTCGCAGGATTCGAAGACGCGCTGAATATGCTCCCAGCGGACGCGGTCGGCCGACATGGGATTTTCCTGCGCGTCGGGTTTGTCGATCGTCGTCGCCATCAGCGCATGGTAAATTTCATCGGCGTCGGCGGGCTTGGCGAGATAGTCGAAGGCGCCGAGCTTCACGGCGGTGACCGCGGTCGCGATGTTGCCGTAGCCGGTCAGAATGATGCCGCGCGCGTCGGGGCGGGCCTCTTTCAGCTTTTGAATGACGTCGAGGCCGTTCCCGTCATTGAGCCGCATGTCGATGATGGCGAAGGCAGGCGGCGCGGCTTCGAGCGCCGCGAGGCCGTCGGCGACCGTCTCGCATTGCGTGACGAGAAAGCCGCGCTGCTCCATGGCGCGGGCGAGGCGATGCAGAAAGGGCTTGTCGTCGTCCAGAATGAGCAGAGAGCGGTCTTCGGGGAGCGCGGGCGCAGCGAATCCCTCGACGTCGGCGTGTTCCGTGTCTCCGATGTCTTCGCGGTTCATGCCCCAAACTCTCCCCAGCGTGATTTTTATCAAAGACTACCCCAAGGATTCCCTGCCGTCGACCCCGGGACGCTCAGGCTTCGGAGGACGCAAGCTTCGCCGCGGGGATCTCCAAGGCCGAGCGCGGCCAGGTCACCTTTACGACGGCGCCGGTGCGCGGCGGCGAGACGTTGAAGGTCTCGACCGTCGCGCCGGAGCGTTCGAGCAGAGTCTTTGCGATGAACAGGCCAAGCCCGAGTCCGGACTGGCTGTCGTTCTTGGTTCGGCGCCCGGTCGGCCGTCCTCGCAGATAGGGGTCGCCCAGCTTGTCCAGAATGGCCGGGGAAAAGCCGGGGCCGTCATCCTCGATCGCGATGGTAACAAGATCGCGCGACCACCAGGCGTCGATGCGCACGCGCGACTCGGCGAAGTCGATGGCGTTCTCGACGAGATTGCCGAGCCCATAAAGAAGCCCCGGATTTCGCGCGAGCGCCGGTGGCGGCGCCGAGCCGTTGCCGCGCTTGGAAATTTCGAGCTTCACGCCGAATTCGCGCTGAGGCTCCACGACTTCCTCGATCAAGGTGTCGATAGAAAGGACGTTCATCATCGTCCCCTGATCCGCGCCGAGCGAGGCGAGCTTGCCGAGAATCTCCCGGCAACGCGCGGCTTCCTGCGCGAGCAGGTCGAGGTCGTCCTTCAGATTTTCCGCCGGGCATTTCGACGACGATTTCTGCAATTCGCGGATGATGAGCGTGATGGTCGCAAGCGGCGTGCCGAGCTCATGCGCGGTGGCCGCGGCGAGTCCGTCAAGCTGCGAAAGATGTTGTTCGCGCTCGAGCACGAGTTCGGTCGCGGCGAGCGCGGTTGCGAGCAGCCTCCCTTCGTCGGAAACACGGGCGGCGTAGAGGGCGATGAAGGCCGCGGAGAGGGCGAGCGAAACCCAGATGCTGGCGCGGTAGAGGAGGGGGAATCTCAGGGACTCGTTTTCGTACCAGGGCAGCGGCTCGAACTCGACGCAAAGAAAGGTCGCGGCCGCCAGCATGGTGATGCCGAGAAAGAGCGTTAGGTTGCGGGGCAGCGACACGGCCGAGATCGTCACCGGCGCAAGCAGCAGCATGACGAACGGGTTGGTGACGCCGCCCGTCAGATAGAGCAGGAAGCTCAACTGCACGAGATCGTAGCAGAGCAGAACCACCGCCTCGAGATCGCTCAAGCGGAACGTGCCCGACGTGCCGAAGCGCAGGCCGAAATTGAGCGTGCCGGAGGCGACGATGAAAACGAAGCAGAGACCGACCGGAAAATCGAAATTGAGGAAGAAATAGACGAAGAGGCAGGCGATGCTTTGCCCGATGATGGCGATCCAGCGCAGGAAAATCAGCGTGCCGACGCGAAGGCGGCGGCTGTCTTCGTCATAGACGTCGGGTCTCATGGCTCTCCCCTGTCGCAATGGACCCCTTTGGTGCGGCGTGTCAGAGACCGGCGCCGCGCGCGGCGCGCCACAGCCGCCACTGCCGGCGCAGCGGCGAAGGCTCCGTCAGGCCTCGCAAAGGATCGTAATCCTTCCGCGCCATGCGCTCCAGATAAGCGGGAACCGTCGCGGTCGGCAACAATGCCTCGCGGCCCTTCGTGAGCGCGCGCGCCGCGCGGCGCGCCGCCTCGTAGCGGCTTGCGGCCATGTCGCGCAGTTCGGCGAGCGCCGCCCGCAGGGGCGCCGCATTTACATGGATGTCCGCGCCGTGCTTTTCGAGAAGGTCGGCGGGGATGCAGGCGCCGGCCGGGCGGCGCAGGATGCGCGTCACTCCGAGCGCAAGGCCGGCCTCGTCGAAAGCCGCCATGTCGGGCGCGCCCAGGATGCGGCCCGCCCAGCGCATCGGCCCGGCGGCGGTTGCGCGACAGTAAAGCTCCAGCGTCGCGATGTCGGGCGTCTGGTCGTCATAGAGGTCGGCGACGTGGGCGTCGGCGAGTTCGATGAGCTCGCCGACCGGCAGGTCGAAGCGCGCGACCGTGTCAAGGAGCGCATCGGCGACGGGATGGGCGCGGGTTCCCTCCGAGGCTTCGCCCGACAGCGCGTCTGTCCACCAGCGAAGCCGCATCTCGCCGAGCAGCGGCTGGGAAATCTTCGCGCGCACGTCGGCGCATTCGAGCGCATAGGCGTAGACGGCGTGGATGTAGCGGCGCGCCAGCTGCGGCGCGAAGAGGCAGGCGAGCCAGAGGTCCCGGTCGCGGTCGCGCAGCAGCGCCTCGCAATGGGCGTAATGAGCGGGCGCGGCCTGCGTCATCAGACGGCGATCAGCAGGCCGCCGACCAGGCGGCCTTCGTCGAGAAGCATGTTGTAGGTGCGCACGGCGGCGCCGGTCGCCATCGTCTCGCAGCCGACGCCGGCGCCTCGCAGCTTCGCCCGCAATGGCGAGGCGAGGGGCATGAGGTCCTTGCCCGTGCCGACGATCAGGAGATCGATCCCTCCGCCCTCGGCGAGCGCCAGGTCGATCGTCGCCGCGTCGATCTCTTTCCAGTTCGCCGGCGCGACGGCGCGAATGCCTGTGGGCAAGGCGAGGATGGAGCCGCGATGCGACATGTCGGCGAAGCGGAAGCCGCCATTGCCGTAATCGTCGATCCTGTAGCGGCCCGGGACATAGCCCTGCGGGGCTGTCATGACGTGCGCGGCCTCGCCTTGCGCTTTATCTGGGACGATTGCGGCGTGCGGATTTCTGCTTGGGTGCGGGGCGCTTGGGCGCCGGGGCGGCGGGGACCGGCGTATCGCCGATGTCGTCCGACATGGAGGCGGCGTAGGCCTCGGCCGAGCCGCCAAATTCACCTTCCGCCTCGGCTTCTTCCTTCTGCTCGACCTTGCGATCCACGTCCTCGTTGCGCAGGCCGAGATAGATCAGCATGGGCGAGCAGATGAAGATCGAGGAATAGGTCGCGACGAAAATGCCCCAGATCATCGCGAGCGAGAAGGAGCGGATGACCTGGCCGCCGAACGCCACGAGCGCGAAGAGGGCGAGCATGACGGTCGTCGCCGTCATGATGGTGCGCGGCAGCACGGCGTTGATCGACATGTCGATCATCTGCGCGGTCGCAAGTTTCTTGTATTTGCGCATGTTCTCGCGGATACGGTCCAGCACGACGACCGTCTCGTTGAGCGAATAGCCGACGATTGTCAGAATCGCGGCGATCGAGGTCGTGTTGAATTCGAGCTGCGTGATCGAGAAGAAGCCGACCGTGAGCAGCAGATCGTGCATCGTCGCGATGACGGCGCCCACTGCAAACTGCCATTCGAAGCGGAACCAGAGATAGGTCAGGACCGCCACGATCGAGAGGACGACGCCGAGCGTGCCGGACTGAACGAGCTCGTTCGAGACGCGCGGGCCGACGACTTCAACGCGGCGCAGCTCATACTGGTCGCCCACGGCGCCGCGGACCTTTTCGACCGCCGCCTGCTGGGCGACGTCGCCGCCGGACTGCAGGCCGAAGCGCAGCGTCGCGTCGGCCGGGTTGCCGAAGGCCTGCACCTCAATGTCGCCGAGCTTGAGGCTTTCGCCGAGCTGGCGCAGCGTCCCGACCTCGGCCGCGCCGGACTTGGCGCGCAGCTCGATGACCGTGCCGCCGGCAAAATCGATGCCGAAATTCATGCCCTTGAAGATGAAGAGCGCGACGGCGATGAGCGACAGCAGGGCCGAGAAGGGATAGCTCACGCGCCGGAAGCGCATGAAGGGGAATTTGGTGTTCTCCGGGGCGAGGCGCAGGAGTTTCATCGGTCGTTTCGCCTCTTCAGATCGGCAGCTTCGTCGGACGCGCATAGTGATACCAGACGGCGATCATCATGCGGGTCATGGTCACGGCGGTGACGATGGTCGTGAGGATGCCGAGCGCCAACGACACGGCGAAGCCGCGCACCGGGCCGGAGCCAAGGAAGTAGAGGATCGCCGCGGCGACGAACATCGTCACGTTGGAGTCGACGATGGTCGCGAAGGCGCGGTTGAAGCCGGCGTCGAGCGAGGCGAGAATCGAGCGGCCCGCGTGGTTCTCTTCGCGGATACGCTCATAGATCAGCACGTTCGAGTCAACCGCCATGCCGATCGTCAGCACGATGCCGGCGATGCCCGGCAATGTCAGCGTCGAGCCGAGCAGCACGAGGCCGGCGAAGATGAAGGCGATGTGGACGAAAAGCGCGAGGTTCGCGAACACGCCGAACACGCCGTAGGTGATGAGCATGTAGGCGACGACGAGCCCGGCGCCGACATAGGCCGCGCGCTTGCCGGCGTCGATCGAGTCCTGGCCGAGTCCGGGGCCGACCGTGCGCTCCTCGACGATGTTGAGCTTGGCGGGCAGGGCGCCGGCGCGCAGCAGGATGGCGAGGTTGTTGGCCTGTTCGACCGTGAAGTGGCCGGAAATCTGGCCGGAGCCGCCGGTGATCGGCGTCAGGATGCGCGGCGCCGAGATCACCTTGTTGTCGAGCACGATCGCGAAGAGACGGCCGACATTCTTCGAGGTCACGTCGCCGAATTTCTGCGCGCCGCGAATGTTGAAACGGAAATTCACGACCGGCTCGCCGCTGCGCTGCTGGTCGAAGCCCGGCTGGGCGTCGGTGAGGTCCTCGCCCTGCACCATGACCTGCTTCTCGATGGGCAGCTTGCCCTGTTCCTCGACCTGATCGAGCTCTTCGACCTCGGACGGGTTCTGGCCCGGCTCCGCGACGAGGCGGAATTCGAGCTTCGCGGTCTGGCCGAGAATCTCCTTGAGGGTCTGCGGGTCCTGGAGGCCCGGCACCTGCACCAGCACGCGGTCGTCGCCCTGGCGCTGGATCGAGGGCTCGCGCGTGCCGAGGGCGTCGACGCGGCGGCGAATGACTTCGATCGACTGCTCGACCGCCTTGCGGGACTTGTCGCGCAGGCCGGCGTCGGTGACGGTGATGCGGATCAGCCCTTCAGGCGTCGTGTCGACGTCGAGGGGCGGCTGGCCGCCGATATTCGAGCTGAAGCTGTTGCGCAGCAGGCGGAATTTCGGAAGCACCTTTTCGCGGTCCGCCGCATCGGCGACGCGGACCTGCACGCCGCGCGCCGTCGCGCCGATGCCGCCCGTAATGGCCACTTTCTCCTCGCGGAGAATGCGGCGCACGTCGTCGCGCAGGTTCTTGATCTGCGTCGAGATGAGATCCGCCTGATCGACCTCCAGCATGACATGCGAGCCGCCCTGCAGATCGAGCCCGAGCACGATGGTCGGCGGCGTGAGCCAGGACGGCAGCCGCGAGGCGAGCGCCTGATAATTCGACGGCGACAACGTGCTCGGAGCCACCACCAGGATGGCGGCGAGCGTCATCGCCACGATTGCAAGGAATTTCCAGGTCGAGAATCGCAGCATCGTGTCGCTATTTCGTCAGAGAGGTCGGGCGTCCGCTCGAAGGCCGTTTCAGGATTTCGCCTTGGTCTGGGCCGACTTGGCCGCGGGCTTGGCGGGGGCCTTCTCGGCCGCCGGGGCCGGCGCGGGCGTATCCTTCACGGGCTCGCCCTTGCTGCGGACTTCCGCGATCGCGGTGCGAACGAGGCGGATGCGAACGTTCTGCGCGATCTCGAGCTCGATCTCGTTGTCGTCGACGGACCTCGCGACCTTGCCGACGAATCCGCCCGTGGTGACGATTATGTCGCCGCGGCGCACGTTGCGCAGAGCCTCCAGCGCCGCCTTTTCCTTACGGGCGCGCGGGCGGATCACGAGGATGTAGACAATGCCCATCACCACGAAGATCGGGATGAGCTGGGCGAAGAGGTCCGGCAGCGACGGGGGCTGCTGGTTCGGGTCATACTGGCCGCTGGCGCCGGTGCTCGTCTGCGTCTGCGTCTGCGGCGCGGCCTGCGGGGCCGGCGCGGGGGGCGTGGGCGTGGGCGGCGTCGGGGCGGCTGGCGCCGCCGGCTGTTCGGTCTGCGCCATAGCGTCCGTGATCAGTTTCATCGCAGCGTCTCTAGTGTAGCGGCGCGACGCGCGTCTTGAGAGCGTCGGGCTGGCGTCGGGATGGGCGCGGACTATAGCCGCTAGACTTACGAAAGCAATGCCGGATGGCGCTGTTTTGAGCGGTCCCCGCCTTTGCGGGCAGGGACCGCGCCCGACGAAAGACCGGCGACGAAATCAGCCGGAGGATCAACCGGCTGCGGAACAGCCCGGACGCGGCGGGCGTTCACCCATGGTTCAGGCGCGGCGACGGATGCTTCGGACAAGGCCTGACGACGAGAGACGCCGTCGGCATACGTCGCAACTTTGGAGGAAGTCCATGATCAGGAAGATTGCCTGTGCGGCTCTTGCGGCCGGCCTTCTCTTCTCGCCGCCCGCGGCGCTCGCCTGGGGGCACGGCGGCGGATGGGGACATGGCGGCGGATGGGGACATGGCGGCGGCTGGGGCGGCCATGGCGGCTGGGGCGGCCATGGCTGGCGCGGCGGCTACTGGGGCGGCCGCGGCGCCTGGCATGGAGGCTATGGCTGGCGCGGCGGCGGCTATTATGCCCGGCCCTATGGCTGGCGCGGCGGTTATGGGGGGGCCTGCTGGCGCTGGTGGTATGGTCGGTGGGTCTGGGCCTGCTGACGCGGGCGGAGAAAATATGCGGGCTCGCCTCGTCGCGGGCCCGCTTTTTTTGACGGGCGCGAGCATGTCTTTTCCGTTACCTCCGTCCGGGGCGGAATCGGCGCGGAAGCGTCAAGAGGGCTGGAAAGGGACAGGAATGGTTGCTTGGAGGACTTTGGCGCTCGCCGTCGTGGCGACCGGCGCGATGACCGTCGCGGCGCAGTCGCAGGGCTGGAGCGGCGGCGGCTATGGTGGCGGCGGTTACAACGGTGCGGAGGGCGATTATGACGATGGTCGCGGCGGCTACGACGACGCTCGGCGCCGCCCGCCCGGCGGCTATGAGCGCGACGGGCGCAGCCAGGGCGGCCAGGGATATGGCGGTCAGCAATATGGCGGCCAGGGCTATGGCGACCCCTATCGCTCGGGCCCGCGTCCCGGCTGGGGCGGCGGCCCTGGCGGTCAGCGCTGGTGGCGCGGCCGCTGGTGGGCGCCGGGCGTCGGCGCCTGCTGGCGCCGGAGCCCCTGGCGCCAGAACTGGAAATGGATCTGCGACTGAGAAAATCGACTGGAGGCCGTCAGGCCTCCAGCTCCTTCGCCAGCGCGCGCATGAAGCCGACGCAGGCGGCGAGCTCCGAGACGTCGATATATTCGTCGGGCTGATGCGCCTGGTCGATGCGGCCCGGACCGCAGACGACGGTGGGCACGCCGGCGCGCTGGAAATGCCCGGCCTCGGTAGCGTAAGGCACGGCGATCGTGTTGTTGCGGCGGGCGAGGCGCAGCGCGAGGGTCTCCGCGCTCGACCCCGGCTGCGGCGCGAGCCCCGGCACTTTCACCAGCGTATCGAGATCGATTCCAGATTGCGGGAAATTCGCAAAGACGGTCTGGCGCAGCGACTCGACATAGGGCGCGAGCCGGTTTTGCGCGAGCATGGGGTCCG
Source organism: Methylocystis sp. JAN1 (assembly GCF_052186135.1). Classification (GTDB taxonomy): domain Bacteria; phylum Pseudomonadota; class Alphaproteobacteria; order Rhizobiales; family Beijerinckiaceae; genus Methylocystis. Next base: position 3,041,578 of record NZ_CP181499.1, on the reverse strand, counting down.
CGTTGGGCAGGCCACGAAACTCCCATTCAAATTCGCAATCCTTGGCGACGATGTTGCGCGCCGTGCCGCCCTTGATGACGCCGACATGGACGGTGGAGAAGGGCGGGTCGAAGCGGCCGGAAGGGTCGCCCTCGGCGCGAATCTCGTCGCCGATGCGCTCGAGCTCGGTCACGAGCCGGCAGGCGACATGCACGGCGCTGACTCCGCGATGAAGGTTGGCCGAGTGGATCTCGAAGCCCCGCACGCGGGCGACATGGGTCGTCACGCTCTTATGCGCGTCGGCGACCTGCATCGAGGTGGGCTCGCCCACGATGACGGCGTCGGGACGTGGAAGATCAACGCCGAGCCGCGCGATCATGTCGAGCGGGCCGAGACAGGTCGTCTCCTCGTCATAGCTGAGGAGAATATGGATGGGACGCGACAGCGCGACCTTCTTGAACTCCGGGATCATCGCCAGGGCGACGGCGCCGAAGCCCTTCATATCGACGGCGCCGCGGCCGTAGAGCCGTCCGCCGTCGCGCCGAAGCGTGAAGGGGTCGGAGCTCCATTCCTGCCCCTCGACCGGCACGACGTCGGTATGGCCCGACAGCACGACGCCGCCCGCTACGTTGGGCCCGATGGTGGCGAAGATCGCCGCCTTGTCGCCGGCGGCGTTGGGCGCGCGCGAGAAGGGCACGCCCTGCTGGCGCAAATAGCCCTCCACGAAATCGACGAGGGGCAGGTTCGGCTTCGAGCTTTCGGTGTCGAAAGCCACAAGCCGGGCGGTCATCTCGATTGCGCGTTCGAGGGCGTCCATCAGTTCAACGTCGGGTTGGACATGGGGCTGTCGAGCGAGAAGGCCGGAATCTCGACGTCGAAGGTTTCGCCCGAATCCGTGACCATCCGATAACTGCCCTGCATCAGGCCGGACGGCGTCGTCAGCGGACATCCCGACGCGTAGCGGAAGGTTTCGCCGGGTTCGAGCACCGGCTGTTCGCCAATCACGCCCGGCCCGCGCACTTCCTCGCGCCTGCCATTGGCGTCGATGATGATCCAGTGGCGCGACAGGAGCTGGACGCGGGTGCGGCCGAGATTTGCGATTTCGATCGTGTATGACCAGAAGAACCGGCCCTGATCTGGGTCGGATCGATCGGGCAGGAAGTCCGGCAGCGCCGTGACCTGGATATCTCTGGTGATGGCGATGTACATGGCGGGCCGGAGCTTAAAACGGCTTTTCGCAAAGGGGAACGTCTTTTCTCGGGCCGTCGGCGCGGAAGAATGTCTCACGGGCGCGGGCGATTTGTGACAATTTGGACACATCCATTCAGATTTCTCCTCGACATTGCGTTTGTATTCTTGGAATTCGGCTCCGCCTAAGCGATGACTCTGCGAACTCTGGTCCAGAGAACAAAATGCGGTTGTCCTCGTTGCGCGTTCTGATCCTTGTCCTGACGATGGTCATGCAGACCGTCGCCGGCGGCTGGGGCGTCGCACGCGCCGCGACCGATCCGCTCGAAGCCGGGGCGTCCGCGCACTGCCTGAAACATGACGGAACCGACGTTGCGGGAGACGCGCGTCGCGACGGCCGGGGTCAGATGTGCGAGTCCTGCCTGCTTTGCGCGGGGCCGCCGTCGGTCTCACTTGATGCGACGTTCGCGCCGGAACTGTCGGCGCCTCGGGCGGTCACGTCGGCAGGCTTTGTCTTCTCCAATATTTCCAGCGTTGCGGCGCGCATCCTTCACGCCCGCTTCGCGCGCGGCCCCCCGGCGGCCCTCCTTAGAGCGTAACGCCCGAAGATCGTCGGCGCGCTCAACGTAATTCAAGCCAGCGCGGCCCGGCCGCTCATCCCTCAAGTCCGATCCGCACGCTGTCGCCCGCGCCTCGCCCCGTCGCCGGGAATTGAGGTCGCAGGGACGCATGCCGACGCATTCGGAACCGCCACCATGATCCGTCGTGCCCATCTCCTCGGCGCCGCTTCCATCAACGCAGTCTGCCTTGTCCTTGCGACCGCTTCCGTCGCGCAGCAGTCTCTCCCCACCATCAATATCGGCGGAGCGCGCGGACCTGCGCGGCCCGGGCCGTCGGCGGCCCGCAGCACGGGGCCTGCGAGAGTGACCACGCCGGCTCCCGGCCCCGTCACGGCGCCCGTCGCCGCCGTCGCCGGTCCGGATCGCTACGCCGAGCCGAAGCCCGCCCCCTTCAGCCGCACGATCCCGGCGAACGTTCCGGCGGTGGTCGAATCGCGCACTCGTCAGGAAATCGAAAAGACGGTGAATGTGATGACCTCGGCGGAGGCGTTCAAATACATGCCGTCGCTCCTGATCCGCGAGCGTTACATCGGCGACCGCAACGCCATCGTCTCCGGCCGCACCACGGGCACGATCGAAAGCGCCAAGACGCTCGTCTACGCCGACAACATCCTTCTTTCGAACCTGCTCGGCAACAGCTTTAACTTCCCGCCGCGCTGGGGCATGGTCTCGCCGGAAGAGATCGACCGCATCGACGTCATCTATGGTCCGTTCTCGGCGCTGTATCCCGGCAACTCGATCGGCGGCGTGCTCGCCATCACGACGCGCATGCCGGAGAAATTCGAGCTGCACGCCAAGGCGACTGGCTCGGTGCAGCCTTTCAGCCTCTATGCGCGCGACGAAACCAATCTTGCGGGCAACGCGAATCTCCTCATCGGCGACCGCATCGGGGACTTCCGCTACTTCTTCGCCTACGACCATCTCGATTCGCAGGGGCAGGCGCAGACCTTCCCCGGCAACTTCATGACGCCCTTCGCGCCCACGAACGGCACGCGCTTCTTCGGCGGCTTTGAGGACAACAACCAGAACGGCAATCCGCGCATCATTACCGGCGCCGCCGGCGCCGACCGCGTGACGACCGACATGGGCAAGCTGAAGGTCTCCTACGACATCGCGCCGCTGGTGCGCGCGACCTATACGCTCGGCGTCTGGAATCTCGAGAACAAAACCACGGTTCAGAGCTTCATCTGGGACCGCAACGGCGTTCCGATATACAACACGCAGAGCGGCCGCATCGCGATCGGGCCTTTCGCCGTCACGCCGGGCGGCGTCAATCCGGGCTGGGGCGGTTCGACCCATCTTATGCAGGCCGCTTCGCTCAAGCGCGACACGGGGGGCGTGTTCGACTTCGATTTCTCGGCGACGTCCTACAACTTCCTGCGTGATTTCTCGCAGAACGCGACCTCCTACGGCCTGCGTCCGAACGACGCCGCTACTGCTTACAACATCAATACGACCGGGCAGAACACCGTCAACACGGGCACATACTGGCGCACGGGGGACATGCGCTTCATCTGGCGGCCCGAGCAGAAATTGCAGGGCAAGCACGAGGTCTCGTTTGGCGGCCATGCCGACCAGTACTCATTGAACACCGTTACGACCCTCACGCCCTTCGCCGGCAACAATTACGCGATGGCGCTCACCGGCGTGAACTACGGCAAGACGGAGACGCGCGCCGTCTACATCCAGGACGCCTGGAAATTCCTGCCTGACTGGAAATTCATCGGCGGCGCCCGCGGAGAGTTCTGGCACGCATATAACGGCTCCAACTTCACAGGCGGTCTTACGACCGGCAATCAGGGCGCCCCGGGGATCGTTCCCGTCGCGCGCGCAGCCGCCGCCGGCGGCTATTTTCCCGACACTTATAAGAGTTCGTTCTCGCCGAAGGCCGCGATCGAATATCAGGTGACGCCTGAATTCCAGGCGCGCGGCTCGATGGGGCGCGCCTATCGCTTCCCAACCGTCAACGAACTTTTTCAGTCGATTACGACGGCGAACTCCATCACGCTCAACAACCCCAACCTCCAGCCGGAAATTTCGACGTCCTGGGACCTCACGGGCGAATATCGGAAGGTCGACGCTTTCGACGGCAGGGTTGGCCTGTTCAATCCGCGCGTCAGCCTCTTCCTGGACGACCGCTGGAACGCCATCGTCAACCAGTCGTCGATCGGTCCCACCGGCCAGATCGTCTCGCAAAACACCAATCTCGACAAGGCGGTTTTCCGTGGAGTCGAGGGAGCGATCGTCATGAAGGACATCATGACGCCCGGCCTCGACTATTCCGGCAGCGTGACCTTCGTCGACGCCAGGATCGTCTCCAACGGCAACGCGCTGTCCTTCACCGGCGGCGCATCGGGTTCGCCCTTCCCGACAGCGGGCGGCATTCTACTGAACGGCATGCAATATCCGCGTGTTCCGCGCATCCGCATCCGTTCAGTTCTGAGCTATAGTCCGACGAAGGACTGGTCGATGTCATTCGGCGCGCGTTACGCCTCGGCGGCCTTCGTGACGCTCAATAATGTCGATTTCAACCACAATAATTATGGCAGCGTGGACAGCGAATATCTCGTTTTCGACGCCAAGGTGAACTACAAGATCGCGCCCAACTGGACCGCGACGGTCGGCGTCGACAATATCGGCCGCTGGAAATACTACGTGAATCCCAATCCCTATAACCAGCGCACCTTCTTTTTCGGCCTGAAATACGACCTCGGCGGCGAGGACGGAGGCTCCACCACGGTCGCGGGCCTCGGCGGCGGCGTTGGCGGCGCTCCGGGCGTGCGTTAGGAGCGCGGGCGCCGCGCGCATGTCGATGCGTGCGGCGTCTTGCCGCAATCTTCCCGGCGCTCGATTAGCAGCTTGTCGAGGCGGCGTGTTTTTGCTTCTATGAAAGCGCGCGGCAAGTCCGCGCGAATTCATGGCTCAGGTATTTGTTTTCATGCCCCGCAGATGGTTGCCGACTATCTTGTTCGTGCTGGCGTTGGCCCTGCAGGCCTTGCCGGTCGCGAGCGGCGTCGCGGCCGCGCGCGGGGCGGATGCGCATGTCCTGAGCGAAATCTGCCTGAAAGCAGGCAGTCCGGGGCACGACAACCACCAAGCGCCGGGGCGCGCGCACGGTCGCCATGACTGTCCGCTCTGTCAGGCTTTCTGCGACGGCGTCGCGCCGGTCGCGGCCCGTCCGGTTGTTCTTGGCATGGCGCCCGTCCAATGGAGGGACTTCCGTTGGACGGTGGCGGACCGCGCCTTGCCCGCGCCCCCGCGCGATTACGACCGGCAAGCCCGCGCGCCGCCAAGTTTCTCCTGATCTTCGCAATTTCGTGTCATCGGAATGTCGCCGGCAGCGCATAAAGCGCGCGCATCCCCATGACCGAGCGACGATATGAGCCGCTCAAGCGGCGCTGCGGGAGAATTCTCATGAGCAAAAAGCGGCCGAGCGGTCGTGACTGCGCGTTGGCGCAATCGACTCTCGAAACTCTGAAAGAACGGGAGCGGCGCGAACAGGATCGCGTCGCCTCGGCGTCTCCGGCTATCGCGCCGGTGATCGCCATGTGGCGGGACGCCCGAAAAGGGGCGATCCGGCTGATCGATCTTGAGCGCCGGGCGCGCTTCGCCCGCCTCGCCTCGTAAGGAGGATCGATCAAGACGATGACGCTTTCTTTCTCCGCCACCCCGCGCGCCGGCGCGGCGGGCCGCTTTGCGCGCACGCTGCTGCTGTTCGCCGCCATGCTGACGAGCGCGCCCTTTGCGGCGTCGCTCGCGCTTGGCCTGCGCGCGGGCCCGGACAAGGTTGCGTCGGTCTTCGTGTGTTTCGCGTCGGGCGGGCCCATGCCCGACGCGCAATCGGGGCGGCCGGGCCCCGCCAGCGACCGCGGCATCGATTGCGTTCTCTGCCAGACGCTCTGCTGCGGAGTCGCGCCATTGGCGGCGCGGCCCGGTCTTGTCGGCGCGACGCCCATCCCTGGCGACTCCCTCCGCCTCGGATTGGTGGCGGACCGCGTCGCGCCGACGCCCAGGCCCCGTTTGTCTAACCGGGCGCGGGCGCCGCCGTCCTCCCTGACCTAAGCCCTGAAAGCGGATTTGCGTCGGCGCTTGCGCCTCCTTGGGGCGTCGACGCAAATCTCGAGTCGCGGCGCGGAAGCCGTCGCGCTGGTCGGGAGCGCGGCGCGTCAGGCGCGCCCGGCGGCCGCCAGCGCCGCGGCAAGATCCTCGATCAAATCGTCGGCGTCCTCCAGTCCGACCGACAGGCGCAGCATCCCGTCGGTAATGCCGAGCGTGGCGCGGGCCTCGGGGGTGAGGCGCTGATGGGTCGTCGTCGCCGGATGGGTGACAAGGCTCTTGGCGTCGCCGAGATTGTTGGAGATCTTGATCACCTGCAAGGCGTTGGCGAGCTTGAAGGCCTTCTCCTTGCTCTCCAGGAAGAAACTCACCAGCGTGCCGCCGCCGAGCATCTGCTTGCGCGCCAGCTCCGCCTGCGGATGGTCCTTGCGGAAGGGATAGAGAACCTTGGCCACGCCTTTCTGCTCCGCTAGGAAGTCGGCGATTTTTGCGGCGCTCGCGGCCTGATGGCTGACCCGCAGCGGAAGAGTCTCCAGCCCCTTGAGCATCACCCAGGCGTTGAAGGGCGACATGGCCGGGCCGGTCTGGCGCAGGAAATTGTGGATGTTCTCCTCGACGATCGCCCGCGAGGAGAGGATGACGCCGCCAAGACAGCGCCCCTGGCCGTCAATGTGCTTGGTCGCCGAATAGACGACGACATCCGCGCCGAAGTCGAAGGGCTTCTGCAGGAGCGGCGTCGCGAAGACGTTGTCGACGACGAGCCGGGCGCCCGCATTGTGGGCGAGGTCGGCGATCGCCTTGAGATCATAGACGTCGAGGCCTGGATTGGTCGGGCTTTCGAGGAAGAAGAGCTTGGTTTCGGGCCGGATCGCGGCCTTCCACTGGGCAAGGTCCGCGCCGTCGACGAGGGTCGACGCCACCCCGAAGCGCGGCAGCAGGTCCTCGACCACATAGAGACAGGAGCCGAAGAGGGCGCGGGCCGCCACCACATGGTCGCCGGCCTTCACCTGCGCCATCATGGCGGCGGTGACGGCGGCCATGCCGCTCGCCGTGGCGCGCGCGGCCTCGGCGCCTTCGAGCAGGCACATGCGTTGCTCGAACATGGCGACGGTGGGGTTGGAGAAACGGGAGTAGATAAAGCCCGGATCGTCGCCCTTGAAACGCGCCTCGGCGGCTTCCATCGTCGGATAGGCGAAACTCTGAGTCAGGAAGAGCGCTTCGGACATTTCGCCGAAGGGAGAGCGCGTCGTCCCGCCATGGACGAGCAGCGTCGCAGGCTTCAGCTTGCGCGGGGCGTCGGTCATTCTTCTCTCCCTCGGGCGCGCATGCGCCAAATCGTGAGCGCGCCGTCGCGCGCGCGAGCCAAAATACGGGTTTCCTGCGGGAGACCCGGCCTTTTAGCGCTTTGTTTTTCGTGGCGGCAAGCCGGCCGGCTCAAATAACCACGTTTCCCACTAATCCAGGATGGCGGCGGGACTGTCAATCGCCTCTTTGACCTCGCCGCTTGGGGCTGCGGATCTTCGCCGATGTCGGCGCGTTTTTGAATCGACCCGAGATGGACCCGCGGCCCTGTAAAGGTTATTCGAAAGGGCGGGGCGCCGGCCTTTTTTGGCTCGCGGCGGCGCCTGTATGATTGCGGGCGGTTTGTTTCGGGTCAGGGATCGGCGCCATGACGCCTTTGGGCAAAACGCAGGGCGGTGTCCTCTCCAGCCGGCAAATCCAGGCGATGGTCGAGACGGGCGCCATTCGCGCCGCCGCGCCGCTCGCGCATGGGCAGATCCAGCCTGCAAGCCTCGATTTGCGGCTCGGCGCCAAAGCCTATCGCGTGCGCGCGAGCTTCCTGCCCGGAAACGGACGCGGCGTCGGGGACATATTGTCGGCCCTCGCCTATGACGAGATGTCGCTCGAAGGCGAGGGCGCGATCCTCGAACGCGGCTGCGTCTATGTCGTGCCGCTCATGGAAGGACTGGCGCTCGCACCCGCCGTTTCAGGCGCCGCCAATCCCAAAAGCTCGACCGGCCGGCTCGATATCTTCACCCGACTCATCACAGACCGGGGCGAGCGCTTCGACGATGTGGAGCCGGGCTATTCCGGCCCGCTCTATGCGGAAGTCTCGCCACGCAGCTTCTCGGTGCGCGTGCGCAAGGGCTCGCGGCTCAATCAGCTCCGCTTCCGCGCGCGGCCGCAGGCCGGGCAGGGCGGCTTCGCGCTCTCGGACGCCGCGCTGGCGGAGATTCACGGTCGGACGCCGCTCGTCGACGGGCCGCTCAATCTCCGCGACGGCGTCGTGCTGCGCGTGGCGCTCGGTTCGACGGCCTTCGGCGGCGTGATCGGCTATCGCGCGCAGAAACATACGGATGTGATCGACGTCGACCGTATCGGCGCCTATCGGATCGACGATTATTGGGACCGCCTGCCAGCGCGCGACGGGCGTCTGATTCTCGATCCGGGCGATTTCTACATCCTCGCCTCGCGCGAGCGCCTCGCCATCCCGCCAGGTCTCGCCGCCGAAATGGCGCCGATGGACGCGGCCATCGGCGAGTTTCGCGTGCATTATGCGGGCTTTTTCGATCCCGGCTTCGGCGCGGGGGACAGAGGCTCGCCCGCCGCTCGCGCGGTGCTGGAGGTGCGCTCGCGCGAAGTGCCCTTCATTCTCGAAGACGGCCAGTTCATCGGCCGCCTCGTCTATGAGCGCATGGCCGAGACGCCGGAGGCGCTCTATGGCGAGGAGGGCGTCTCCAATTATCAGGGACAGGGGCTCAAGCTCTCGAAGCATTTCCGCGTCGAATAGTCCTACAAAGACCGACTTACCCACCACCCCATTTGGGATACCCTTCTGTTCCGCAGAGGGGGCGGATGCTATGGAAGGCGACAAATTCGTCGCGGCGGTGGAAGCCATTTACGGCTCCGCCGCCGCCCCGTCGAACTGGCCGAACGCCTTGCAGGCAGTCGCCGACGTTTTGGGCGATGTGGGGGCCAATCTGATTTGGGTGCGCGACAACGGCAGCTTCGGGACGATCCTTTCGCCGGGCCTCGCGCCGATGGCCAAAGACTATGAGAAATGGCAGCACGCCGACATTCGCGCCCAGCACGCGGTCGAGAAAAGCATGGCGTCTCGGCTGGATGTCGTCACGGACCGGCATTTGGTGACGGAGCGGGAGATCGAGGAGCATCCGTTCTATACCCGGTTCCTTGTTCCCGCCGGCCTCGGCTGGCTCGCGGCGGCGAGGCTCTCGCCCGATCCCCTCATCGAGGTCTGGATCAGCATTCAGCGCGCCAAGGCGAAGGAGCCTTTTTCCGATCAGGAGCTTGAAACGCTCGGGCGTCTGGGTCGCCATGCGGAGCAGTCGCTTCGCCTGAGCATCCGGTTGTTCGACGCCGAGCTGTCCCGTCTTGGCCTGTCGGAAGCCTTGGCGCGCGTCGGCATCGGGGTGTTCGCGCTCGATTCGCTTCAGCGGGTCGTCTTTAGCAACCCGGCCGCGACCCACCTCCTTGGCGACGGCCTCGCGATCGTGAACGGCCGTCTCATTGCGGGCGCGTCGCGGGAACGTGCGGCGCTTAACGCCGCCATCGAAGGGATGATCCGCGTCGCGTCGGAAGATGTGAGCAAGGCGCCGAGGCCGCTTCTGATCCACCGTGAACAATCCGACCGGCCGCTGGCTCTTTATGTTCTGCCGATCGTGGGCGGCGACCTTGGCGGCGCCGAGGCGCAATTCCTCACCCGAACGCGCGGAATTGTTCTCGTCATCGATTCGGAGGCGGAAGCGCCCGCCGATCCGGCGCTTGTGCGAGACGTGCTGGGTTTGACGCTTGGCGAAGCGCGTTTGGCTGCGCTCGTCGCGACCGGACTTGCGCCGAAGTCGGCGGCCGAAAAGCTGGGCATCACGGAAAACACCGCGCGCGCCGTGCTCAAGAGCGTCTTCGCCAAGACCGGCGTCTCCCGGCAGAGCGAGCTTGCCGCGCTGTTGACAAAACTGGTTCTCCGTGAGGCGAGCAGGTCGGCCCTATTGGCGTCGGGCCCCTCGCCTTGCCCTAGGACTGCGTCATTGCGGTTCCTGGATTGCGTCGTCGCTAACGCTCCTTGCAATGGCGGCGGGCGCGAGCATCACGTTGAATGGAAGGATGATTTTTGTCTTGACCGCTCTCTGCCGCATTTGTTGCACGAGAGCGTTTCGAGACGGCGGGCGTTGAGAAGCGCGCGAACGCGGAGGCGATCGAGCGGCGCCCGCGGCGGGTTCTCAATCTGGACGCATGAGCGTCGGGCAGGCCGATCAGCCGCGGAGCGCCCTGACGCCGGCCACGAAACGCCCGACGCCTTCGACCGCCGTCGCGGGCTGCAAGGCGCCATAAGCGAGGCGCAGGCTGCATCCGCCCTCCAACCCGAAAGCGTCGCCGGGAATGACCGCGACCTTGTGTTCGCGGATGAGCCGGGTGACATAAGGAAGAGGCGCGAGCGGGGAGTTGACGCGCAAAAGGTAATAGAAGGCCCCTTCGGCTCGTGGGACTTCCGCGAGACCCTCCGCCTCCAGCGCCGACAATTCACGACGCACCATGGCGCGCGTCTCGGCGAGCGCCTGGATCTTTTCCCGCACGAAGCTCGGCCCGAGCGACATGGCGCCCGCCGCGGCGAATTGCGCGACGACGGTCGGACAGATGATCACGGTGTCCTGAATCTTTCGCAGCGCGGGTTCGAGCGTCGCCGGAAACGCCATCCATCCGATGCGCCAGCTCGCGAAGCCGTAGGCTTTCGACATGGAGTAGAGCGAGATCGTATGAGCCTCCGCTCCGGGAATGGAGGCGGGCGAGAAATGCTTCGCGCCGTCATAGGTGAAATATTCATAAGCCTCGTCGCTGACATGGAAGAGGCCGCGCCGCGCGCAGAGCGCATTGACGGCCCGCAGCGATTCTTCCGGGTAAACGACGCCGGAGGGGTTATTGGGCGAGATGGTGACGATCGCGCGGGTTCTCGGCGTGACGGCGGCGGCGATCGCGTCGAGGTCGAGCTGATAATTGCTGTCTGTGGGGACCAAAACGGGCCGGGCGCCGGCCATCGTGACGGCCATCTCATGATTGAAATAATAGGGGACCGGAAGGATCGCCTCGTCGCCCGGATCGAGAATCGCGAGCACGACGTTGAGGAAAGCCTGATTGCCGCCTGCCGTGACCATGACGCCGTTTCCATGCGCCGCGCCGACGCGCACGCCGTTCTCTCCGTCGAGCTTCTCCGCAATCGCCTCCAGCAGCGACGGTATGCCCGACGTGCCCTGATATTTGTGATTGTTCGGATCGGCGAGGAAGCGCCCGATCGCCTCCGCGACAATTGGCGGGGGCGCGTAATTCACGACGCCCTGGCCCAGCGAAATCACGCCCGGAGTGGAGCGGATGAGATCGGCGATGACGGGAATGATCGGCGTTTGGACGGCCGTGAGCCGGCTGGATTCGCGCATGTGCGGCGTAAGTTCTTTCGGATATGGTTTTGGCGAGGCGTCGGCGGCACATTAATATGCGCGCGCCCCGGGCGCATCTGCGATTTCGGCAGGGGCGAAGCTACTTCGCCTGCAGGTCGGGATCCGAACGTCGCCGCCAGAATTCCAGCATCAGCGTCGTCGTCGTGAGGGCGATGGGGCCGAGGATCAGGCCCGCGGCGCCGAAGAGCTGAAGCCCGCCCAGCATGGCGATGAAGGCCGGGGCCGTGTGCAGGCGCAGCGTCTCGCCGACGAGCAGCGGGCGCACCAGATTGTCGGCGGTCGAGATGACGACGCCGCCCCAGAGGCCGAGCGTGACGGCTTCCGCCCAGCGCTCCTCAATCGCGAGGAAAATCGTCGCCGGAATCCAGATCACGAAGGAGCCGAGCACAGGCACGATCGACACCACGCCCATGACGACGGCCCAGAAGATGGGCGAAGGGAAATTGAGCCACCAGAACATGAACCCGCCAAGCGCGCCCTGCAAAGCGGCGACGGTGAGCGTGCCGTAGATCATCGCATGGATCGTGTCGCGCGTGCGCACGATGAGCTTGCCCGTTTCGATGGCGGAAAAGGGCGAGAGGCGTATGATCGCGTCGAGACCCGTCCGACGGTCGCGCAGGAAGAAGAATAACATGTAAAAAGCGAGCAGGACGGTGATCGCCTGGCCGGTGGACTGCTTGAGAAGCGCGCCGCCGATATTGGTGACGAATTCGCCGATGCGTCCGGCGAGCGCGCGCACGTCCACTTGGGCGCCGATCCATTTCAGCCAGGGATGCGCATCGAGAAACGCCCGCCATTTCGTGTCGGCGATGCTGTTCTGGATATATTCGACGCCCGACAGCGCCTCGTTGATCAGGCGTTCCGAGACGAACAACAGCGGCCCCACGATGATGACCGCGATGAGAAAAACCGACACGCCCGCCGCCGCGTTGCGGCCAATGCGCTCTTCGAGCCAGCGGTGCGGGCCAATGAACACGACCGCCAGAACGAGCGCCCAGGTGAGGCTCGCGAGATAGGGCTCCACGATGAGCGCGGTGATGACGACGAAGATGAAGGTGAAACCGAGCCGCGCGAGAAGAAAGATGTCGATCGGCTGCGGCGGCGCGAAAAGTTCCCCCGCCGCCTCCTCGGACTTCTTGGGTTCCGTCATCCCCGCGCCCTCTCCGCCGCTCGCTCGGTAAATAGGCTGAAGCGAGTCTAAGATAGAGCGACCGGCAAAAAGCGCCTACGAGAGACCAGCGCGGCCCGGCGGGATCAGATTCCGCCTCCTTCGCCAGCGCCTCAGGAAGAAGATGCGGCCCAGTCGGGAAGACCGCGCGCTCAGCAGGGGCCCCTTTCGTTGTGGCGTTCAAAAACAAAAAGGCCGCCCGAAAAAGCCGGGCGGCCGCTTCTCGAATGCTTGGCCGATTACTCGCCCGTCGCGGCGCTGGCGGCGGCTTCCTTCTCGGCCTTTTCCTTGGCGTCGAGGTCTTCGCCGGTGTCCTGATCGACGGAGCGCATGGAGAGGCGGACCTTGCCGCGGTCGTCGAAGCCGAGCAGCTTCACCTTCACGCGGTCGCCTTCCTTCACGACGTCCGTCGTCTTCGCGACGCGCTGCTTGGAAAGCTGCGAGATGTGGACGAGGCCGTCCTTGGCGCCGAAGAAATTGACGAAGGCGCCGAAGTCGGCGGTCTTCACGACCGTGCCTTCATAGATCATGCCGACTTCCGGGTCGGAGGCGATGGACTTGATCCAGTTGATCGCCGCCTTGATCGAGTTGCCGTCGCTGGACGCGACCTTCACCGTGCCGTCATCCTCGATATTGATCTTGGCGCCGGTCTTCTCGACGATCTCGCGAATGACCTTGCCGCCCGAGCCGATCACGTCGCGGATCTTGTCGGTGGGGATCTTCATCGTCTCGATGCGCGGAGCGAATTCGCCGAGCTCGGCGCGCGACGACGTGATGGCCTTCGCCATTTCGCCGAGAATGTGCAAGCGGCCTTCCTTGGCCTGGCCAAGGGCGACGCGCATGATCTCTTCGGTGATGCCGGCGATCTTGATGTCCATTTGCAGCGAGGTCACGCCCGCCGCCGTGCCCGCGACCTTGAAATCCATGTCGCCGAGATGGTCCTCGTCGCCGAGAATGTCGGAGAGAACCGCGAAGCGCTCGCCTTCGAGGATGAGGCCCATGGCGATGCCCGCGGTCGGCGCCTTGATCGGCACGCCGGCGTCCATCAGAGCGAGCGACGTGCCGCAGACCGTCGCCATGGAGGAGGAGCCGTTCGACTCGGTGATCTCGGAGACGACGCGCAGCGTGTAGGGGAACTCAGCCGCCGCCGGCAGCATCGGACGGATGGCGCGCCAGGCGAGCTTGCCGTGGCCGATCTCGCGGCGGCCCGGCGAGCCCATGCGCCCCGTCTCGCCGACGGAGTAAGGCGGGAAGTTATAGTGGAGAAGGAAGCGCTCCTTATAGGTGCCCTCGAGCGAATCGACGAACTGCTCGTCCTCGCCCGTGCCGAGAGTCGCGACGACGAGCGCCTGCGTCTCGCCGCGCGTGAAGAGCGCGGAGCCGTGGGTGCGCGGCAGAACGCCGACTTCGGCGACGATCGGGCGCACGGTCTTCACGTCGCGGCCGTCGATGCGGACGCCCGTGTCGAGAATGTTCCAGCGGACGACCTTGGCCTGAAGCTCCTTGAAGACCTCGGCGACTTCTTCCTTGGTGAAGTTCGTCGTCTCGCCTTCCGGGAAGATCGCCGCGAAGACCTTCGCCTTCACCGCGTCGACGGCGGCGTAACGGTCTTGCTTGACGGTGATCTTGTAGGCCGCGCGCAGCTCGGCCTCGGCGATATTGGAGACGAGCGCCGCGACTTCGGAGTGGTCCGGAACCACGAGATCGCGTGGGTCCTTGGCGGCGCGCTCGGCGAGGCGGATGATGGCGTCGATCACGGGCTGGAAGCCGCGATGGCCGGTCATCACTGCTTCGAGCATGGTCTCTTCCGAAAGCTCCTTGGCTTCGGACTCGACCATCAGCACCGCGTCATGCGTGCCGGCGACGACGAGGTCGAGCTCGGAGAGCTTCATCTCCTCGATGGTCGGATTGAGCTTGAGCTGGCCATTGACATAGCCGACCCGCGCGCCGCCGACGGGGCCCATGAAGGGGACGCCCGAAAGCGTCAGGGCGGCGGAGGCGGCGACCATGGCGAGAATGTCGGGATCGTTTTCGAGGTCATGCGAAAGAACGGTGACGATGACCTGCGTGTCGCAACGGTAGCCGTCCGGGAAGAGCGGGCGGATCGGGCGGTCGATGAGGCGGGAGACGAGCGTCTCGCGCTCGGAGGGACGACCCTCGCGCTTGAAATAGCCGCCCGGAATGCGGCCGGCGGCGAAGGCCTTTTCCTGATAGTTGACGGTGAGCGGGAAGAAGTCCTGGCCCGGCTTCGGGGCCTTGGCGGACACGACGGTCGCGAGCACGGTGGTCTCGCCCCAGCTCGCCATCACGGCGCCGTCGGCCTGACGGGCGACCTTGCCGGTCTCGAGGACGAGCTTCCTGCCGGCCCAGTCGAGTTCTTCGCGGTGTATTTGGAACATACCTTGTCTTTCTCTGATGAACCGGCGGTTCGTCATGAGCAAGACGGCGAGAGGCTGCGGGCGACGATCATACTCTGCAACCACGCAGCATCCGGCGATCCTGCCATGACGGTTATGCGCCGGCGTTTGGCGCGGCGGCCCCATGCCGCCGACCAGTTGGACCGCGAGCCTGAAGGCTCGCGGTCCGAAAAGCGAAAGCGGCGCTTGCGTCGCGCCGCCTTCGAAACGCGTGTTTAGCGGCGAATGCCGAGCCGCTCGATCAGGGTCTTGTAGCGGGCTTCGTCCCGCTTCTTTACGTAATCGAGGAGCTGGCGGCGCTGCGAAACGAGCTTCAGCAGGCCACGACGAGAGTGGTTGTCCTTCACATGCGTCTTGAAGTGCTCGGTGAGGTTGACGATGCGCTCCGTGAGGATCGCAACCTGAACCTCGGGCGAACCCGTGTCGTCCGCCTTGGTGGCGTAATCCTTGATGAGCGCCTGCTTGCGCTCGGCCGTGATCGACATCCGTCTTTTCCTTTGTGTTGGGAGTTCTCCGCAAGGAGCGGCCAAGGCCGGGATGTCGTCCAGCGAGGTCGCACAAAGCGGCGCCGCCCGGCGGGGCCGGGCGTGCGGGGGCCTTATAGCAGAAATCGCGGGGAAGGATAGGGGGCCGCGCCCGTCAGGCAGGGGAATCGCATTTGACGAAATGAGGTAGCGCGGGGCGTTGGAATGGATTCTGTCATTGGTTCTGATTCGCGAGGAGCCGATGAGCCTGTTGATCACGATCTTGCGGGATGTTCCCGATCCGCGGAGCGGCAACGCCACCCGTCACGAGTTGCTGGATATTCTGATGATTGCGCTGACGGCGTCGATCTGCGGCTGCGAGGGCTGCGTCGAATTTGCCGACTTCGCGGAGGACCGGGAGGAGCTGTTCCGGGAGTTCCTGAGCCTTGAGAACGGCTTGCCGAGCCACGACACGTTCTCGCGACTGTTCCGGCAGATCGATCCGGAGGCGCTGGCAGCCTGTTTCGGGCGCTTTCTGGAGGCGCTGGGAGAGGATGGCGCCGGCGTCGTCGCCATCGACGGCAAGACGCTGCGCCGCTCCTTCGACAAGGCCAAAGGCGCCTCGGCGCTGCATGTGGTGACGGCCTTCGCCGCCGACGCCAAGCTGGTCATCGGCCAGAAGGCGGTGACGGACGGCGGCAACGAGATCACCGCGGCGCGGGCGCTGATCGACCTGCTCGACCTGACCGGCGCGCTGGTGACCGCCGACGCCATCCACTGCAACGCCCCGACGGCGCAGAAAGTGCTCGATCGCGGCGGCGACTGGCTGTTCGCGCTCAAGGCCAATCGCCCGGCGACGCTCGAGGATGTCGAGACGTTTTTCGCCGACCCTGCGTCCGTCGTCGCCGAGACCTTCGAGACGACGGACGCCGATCATGGCCGGGTGGAAACGCGCCGCCACGCGGTCGTTCACGATGTCGGCTGGCTGTTTCCAAAGGGCGACAAGGATCGCCCGGCGATGCCGGGGCTTTCGACCATCGGGCGGATCGATGCAAGGGTCGAGCGCGAGGGCAGGACCACGCGATCTTGCCGCTATTACCTGTCTTCCGCGAAGCTGTCCGCCGAAGCTTTCGCCAGGGCGGTCCGCGCCCACTGGAGCATCGAGAACGGCGTGCACTGGGTGCTGGACGTGACCTTCGACGAGGACAGGGCCCGTAACCGCAAGGACAACGGGGCGGAAAATCTCGCGACCATCCGCAAGCTCGCCCTCAATGTCCTCAAACGCTCACGGCCCGAAATCTCCATCCGCCGGAAGCGAAAACGCTCGGGATGGTCCGACGCCTTCGCCAGATCCGTCCTCGGTCAAATGCGATAGCCCTGGCCCGTCAGGCCGTTCGAGCCGCTTCAGGCGCGCTCGCCGAACGGCGCACTTATCAGAACGCCCGCCTGTGAGCCAGCGCATTTGGCGTTCCGGGGCGATCGCGCCAATCTTGGCCCGAGGAGAAGATTCATGAGACGCCTATTGTTCCGCTTATTTTTTTGCCTGGCCGCTTCAGGGGCTTATGCGCAGGATATCACGTCGGCCTACACCCAGATCGACGTGCGCAAGGAGTGCAAGCATCGCGAAGGCCGCGTCGAGGAGGATTATGGCGACTGGCGCTGCAGGGGCTATGCAGGCGTGCCAATGTGGTTCGGCGCCGGCGATCAGCGCATGTATGTGAGCTTTGGGAAAAAGGCGGCCGACGAGCCGGCGGCGGGCGAGACGCTCGGGCCGTTCAACGACTTCTACAAGGGAACGATCGAATGGCGGCTTGCCGACGGCAAGCCCTTCGCCACGATCATGCGCTGGAGCTACAAGACGCCCGCCGAGATCGACAGGAACACGGCGAACGGCCGGATGCTGGTCGTCACACGTCTGCCGCCCGGCGCGGTTTGCCATGTCGGCTATGTCGACGCGCGCGCCAATCCGGACGCCAACGAACTCGCCCGCGAAATCGCGGACAAACATGCGCGCGGTTTCGTTTGCGGCAAGGACAGGCCGGTCACGCTGGGCAAGACCACGCCCGAGGGTCGTTGATCAGGCGCCCTTGTCGGGCGCGACGATCTCGCCGTCGCCATGGACAAGGCGGCGCACGAAGGCGTCCGCCTCGGGCTTTTCGCGGCGCGAGGCGAGACCGGAGAGGAGGCCGGCCGCCATGGCGAGCGTCGCGCCGGCGAGCGCGGAGAGGGCGTAGGCCTCGATCTTGCGGGCCGGCCCCGCGATAATGAGCGCGGTCGCGAGCCCGACCGCGCCGGCGGCGAGCGCGGCCAGCGCCTCCCGGTCGCCGGCGCGGTTCCAGAAGACGAGCGCCAGCGCCGGCGCCACGCAGGCGGCGGAGATGGCGAGCGCGAGGCCGATGAGCCCGCCTGGCGTCACGATTTGCGTGACGCTTGCGGCATAGCTCGCGGTCGCGAGAGCGACGAGGGCGAAGCGCGTAATGGCGAGGCGCCGGCTCGTCAGGTCGACCTCGCCCCGGAGGCGGTAAAGGGCGTCGTGCCCGACCGCGGCGCCGCAGGCCTGCAGGCCCATGGCGGCGAGGGCGAGGCCGAAGGCGACGATGGCCGAGGCGAGAAGGCCGGACGCCGCCGCGCCGAGATCGGTCGCGCCTGGGAGGGCGCCGAGAAGATAGTCGCCATCCACGGGACGCACGTCTACCGGGCGCAGCGGCGTTCCGGGCGCGATTTTCTGGGCGGCGCAGGCGCGCTGGGCTTGCGATGGCGTGCGGGCCCTGGCGTCGCAGATCTGGACGAGGCCGCGTCCGCTCGCGGCGTAGACGGGCTCCGGCAGCCGCTCGGCCGTCTGGCCAGCGACGGAGCCGGCGAGGCTCAACGCCGAGGCTGCGACGGCGGCCGCGATCAGCAGGGCGAAGATGAGGCTCCAGCCCAACGCAGCCACGCCCGACACGCGCGCGCCGTCGGCGCTTTCCGTCGTCACGGCGGGGGCCAGAACCGGCGCGAGCGCGCCGACGCCCATGGCCATCGCGAGCGTGGCCCCGAGCTCGACCGCCAGTCCCATGGGGGGCGGCATGAGGCGCCAATCGGCAAGGAGCGCCGCGGCCTCCGACCAGCCCGGCCCGCCGAGCAGGCCCACGGGCAATTCGCCTTGAAAGCCCAGCGCGGCGATGGGCCAGCCGAAACCAAGCAGCGCCACCCCCCCGGCGGCCGCCGCAGCCCAGACGGCGCCGCCGAGCCCGCCGGGACCCGCTATGACGATCCCCGCCGCCGCCACGGCGAAAGCCGCGAAGACTCGGCCTGCGCCGGTGAGGTCGACCAGCGCGTCGACGGCGATCTGCCCGCCGGCGATGGCGAGGAGGGCCGACGACAGACCCACGGCGGCGATGAGGCCGAAGCGCGGCGCCGCGCCCGGAAAGCGCACGGCCAGCAGGCCCGAAAGCGAGAAGGCGCCCGTCTTGCGCAAGAGCGGCGCAAGAAAGAGGGCCGCGCCCGCAAGGCCGAGAAAGGCGCCGAAGACGATCCCCATCCCCCAGGAACGCCCCGCGAGGCGCGTCGCGAAAGGCAGCAGCAGCGCGACCGCGACGGCCGCGTTGGCGAAGCCCGAATAGGCCGCCGGCACGGCCCGGGCGCCGGCATAATAAAAGGAGACCCGCATGGAATGCAGGAGGAAGCCGATTACGGCGAGCGCGAGCAGCGTGAACCAGGGCGGCGCCGCCGCCACGAAGCGCTCCGGCGCGCCCACGCGGTCGAGCAGCGCCGTGAAGCCATAGGCGAGAAGGAAGCTGGCGGTGACGAAGGCGATGCGCGAATCGAGAATGGCGCGATCATACAGAAATGCTTCGCCGGAACGTTCTCGCATGTCGGGACTCTCGCGGAAAGGGTGCGCGAGAGATTAACGGAGGGCGAACCGCCGCGACAAGGATCTCGGGGCGATCGGGGGAAGGTTTCCTCATCCCGAGGAGCGGCCGGAGGCGACGTCTCGAAGGAAGCGGTCCATCGACAAACGGGTGGCGGATAGTTCATAAGGCCGCATGCCGTCCTTCCTTGCCCTTACGCGCCCCCGAGGCGCCGCATGAGCGCGCCCGGAGCCAAAGGCGCGGGCGTGACCACGACCGCCGTCACCGAGGATGAGGCGGGGATGCGCGTCGACCGCTGGTTCAAGCGGCGCTATCCGACGCTCGCGCTCTCCCATCTCGCCAAGATCTGCCGAAAGGGCGAGGTGCGCGTGGACGGCAAGCGCGTCGAGACGTCGACGCGGCTTGAGGAGGGCCAGAAGGTCCGCGTCCCGCCTCTCAGGATCGAGGTGCCCGCAGCCCCCGCCGTCAAGCGCGCCAGCCCCGAGGACGCCGAGGCGATCCGGGCCATGACCCTCTTCGAGGACAAGGACCTGATGGTCCTCAACAAGCCTTACGGCCTCGCGACGCAAGGCGGCTCCGGCCAGAAGCGTCATATTGACGGCATGCTGGAGGCGCTGGCCAAGGGCGATTCGCGGCCCGTGCTGGTGCACCGGCTCGATCGCGATACGTCCGGCGTGCTGCTCATCGCCAAGTCCCGCCGCATGGCGGCGGACCTGGGAGAGATTTTCCGCTCCCGGCAGGCCAAGAAAATCTACTGGGCGCTGGTCGAGGGCGTGCCGAAGCCCTCTCAAGGGCGGATTTCGCTCTATCTCGCCAAGGGCGCCGGCATGGAAAAGGCGCGCGGGGCGGGGCGAGACCTGGAGAAAATGCGAATCGCCACGCATGGCGACGCCGACGCCCGGCATTCGCTCACCTATTACGCCATCGTCGACAAGGTGGCGCCGAAATGCGCCTGGCTCTCCATGAAGCCGCTGACCGGCCGCACCCATCAGCTCCGCGCCCATGCCGAGGCGATCGGCCATCCGATCTTCGGCGATCCGAAATATGGGCGCCGGCCCGAGGACGAGGTGCGCCGCCGCGATCCGCTGCGCGCCCTGCCGGAGGGGCTTGAGCGCAAGCTGCATCTGTTGGCGCGCCGCCTCGTGCTGCCGCATCCCAGGGGCGGCGTGCTGGACGTCGCCGCCCCGTTGCCGGAGCATATGCGGAAGAGCTGGGAGACGTTCGGGTTTGACGTGAAGCAATATGACCCGATCGAGGACGCGCCGGACGCCTAATCGTCAGGCGCCGACCTTTTCTCCGTCATGGCCGGGCTTATCCCGGCCCTTCACGCCGGGACTTTCGGAACGGATTGGTGAAATCGCCGACGCCTCATCGCTTGGACGCCCTCGACGAGCGCGGGCATGACGGGGCAGGGAGTGACAGAATGCCCAACGAACCCACCGGCTTCGACGCCGATTTCTTTGTCCCCGAGAGCGAGCGCGACCCCGTCAAGGCCGCGCGCGACCCGGCGCGCCCGCTGCCCAAGCGCTTCTATAAGCAGGCGACGGTCGGCGAAGCCGAGGGCGGCTTCTCGATTCTTCTCGACGGCCGTCCGGTCAACACCCCCGCTAAGCGCCGGGTCGTCGTTCCCTCGCGAGAGCTCGCCGAGGCGCTCGCTGCGGAATGGGCGGCGCAGGGCGAGAAAATCGACCCCGCAGCCATGCCTTTGACAAAGCTGGTCAATACCACGATCGACGGCGTCGCCCAGCAAATGGAGGCGGTCGAGGCGGAGCTCGTGAAATATGCCGGCTCCGACATGATCTGCTATCGGGCGGGGGAGCCCGAAAGCCTTGCTGCGGCGCAAAGGGCCGCCTGGGACCCGCTCCTCGCCTTCGCGCGCGACAGGCTCGGCGCGAGGCTGACGCTCGCGGAGGGGGTGGCGTTCGCCGCCCAGCCCGCGGCGACGATTGAGGCGCTCTCCGCCGCCATTCGCGCCGATGTGGGGGAGGGGCCCGGCGCGGCGCTGCGGCTCGCCGCGCTTCACGTCATGACGACGCTCACCGGCTCGCTGATTCTCGCTCTCGCCAAGTCCTTGAACGAAATTGACCTTGCGGCTGCCTGGGCGGCAGCCCATATCGACGAGGACTTTCAGATGCGGGCCTGGGGCGAAGACGCGGAGGCGCTGGCCCGGCGGGAGGCGCGATTCAAGGAAATGGCGGCGGCCGCCTTTGTCTCCGACTGCGTGGCGACCACTCGGCAAGGCGCCTGATAATTCGCCATTTTCCCGACGAATCCGCTCATAACGTCAGACCGACCGCGCTTGTCTCTTGCTTTGCACAAGGGGCTTTGTTACGGAACCCGCGGCCTGGAGCTTTTCCAACTTTGTGAGCTCCCGCGAAAGCGGCCTTCGCCCCGCCGCAACGTCGGACCGACCGGACACGACCCAATGCCGATGCTGCTCGAACAATATATGCCGCTGGCGATCTTCATGGCGCTCTCCGCCGTCATCGCCGGCGCGCTGCTCGTCGCGCCCTTCCTCCTCGCTTTCAAGGCGCCGGATCCCGAGAAGCTCTCCGCTTATGAGTGCGGTTTCAATCCGTTCAACGATTCGCGCATGAAATTCGACGTGCGCTTCTATCTCGTGTCGTTGCTCTTCATCGTGTTCGACCTGGAAGTGGCCTTTCTCTTCCCCTGGGCCGTCGCCTTCAAGGAGGCGGGCGCCTTCGGCTTCTGGTCGATGATGGCGTTCCTCGGCGTGCTGACGGTCGGATTTGTCTATGAATGGCGCAAGGGCGCGCTGGAGTGGGACTGATGACGACGCTGATCGCTCCCGAACCCAAGGGCCTGATCGATCCCCGCACCGGCAAGCCGGTCGGCTCGGACGACCCCTTCTTCCTTCAGATCAACGAAGAGCTCGCCGACAAGGGCTTCTTCGTCACCGCGACCGACGACGTCATCAACTGGGCGCGCACCGGCTCGCTCATGTGGATGACTTTCGGCCTCGCCTGCTGCGCCGTCGAGATGATCCAGGCGGCCATGCCGCGCTACGATCTCGAGCGGTTCGGCTTCGCGCCGCGCGCGAGCCCACGCCAGTCGGACTGCATCATCATCGCCGGCACGCTGACCAACAAGATGGCGCCGGCGCTGCGCAAGGTCTATGACCAGATGCCGGAGCCCCGCTACGTCATCTCCATGGGCTCCTGCGCCAATGGCGGCGGCTACTACCATTATTCCTATTCGGTGGTGCGCGGCTGCGACCGCATCATCCCGGTCGACGTATATGTGCCGGGCTGCCCGCCTTCGGCCGAGGCGCTCGTCTACGGCATGCTGCTGCTGCAGAAGAAAATCCGCCGCACCGGCACGATCGAGCGGTAAGTCATTCCCCCTCCCCGCAAGCGGGGAGAGGGGCGCGACGATGCGCGTGTTTAAAGGGAAGTCAGAAATGACTGCTGAACTCGAAACTCTCGGCGCGCGGATCAGCGGCGCTCTTCCCGGCGCGGTGACGGATGTGAAGGTCGCCTATGGCGAGCTCACGCTCACCGTCGCGCGCGACCGCTGGATCGAGACGGCGGCCCATCTTCGCGACGACCCGGAATGTCTCTTCGTCAATATTGTCGACGTGACGGCGGCGGACTATCCCGAGCGCGAGGATCGCTTCGAGGTGGTCGCGCATCTTCAGTCGCCCAAGCACAATCGCCGCATCCGCATCAAGACGCCGGCGGCCGAAGACGCGCCCGTGGATTCCCTCGTTCCGCTGTTTCCCGGCGCCGACTGGTACGAGCGCGAGACATACGATCTGTTCGGCGTGATTTTCGCCGGCCATCCGGACCTTCGCCGCATCATGACCGACTACGGCTTTGACGGCCACCCGCTGCGCAAAGACTTTCCTATGACGGGTTTTGTCGAGGTCCGCTACGATGACGAGCGCAAGCGCGTCGTCTATGAGCCGGTCCGCCTCCAGCAGGAATACCGCAATTTCGATTTCCTCTCGCCGTGGGAGGGTGTGCAATACGACCTCCCGGGCGACGAGAAGGCGAAGGGGCAGTCGTAACTCGGCAGTCGGCGGTCGGAAAAGGCGGTCGACGTGGATCCTCGGCCAAAAGAGGAAAGCATCAGATCGTATCGCGATCTGCGCGTGTGGAAAGAAGCAATGGATCTCGCGGTGGAGTGCTACGCTTTGACCAAAGGCTTTCCCAGGGAGGAAATGTTTGGCCTGACGTCGCAGATCAGGCGCGCGGCTTCTTCTATCGCCGCAAACGTTGCGGAAGGGCATGGCCGCGATAGCGCTGGCCATTACGTGAACTTTCTTCGTACCGCTCAAGGCTCCTTGAAGGAGTTGGAAACGCATGTGCTGCTCTCGAACGGGACTGGGTTGATCGCCGATGCGCGCGCCGACGCCATCCTCGTGAAATCAGAAGGCGTCGGGAAAATGTTGCGTGGCTTGATCCGATCGATCCAGCGGTCTCCAAATCCGACTGCCGAAGCCCGACTGCCGACTGCCGACGCGGCGCAAGGACGCGAATAATGACAGACACGACTGTTGCCTCCACGAAGCCCGATCAGGGCCTGCGCAACTTCAACATCAATTTCGGCCCGCAGCATCCGGCCGCGCACGGCGTTCTGCGCCTGATCCTCGAACTGGACGGCGAAGTCGTCGAGCGCGTCGATCCGCATGTCGGCTTCCTTCATCGCGGCACCGAGAAGCTGATGGAGGCGCGCACTTTTCTGCAGAACGTGCCGTATTTCGATCGGCTCGATTACTGCGCGCCGATGAATCAGGAACACGCTTTCTGCCTTGCCATCGAGCGGCTTCTCGACATCGAAGCGCCGCGCCGCGCCCAGCTTATTCGCGTGCTGTACGCCGAGATCGGCCGTCTGCTTTCTCATCTGCTGAACGTCACTTCGCAGGCGATGGACGTCGGCGCGCTCACCCCGCCGCTATGGGGTTATGAAGAGCGCGAAAAGCTCATGGTGTTCTACGAGCGCGCTTGCGGCGCGCGCATGCACGCCAACTATTTCCGTCCCGGCGGCGTTGGTCGCGACCTGCCGGACCAGCTCGTCGAGGACATCGGCGCCTTCTGCGATCCCTTCCTCAAGGTCTGCGACGATCTCGAAGGCCTCTTCATCGAGAACCGCATCTTCAAGCAGCGCAACGTCGACATCGGCGTCATTTCGCTGGAAGAGGCCTGGAAGTGGGGCTTCTCCGGCGTGATGGTGCGCGGCTCGGGCGCGGCCTGGGACCTGCGCAAAGCGCAGCCCTATGAGTGCTACGAGGAGATGGAGTTCGACATTCCCGTCGGCAAGAACGGCGACTGCTACGACCGCGCGGTCATCCGCATGGAGGAGATGCGCCAGTCGACCTACATCATGCAGCAATGCGTCGAGAAGCTGCTGCGCGCCGACGGCCGGGGCCCGGTGCTGACGCCGAACCACAAGATCACGCAGCCCTCGCGCGGCGAGATGAAGCGCTCGATGGAAGCGCTCATCCAGCACTTCAAGCTCTTCACTGAGGGATTCCACGTGCCGGCCGGCGAAGTCTATGCGGCGGTCGAGGCGCCCAAGGGCGAATTCGGCGTTTATCTGGTCTCCGACGGCGGCGACAAGCCGTATCGCTGCAAGATCCGCGCGCCGGGCTTCGCGCATCTGTCGTCCATGGATTTCATGTGCAAGGGCCACATGCTCGCCGACGTCTCGGCGATCCTGGGCTCGCTCGATATCGTCTTCGGGGAGGTCGATCGCTAATGTCCGTCCGTCGTCTCGCCGAGCAACAGCCCGAGAGCTTCGAGTTCACGCAGGAAAACATGGCGTGGCTCGAAAAGCAGATCGCAAAATATCCCGACGGCCGCCAGGCCTCGGCGGTCGTGCCCGCCCTGTGGCAGGCGCAGAAGCAGAATGATTACTGGCTTCCGCAGGCCGCGATCGAGAAGGTCGCGGAATTGCTCGGCATGCCGAAGATCCGCGTCCTCGAGGTCGCGACCTTCTACACCATGTTCAATCTGGAGCCGGTCGGTAAGTATTACATCCAGCTCTGCGGCACGACGCCCTGCATGCTGTGCGGCTCGGACGATCTGATCAAGGTGCTGGAGCGCAAGGTCGGCCCGCAGCGCAAGGTGACGGCCGACGGCCTCTTTTCCTGGCTCGAGGTCGAGTGCCTCGGCGCCTGCTGCAACGCGCCGATGGTTCAGATCAACGACGATTATTACGAGGACCTCACGGCCGAGAATTTCGAGAAGCTTCTCGACGATCTCGCCGCCGGCCGTCCGGTGAAGACCGGTTCGCAGAAGGGCCGCGAATCCTCCGAGCCCGAGGGAGCGCTCACCAGCCTCACCTCGCTCTACGGCAAGAAATAAGCGGAGGGAAAGAAAACCATGCTCTCCGATTCCGATCGCATTTTCACGAACCTCTACGGCCTGGGCGATCGTTCGCTCGCCGGCGCCCGCGCGCGCGGCCAGTGGGCCGACACCAAGGCGCTCCTCGCCAAAGGCCGCGACAAGATCATCGAGGAAGTGAAGGCGTCGGGCCTTCGCGGCCGCGGCGGCGCGGGCTTCTCGACGGGCCTGAAATGGTCCTTCATGCCGAAGGAGGTCGACCCGAAGCGGCCGCACTACCTCGTCATCAACGCCGACGAATCCGAGCCCGGCACGTGTAAAGACCGCGAGATCATGCGCAACGACCCGCATACGCTGGTCGAGGGCGCGATGGTCGCGTCTTTCGCGATGGGCGCGCATGCCTGCTACATCTATGTGCGCGGCGAATTCATCGCCGAGCGCATCGCACTGCAGAAGGCGGTCGACGAAGCCTATGAGGCGAACCTCATCGGCAAGAACAATGTCCACGGATATCCCTTCGATCTCTACGTCCATCACGGCGCGGGCGCCTATATCTGCGGCGAAGAGACGGCGCTGATCGAAAGCCTCGAAGGCAAGAAGGGCATGCCGCGCCTGAAGCCGCCGTTCCCGGCCAATGTCGGCCTCTATGGCTGCCCGACCACCGTCAATAACGTCGAGTCGATCGCCGTCGTTCCGACCATCCTACGCCGCGGCGCGAGCTGGTTCGCCAGCATCGGCAAGCCGAAC
This sequence comes from Methylocystis sp. JAN1, assembly GCF_052186135.1. Classification (GTDB taxonomy): domain Bacteria; phylum Pseudomonadota; class Alphaproteobacteria; order Rhizobiales; family Beijerinckiaceae; genus Methylocystis. The sequence continues at coordinate 3,015,312 of NZ_CP181499.1, read as the reverse complement.
AACACCGGCACCAAGCTTTTTTCGATTTCCGGCCATGTCAACCGGCCGTGCAACGTCGAAGAGGCAATGTCGATCTCCTTCCGCGAGCTCATCGACACCCACTGCGGCGGCGTTCGCGGCGGCTGGGACAATCTGCTCGCCGTCATTCCCGGCGGCTCGTCGGTGCGCTGCGTTCCGGCGCATGAGATCATCGACTGTCCGATGGATTTCGACAGTCTCGTGAAGCTCGGTTCGGGCCTCGGCACGGCGGCGGTGATCGTCATGGACAGGTCCACGGACATCATCCGCGCCATCGCGCGCCTGTCTTATTTCTACAAGCACGAAAGCTGCGGCCAGTGCACGCCCTGCCGCGAGGGCACGGGCTGGATGTATCGCGTCGTGCAGCGCATGGTCGAAGGCCGCGCGCACAAGAAAGAGATCGACATGCTCTTCGAGGTGTCGAAGCAGATCGAAGGCCACACGATCTGCGCGCTCGGCGACGCGGCCGCCTGGCCGATCCAGGGCCTCATCACCCATTTCCGCGACGTGATCGAGCAGCGCATCGATTCCTACGCGGCCAATCCGCACCCGGAGCCTGTGCGCGAGGCGGCGGAGTGAACATGAACAAGCGCGTCGAGACTTCGGAGAGAGCGAAGTGACAAAGATTCTCGTCGACGGCGTCGAAGTGGACGTTCCGGCCGAATTCACGCTGTTGCAGGCGTGCGAGGAGGCGGGCGCCGAGGTGCCGCGCTTCTGCTACCACGAGCGTCTGTCGATCGCCGGCAATTGCCGCATGTGCCTCGTCGAGGTAAAGGGCGGTCCGCCGAAGCCGCAGGCCTCCTGCGCCATGTCGGTCAAGGATCTGCGTCCGGGTCCGAACGGCGCGCCGCCGGAAGTTTTCACCAAGTCTCCGATGGTCAAGAAGGCGCGCGAAGGCGTGATGGAGTTCTTGCTCATCAACCATCCGCTCGACTGCCCGATCTGCGATCAGGGCGGAGAGTGCGACCTGCAGGACCAGGCGCTGGCCTTTGGCGGCGACTCTTCGCGTTTCCATGAAAATAAGCGCGCGGTCGAAGACAAATATATCGGCGTCTTGGTCAAGACCGAGATGAATCGCTGCATCCACTGCACGCGCTGCGTCCGCTTCACGGCGGAAGTCGCCGGCACAGGCGATATGGGCGCCATCGGCCGCGGCGAGGATATGGAGATCACGACCTATCTCGAAAGCGCCATGACGTCGGAGCTGCAGGGCAATGTCGCCGACCTCTGCCCGGTCGGCGCGCTGCTGCCCAAGCCCCAGAGCTTCCGCGCCCGTCCGTGGGAATATCAGAAGACCGACACGATCGACGTCATGGACGCGCTCGGCTCGGCGATTCGCGTGGACTCGCGGGGACGCGAGGTCATCCGCATCCTTCCGCGCGTCAACGACGCGGTGAATGAGGAGTGGATCTCCGACAAGACGCGCCAGGTTGTCGACGGTCTCAAGACCCAGCGCCTGGATCGTCCCTATGTGCGTGAGAACGGCCGTCTGCGTTCGGCTTCCTGGAAGGAGGCGTTCGACCTGATCGCCGCCAAGCGCAAGGCGACCGCGCCGGCCCGCGCCGGGGCCATCGTCGGCGATCTCGCGGCCGCCGAAGAGATCTTCGCGTTGAAGCTGCTGATGCAGCAGCTCGGCTCGCCGAATCTCGACTGCCGCCAGGACGGCGCCAGGCTCGATCCGAAATTCGGCCGCGCGTCCTATATTTTCAATGCGACGGTCGCCGGCATCGACCAGGCGGACGCGCTGCTGATTGTCGGCGCCAATCCGCGCAAGGAATCGCCCGTCCTCAATGCCCGCATCCGCAAGCGCTGGCTAAAGGGCGACTTCAAGGTCTCGCTGGTGGGCGAGAAGGCCGATCTGACCTATGGCTACGACTATCTCGGCGCGGGCGCGGATTCGCTCCTGCATTTCATTCAGGAGTCAAAGCCGGTCGGCAAGCTGCTGACGATCGTGGGCCAGGGCGCGCTTGCACGTCCCGACGGGGACGCGATTCTCGCGCTCGCCGCGCAGGCGGCGCAGAAGCTTGGCGGCATTACTGAGGGCTGGAACGGTTTCTCGGTACTGCATACGGCCGCTGCGCGCGTCGGCGCGCTCGACCTTGGCTTCACGCCGGCCCAGGGCGGCCTCGACGCGCGGCACATGGCCAAGGCCGGCGCCATGGACCTGCTATTTCTGCTTGGCGCGGATGAGATCGCAATCGAGCCGGGCGCCTTCGTCGTCTATATCGGCACGCATGGCGACCGCGGCGCGCATCGCGCGGACGTGATCCTGCCGGGCGCCGCCTACACCGAGAAATCGGGCCTTTACGCCAATACGGAAGGCCGCGTGCAATTCGCTTCGCGGGTCGTCTTCCCGCCGGGCGAGGCCCGCGAGGACTGGGCGATTCTGCGTGCGCTCTCGGCCGTCATCGGCCAGCCGCTGCCATTCGACTCCGTCGGAGAGCTGCGCAGGAAGCTCGTTGCGGCGCATCCGCATTTCGCCCGCATCGACCAGATCGAGGCCGGACAGGCGGACGACGTCGCCAGGCTCGCCAATCGCCCGGCGGTCGCGATGAAGGATGCTTTCGTCTCCGCCATCGGAGATTTCTATCTCACAAATCCGATCGCGCGCGCCTCGGGGGTCATGGCCGAATGCTCGGCCCTCGCGCAGGGCAAGCTGGCCCAGGCGGCGGAATAGGAGCAAAGACGTGAGCGATTGGATCAACGCCATCACCGCCTTCCTCGCGGAAAGCCCCGTTCTGCTCGCCATTATCAAGAGCGTGCTGATCGCGGTCGTTCTGCTGATCTACGTGGCCTATGTCATTCTCGCCGACCGCAAGATCTGGGCGGCGGTGCAGTTGCGCCGCGGTCCGAACGTGGTCGGCCCCTGGGGCCTGCTCCAGAGCTTCGCGGATTTCATCAAATTCGCGCTGAAGGAGCCGGTGATCCCGGACACGGCGAACAAGGGCATCTTCCTGTTCGCGCCTTTCATCATGGCGACGCTCTCCATCGCCGCCTGGGCGGTCATCCCGGTTTCCGACGGCTGGGTCGTCGGCGACATCAATGTGGGCATCCTTTATATTTTCGCGCTGTCGTCGCTCGGCGTTTACGGCGTGATCATGGGCGGCTGGGCGTCAAACTCGAAATATCCGTTCCTCTCGGCGCTCCGCTCGGCCGCGCAGATGGTGTCCTACGAAGTCTCGATCGGCTTCGTCATCATCACGGTTCTGCTCTGCGCCGGGTCGCTGAACCTGACCGACATCGTCAGGGCGCAGGACACCCAATACGGCATGGCCGGCTGGTACTGGCTGCGGCTGTTCCCGATGTTTATCATCTTCTTCGTCTCGGCGCTCGCCGAGACGAACCGTCCGCCTTTTGACCTCGTCGAGGCGGAGTCGGAGCTCGTCGCGGGCTTCATGATCGAATATTCGGCGACGCCCTATGTGCTGTTCATGCTCGCCGAATATGTGGCGATCGTGACCATGTGCGCGCTGCTGACGATCCTGTTCTTCGGAGGCTGGCTGCCGCCCGCCAATATCGCGCCCTTCACATGGGTTCCGGGCGTGATCTGGTTCATCCTGAAAGTCAGCTTCTTCTTCTTCTTCTTCGCCATGGTGAAGGCGTTCGTGCCGCGCTACCGGTACGACCAGCTGATGCGCCTCGGTTGGAAAGTGTTCCTGCCGATCTCGCTGGCCATGGTTATCGTCGTCGCCGCGGCGCTGCAGTTCGGCCCCGGCCTGATCGCGAGCTAAGTCATGAGACTGGACCAAGCCGCCAAGTCGCTCTTCCTGTCGGAGTTCGTCAGCGCCTTCTGGCTCTCGATGCGCTACTTCTTCAAGCCGAAGGCGACGATCAACTATCCGCACGAGCGCAACCCGCAATCGCCGCGCTTCCGCGGCGAGCATGCCCTGCGCCGCTATCCGAACGGCGAGGAGCGCTGCATCGCCTGCAAGCTCTGCGAGGCGATCTGCCCCGCGCAGGCGATCACCATCGAGGCGGGTCCCCGCCGCAATGACGGCACCCGGCGCACGACGCGCTACGACATCGACATGGTGAAGTGCATTTATTGCGGCTTCTGCCAGGAGGCCTGCCCGGTCGACGCCATCGTCGAGGGACCGAATCAGGAATTTGCGACGGAAACGCGCGAGGAGCTTTACTACACCAAGGAGCGCCTGCTCGAGAACGGCGCCCGCTGGGAACGCGAGATCGCGCGGAACATCGCGCTGGATTCGCCTTACCGGTAAGGAAGGAATGCGAGCCGCGGCAGCGGCTCATGATGAGAGGACGAGGCCGTGGCGGCTGTATTTTTCTACCTCTTCGCGACGATCATGATCGCGTCGGCCTGCGTGGTGATCTTCGCCCGCAATCCGGTGCATTCGGTGCTGTTTCTGATCCTCGCCTTCTGCAACGGCGCGGGTCTTTTCCTGCTCACGGGGGCCGAATTCCTGGCGATGTTGCTGATCGTCGTCTATGTCGGCGCGGTCGCGGTGCTCTTCCTCTTCGTCGTCATGATGCTCGACGTCGACTTCGCCGAACTGAAGCAGGGTTTCGCGAAATATCTGCCGATCAGCGCGGCCGTCGGCGTCGTGGTGCTCGCGGAGCTCGGCATGGTTGCGATCGGCTGGCAGCCGGCGGAGGGCGCCAGAAGCCTCGTCGAGACGCCGATTGCCTCGAACGTCTCCAACACGGCGGCGCTCGGCCAGGTGCTCTACACGAAATACGTGATCTTCTTCCAGGCGTCGGCGCTGGTGCTGCTTACCGCCATGATCGGCGCCATCGTGCTGACGCTGCATCACAAGCCAAACGTCAAGCGCCAGAAGATCGAAGAGCAGAACGCGCGCAACGCCAAGAATGTCGTCGAGATTAAGAAAGTTCCGTTCCGGACCGGCGTTTAACGAGGAAAGTCCATGACCATCGGCCTCACGCATTACCTCGTCGTCGCCGCGATCCTGTTCACGCTCGGCGTCGCGGGCATCATTCTCAACCGCAAGAACATCATCGTCATCCTCATGTCGGTTGAACTGATCCTCTTGTCGGTGAACCTCAACTTCGTCGCCTTTTCGCAGGCGCTCGGGGATCTCGTCGGCCAGGTCTTCGCGCTTTTCGTGCTGACCGTCGCCGCCGCGGAGGCGGCCATCGGCCTCGCGATCCTCGTCGCCTTCTATCGCAACCGCGGCACCATCGCGGTCGAAGACATCAATGAGCTGAAGGGCTGATCCAAAGCGATGATCCAAGCAATCGTCTTCCTGCCGCTGCTCGGCTTCCTGATCGCCGGCGTCTTCGGGCGCAAGATCGGGCCGCGCCCTTCGGAGCTCGTCACGACGGGCCTGCTCTTCGCGTCCGCGGTCCTCTCGTGGATCACCTTCTTCGACGTGGCGCTCGGCCATAATCAGGGCTTCGCGCCGGTGCTCGCCAACTGGATGACGGTCGGCGCGCTCAAAGTCGACTGGGCGTTGCGGGTCGACACGCTGACGGCGGTGATGCTCGTCGTGGTCACGACCGTGTCGAGCCTCGTGCATCTGTATTCGATCGGTTACATGCACGAGGATCCGTCGCGTCCGCGCTTCTTCGCCTATCTGTCGCTCTTCACCTTCGCCATGCTCATGCTGGTGACGGCCGACAATCTGGTGCAAATGTTCTTCGGCTGGGAAGGCGTCGGTCTCGCTTCTTACCTGCTCATCGGCTTCTGGTACGAGAAGCCGTCGGCCTGCGCCGCGGCCATCAAGGCCTTCGTGGTCAACCGCGTCGGCGATTTCGGTTTCGCGCTCGGCATCTTTCTCATCTTCCAACTGACGCAGTCTCTTTCCTTCAACGAAGTTTTCGCCGCCGTTCCCGGCCTCGAGGGCAAGCCTATTCATGTGTTCGGCATGAATGTCGACGCGCTGGAAATCGCGGCCTTCCTGCTCTTCATCGGCGCCATGGGCAAATCCGCGCAGTTCTTCCTGCACACCTGGTTGCCGGACGCGATGGAGGGCCCGACCCCTGTCTCGGCTCTCATTCACGCCGCCACCATGGTTACCGCGGGCGTCTTCATGGTCGCCCGCCTGTCGCCCGTCTTCGAGCACGCGCCGCATGCGGCGGCCTTCGTCACGGTCATCGGCGCCGTGACGGCCTTCTTCGCCGCGACGGTCGGTCTGGTGCAGAACGACATCAAGCGCGTCATCGCCTATTCGACCTGTTCGCAGCTCGGCTACATGTTCGTGGCCGAGGGCGTCGGGGCCTATTCGCTCGGCATCTTCCACCTCTTCACCCACGCCTTCTTTAAAGCGCTGCTCTTTCTGGGCGCCGGCTCGGTCATCCACGCGATGCATCACGAGCAGGACATGCGGAACATGGGCGGGCTGCGGAAGGACATTCCCTTCACCTTCGCCATGATGACGATCGGCACGCTGGCCCTGACTGGCGTCGGCATTCCGCATACGGAAATCGGCTTCGCCGGCTTCTTCTCGAAGGACGGCATCATCGAATCGGCTTACGCGGCCAGCGAGCACAGCACGGCGGCCCTGATCGGCTTTATCTCGACGGTGGTCGCGGCGGGCTTCACTTCCTTCTATTCATGGCGCCTCGTCTTCATGACCTTCTTCGGTCATCGCCGGGAGCACGAAGTGGCGCTTGACCACTCGCATGACGAGCCGACGGCCGCCGAATTGGCGCATGCCGAAGGCCATGGCGATCATGCCCATGATGATCATGCCCATGCGCATGACGATCACGGCCATGGCCATGGCGATCACGCGCCGCATGAGTCGCCGCTCGTCATGCTGATCCCGTTGGCTGTCCTGGCTGCCGGCGCCATCGGCGCGGGCTATGTCTTCGAGCCGGACTTTGCGGGTCACGCCTATGACGAGTTCTGGAAGGGCGCGATCTTCACGGGTGAGCACAACCACATTCTGCATGCGCGGCATGAGATTCCGGGCTGGGTTGGCTTCGCGCCCTTCAGCATGATGGTTCTCGGGTTCCTGCTGTCGCTCTACGTCTATGTGCTCAAGCCGGGCCTGGCGCAGAAGCTCGCAGCCGCCTTCCCGCGCCTCTACCAGTTCCTGCTCAACAAGTGGTATTTCGACGAGCTCTATGACGCCGTCTTCGTGAAGCCCGCCTTCGCGATCGGCCGTCTGTTCTGGAAGGGCGGCGACGGCGCCATCATCGACGGGCTCGGTCCCGACGGCGTGGCGGCGCGCGTCGCGGACGGCGCGAAGATCGCCGTCCGGCTCCAGACGGGCTACATCTACAACTACGCCTTCGCCATGCTGATCGGCGTCGCCGCCATCATCACCTATTACGTCGCCGGAGGGCTGCGCTGATGTTCGGGTTCGGCATTCTTACCGGCCTTACGTTTCTACCGCTTGTCGGCGCCGCCTTCCTGCTCACGCAGAAGGGCGAGGACGAAGCGACGCTTCGCAACATCCGCTGGGCGAGCTTGCTCACGACGATCGCGACCTTCGCGCTGTCGGTCTATGTCTGGGTGGGCTTCGATCCGTCAAACGCCGCCTTCCAGTTCGTGGAAGAGAAGAGCTGGTTCGGCTCGGGCCTGACTTACAAGATGGGAGTCGACGGCTTTTCCATGCCGCTGGTGCTCCTCACCACCTTCATCATGCCCTTCTCGATCCTCGCCTCTTTCGAGTCGGTCACGAAGCGGGTGAAGGAATATTTCATCGCCTTCCTCGTGCTCGAAACGCTGATGGTCGGCGTCTTCTGCGCCCTGGACCTCGTGCTGTTCTACCTCTTCTTCGAGGGCGGCCTCATCCCGATGTTCCTGATCATCGGCATTTGGGGCGGCAAACGGCGCGTCTATGCGAGCTTCAAGTTCTTCCTCTACACGCTCGCCGGTTCGCTCCTGATGCTGATTGCGATCCTCGCGATGTATAATCAGGCGCATACGACCGACATTACGGCGCTGCTGACGACCGACTTCCCGAAGGATATGCAGTTCTGGCTGTGGCTGGCTTTCTTCGCCTCCTTCGCGGTGAAGATGCCGATGTGGCCGGTGCATACCTGGCTGCCCGACGCCCACGTCGAGGCGCCGACCGCAGGCTCGGTCATCCTGGCGGCGATCCTGCTGAAGATGGGCGGCTACGGTTTCATCCGCTTCTCGCTGCCCATGTTCCCGGACGCGTCGGTCTATTTCGCGCCGCTCGTCTACGCGATGTCGGTGATCGCCATCGTCTACACCTCGCTCGTCGCGCTGGTGCAGGAGGACATCAAGAAGCTCATCGCCTATTCGTCCGTCGCTCATATGGGCTACGTGACCATGGGCCTCTTCACGATGAATCCGCAGGGCGTGCAGGGCGCGATGTTCCAGATGATCTCGCACGGCTTCGTGTCGGGCGCGCTGTTCCTTTGCGTCGGCGTCATCTACGACCGCATGCATACCCGCGAGATCGCGGCCTATGGCGGCCTCGTGAACCGTATGCCGATCTACGCCTTCGTCTTCATGCTCTTCACCATGGCCAATGTCGGCCTGCCGGGCACGACGGGTTTCATTGGGGAGTTTCTGTCGCTCACTGGCGCCTTCAGGGCCAATAGCTGGGTTGCGCTCATCGCCACAAGCGGCGTGATTTTCTCGGCGGCCTATGCGCTCTATCTCTACCGCCGCGTCGTCTTCGGCGCCCTGGAGAAGGCGAGCCTGAAGGACATCATTGACCTCACGCCGCGCGAGATGCTGATCTTCGCGCCACTCATCGCCCTGACGATCTATTATGGCGTGCTGCCCGGTCAAATCCTGACCTCGACGCAGGCCTCGGTCGACAACCTCATTCAATCCCACACGGCCTTTCTAGATGCGGTGAAGCTCGCCGCGGCGGCCCACTGACGGACGGTGGAAATGTCTTTCTTCGCAGAACTCGGACAGCACTTCCTCCCCGAGCTCGTTCTCGCCATCGGCGTCATCCTGTTGATCCTCATCGGGGCGTTCCGTGGCGAGAGGGGGTTCAGCCTTGTCGATGAAATGGCGGTCGGCGTGCTCGGGCTCGCGGTTCTCGCGATCGTCTTGTCCAGCAAACACGCCGATGTGTCCGTTTTCGACGGCGCCTTCATGGACGACGCCTTCTCCCGTTTCGTGAAGGTGCTGACCCTCGTCGGCGCCATGGCGTCGATCCTGATGTCCGTCGACTGGCTCCAGCGCAACGGACTCGAGAAATTCGAATATCCCGTGCTGGTGATCCTCTCGACGCTCGGCATGATGCTGCTGATCTCGGCCGACAACCTCATCGCGCTCTACCTCGGCCTCGAGTTGATGTCGCTTGCGCTCTATGTCATGGCGGCTTTCGCGCGCGACGACGGCCGCGCCTCGGAAGCGGGTCTGAAATATTTCGTCCTGGGCGCGCTGTCCTCGGGCATGATGCTTTACGGCTCGTCGCTGCTTTACGGTTTCGCCGGCACGGTATCCTTCGCAGGCATCGCCCAGGCGGTGACGGAGCATCCGCCGGTCGGCGTGATTTTCGGCCTCGTCTTCCTCCTCGCGGGTCTCGCGTTCAAAATGTCCGCGGCTCCGTTCCATATGTGGACGCCGGACGTGTATGAGGGCGCGCCCACGCCGGTCACCGCCTTCTTCGCCTCCGCCGCCAAGATGGCGGCGGTGGCGATCACCGCGCGCGTCGTCATCACCGCCTTCCCGGCGATTACGTCGCAGTGGCGGCAAATCGTCGTGTTCCTCGCGATCGCCTCGACGCTTCTCGGCTCCTTCGCGGCGATCGGCCAGAACAACATCAAGCGCCTGATGGCCTATTCCTCGATCGGCCATATGGGCTTCGCGCTGATTGGCCTCGCCGCCGGCAATGAGGCGGGCGTAAAGGGCGTCATTATTTATCTCGCCATCTATCTCGTGATGACGCTCGGCTCCTTCGCGGCGATCCTCGCCATGCGGATTAACGGCCGCAATGTTGAGAACATCTCGGACCTCGCGGGCCTGTCGCGCACGAACGGCCTCATGGCGTTCTTTCTGGCCATGCTGATGTTCTCGCTGGCCGGCATTCCGCCGCTCGCTGGCTTCTTCGCGAAATACTACGTGCTGCTGGCGGCCGTGGATGCGGGGCTTTATCCGCTCGCCGTCGTCGGCGTGCTGGCTTCCGCGGTTGCGGCCTTCTATTATCTGCGCGTCGTCAAGGTCATGTATTTCGACGAGCCTGCGCCGGGCTTCGACCGCTCGCCTTTCGCGGTGCGCGCAATCCTCTCGGCGTCGGCTGTCGCGATGCTCGGCTTCTGGGTCTATCCGGCGCCGATCATGAATGCGGCGACGGCCGCCGCCAAATCGCTGTTCTGATGAGGTGAGCGCGTGCATCTGGGCAATATTGCGCGCGCTCGCGGCGTTCGCCTTCTCAGTCTCGGCGATATCGACTCCACAAATGAGGAGGCGCGTCGCCTGATCGAGTCGGGCGAGCGCGGACCTCTCTGGATCGTCGCCTCCCGCCAGACGAAGGGGCGGGGGCGCCTTGGGCGGGAATGGATTTCACCCGCCGGCAATTTCTATGCGAGTTTTGTCTTCAGCGATTTCCCGGAGGTTCGGGCCGCGCCGGAGCTCGGTTTCGTCACTGGCGTCGCTGCGATCCGGGCGCTGCGCGCCGCGACGGGGCAAGACCGTTTTCAGGTGAAATGGCCGAACGATCTTTTGTTCGATGGGGGGAAACTCGGCGGCATTCTGCTCGAATGCGTCAACGCCTCGCCCCTCCCCACCGCGATCATCGGCGTCGGCGTCAACATCGCGCATGCGCCCGACGGACTTCCATATCCGGCGCGCGCTCTGTCGGAGCTTGGACCGGCGGCCTCCGTTGAGTCATTTTTTGAAAAATTCTCCGACGCGCTTTCGGATGTGATCGCGCTTTGGCGAAACGGCGAAGACTTCGCGCGCATACGGACGGAATGGCTGGCTTCGGCGTCCGCGCTCGGCGAGGAGATTCGGGTGGCCTTGCCATCGGAGACGATTGAAGGACGCTTCGAGACGATCGATTTGACGGGCCGCCTCGTTCTTGACACCGCAGATGGGCGGCGGGCCATTGAAGCCGGGGATGTTCTTCTCGGACCTCGAAAGGCGGAAGGGGCGCGCGCATGACGACCGCTCCCCAGCCTGATTTTGTTTTCGTTCCTTTCGGCGGCGTCGGCGAGATCGGGATGAATCTCGCGCTGTATGGCTACGGGACGCCGAACGCGCGCAAATGGCTGATGGTGGATTGCGGCCTGGGGTTCCCGGGGGCGGATTTGCCGGGGATCGACGTCGTCTTCCCCGATATCGCCTTCGTCGAGAAGATTGCCAGGGACCTCGTCGCAATCTGCATCACGCACGCGCATGAAGACCATATCGGCGCGCTCGCGACGCTATGGCCCAAGCTGAAATGCAAGGTTTTCGCGACGCCTTTCGCGGCGGGGCTCCTTGAGGTTCGCCGCCTCAACGAGCCGGGCGCGCCCAATATCGACATCCAAATTGTCAATGCCGGGGTCGTGCTCGACCTCGAACCCTTCAAGGTTGAGTATATCGCCGTCGCACATTCCATCCCCGAGGCGAACGCGCTCGCGATCAGGACGCCGCTCGGAACGGCCCTGCATACCGGCGATTGGAAGATCGATCCGCAACCGGGCGTTGGCAATCGCATAGACGAAGCCCGTCTGCGTGCGCTCGGGAGCGACGGCGTCGACGTTCTGATCTGCGATTCCACGAATATTCTGCGCGAGGGCGACAGTTTCTCCGAAAGCGACGTGGCGCGCGTGCTCAAGCCGCTGATCGCCGAGGCGACCGGCCGGGTGATCGTCACGACCTTCGCCTCCAACGTCGCCCGCCTGCGCGCCATCGCCGAAGCGGCGCAGGCTTGCGGACGCACTGTGGTGATCGCGGGGCGGGCCATGGATCGCGTCGTTCAGGTGGCGCGCGACTGCGGTTATCTCGACGGGCTTCCGGGTTTTCACTCGCCTGACATGCTGCCAAACCTTCCTCGTGAGAAGGTGCTCGTCCTTGCGACCGGGAGTCAGGGCGAACCGCGGGCGGCGATGATGCGCGCCTCGCAAAACGATCATCCCGCGATCAAGCTCGCCGCGGGCGACAGGGTGATTTTCTCCTCGCGCACCATTCCGGGCAATCAGCGGGAGGTGCATCGGGTCATCAACAACCTTTGCAATCTGGGCGTCGAGGTGATTACGGATCACGATCACCTCGTCCATTGCTCCGGCCATCCGCGCCGCGGCGAGGTCGCGCAGATGTATGACTGGGTGCGGCCGAAATTCGCCGTGCCGGTGCATGGCGAGGCGCACCATCTCACGCAGCATGTCGCCTTCGCAAAGGCGCGCGGCGTCGAGCACGTGGTCTCCGCGCGCGATGGCGACATGGTTCAGCTTTTGCCCGGCCCCCCGGCCATCGTCAATCAATTGCCGCACGGCCGTCTGCTGAAGGACGGCGACGTCGTCATCAGCGAGGATGACGGCGCGGTCCGCGAGCGCAGCAAGCTCTCTTTTGCGGGCGTCGTGTCGATCGCGCTTGCGGTCGACAGGAAGGGCGAACTGGTCGGCGATCCGGATGTCGTGACGGCCGGCGTCCCAAGAAAGGGAAAGTTTGGCGAGGATATGGGCGAGGTCATCGACGAGGCGCTTTTCGCGACTTTCGAGGGTCTGCCGCGCGCCCGCCGGCGCGACGCGGACACGGTCTCGACCGCCATAGAGCGCTCGGTGCGCGGCGCGGTGAACTCGGTCTGGGGAAAGAAGCCGATTGTTCATGTGATGGTGGTGTCGGCGTAGCGCGCGCGCCGCCTTGTCCGACCCTCGCGTGAGCGAGGGTAGGATGAGGCGCGGAGCCGTTCGCGAATCCTTGCAAAAAGGCTAAACTCGGTCACGCAACCCGAGTCGTGAGATGTCCGCCAAACCCACTTTCTACGAATTCTTCGCCGGCGGCGGCATGGCGCGCGCGGGGCTGGGGGAAGGATGGAGCTGCCTCTTCGCCAATGATTTCGACGCCAAGAAAGCCGAGTGCTATCGCCGCAACTGGGGCGACGAGGCGCTGCATGTCGGCGACGTGGCCGAGCTCACGACCGATCAATTGCCCAGCCGCGCCGATCTCGGCTGGGCGTCCTTCCCTTGCCAGGATCTTTCGCTCGCGGGCGCCGGCGCGGGGCTGAAGGGCGAGCGCTCGGGGACGTTCTGGCCATTTTGGAAATTGATGAAGGCGCTGTGCAAGGAAGGGCGCGCCCCGGCGACGATCGTGCTCGAAAATGTCTGCGGCGCGCTGACCTCGCATGGCGGGAAGGATTTCGAGTCCATTTGCGCAGCGCTGGCTGCGGAAGGTTATAAATTCGGCGCGCTGGTTATCGATGCGGCGCTGTTCCTACCGCAGTCGCGGCCGCGTCTGTTCATTGTAGCTGTGAGGGAGGATGTGGCGGTTTCGGCTTTGCTCCCTACGTATCCCCCTCATTGCGAGGAGGCGAAGCCCGCGAAGCAATCCGGGAAAGGGCATGAGGCTCTGGATTGCTTAGCGCCGCCCGCAATGACGGAAGGATCTCCGTTTTTCACGCGCGCGTTGGTTTCGGCTTTCGGGCGTCTGCCCGGACATTTGAAAGCCGTCTGGCTCTGGTGGCGTTTGCCCGCGCCGCTTCAACGGGACACGACGCTGGCGGACGTCATCGAAGACGCGCCCGAAGGCGTATGCTGGCACGATGCTGCGAAGACGCAAAGATTGCTCGGCATGATGAGCGCGGTGAACCTCGCAAAGGTCGACAAAGCGAAGCGTGCGGGCGATAGGGTGGTCGGCACGCTCTATCGCCGCACGCGATATGAAAACGGCGAGAAAATCCAGCGCGCCGAGGCGCGGTTCGACGACATCGCGGGTTGCCTGCGGACGCCGGCCGGCGGTTCGAGTCGACAATTCGTGCTGGTCGTCGAAAACGGCAGGGTGCGCTCGCGGCTGATCTCGGCGCGCGAGACCGCGCGACTCATGGGCTTGCCCGATGATTACGCGCTGCCGCGCCGCTACAATGAGGCCTATCACCTGACAGGAGACGGCGTCGTCGTTCCGGCGGTGCGGCACATTGCGGCGCATCTCGTCGAGCCGCTGTTAAAGGCCTGCGTCATTCGTGTCGCGGCGTAACCCGCTCGCTCCCTTTCTCCGGCTTTGCGGGGAGGGGACGGCGCGAAGCGAATGGCGTTGGCGTGAGCTTCAAAGGCGGCGATCTGCGTCCTCTTCCGCAAAACGGGCAGGGCTGGGGAGGGGGCGTTTTTGAAGAGCGAGGAGACCCCCGACAAGCGCTCCGCCATCATGCGCGCGGTGAAGTCGCGCAATACCTCCCCTGAACGCGCCGTGCGCGCGCTGCTACGGCTCTTCGCGCCGGGCTACCGCCTGCATCGCAAGGACATTCCCGGCAATCCCGACATCGCCTATGTCGGGCGCAAGCAGGCCATCTTCGTGCATGGCTGTTTCTGGCACGGGCATGATTGCGCGCGCGGGACGCGGATGCCGAAGGCCAACGCCGATTACTGGCGCGCGAAAATCGCACGCAACCGTGGGCGCGACGCAGCAAATCTCGCGCGTCTGTCCGAGCTCGGTTGGCGCGCGCTCGTCGTTTGGGAGTGTGAGCTCAAAGACGAAGACGCGCTCGAAAAGAAGCTGCGCGACTTCCTGCAACAATGAGGCGGGGCAGGGGCGGCCGGGGCGAAACGCCCCGGCGGCGATTGGGCGATCAGTCCTTCGCGCGCTCGACATAGGCGCCGTCTTCCGTCTGGATGACGACGCGCGTGCCGGTCTGGATATGCGGCGGCACCATCACGCGGGCGCCGTTGGAGAGTTTCGCGGGCTTGTAGGAGGACGACGCCGTCTGGCCCTTCACGACCGGCTCGGTCTCGACGATCTCCAGCGTCACGCGCGCCGGGAGCTGAATGCCGACGGCGACGCCGTTGAAGATGGAGAGGATGCACTGCATGCCCTCCTGCAGCCACTGGGCCTGATCGCCGACCGTATCCGCCGGGACGGCGATCTGCTCGTAGTTCGCCTGATTCATGAAGTGATAGCCGTCGTCGTCATTGTAGAGATAGGAAAAGTCCTGATCCTCGACGAATGCGCGCTCCACCTGCTCGGTCGTCTTGTATCGATCGGAGACCTTCACCCCGTCGGAGAGGCGGCGCATGTCGATCTGCGTCGTCGGCGTGCCCTTGCCGGGGAAGAAGCTTTCGGCGGTCAGCACGACGTAAAGCTGGCCGTCTTCACGCTCAATGATATTGCCCTTGCGAATCGAGCTGGCGATGACTTTCACAGGTTCGGTTCCTTCTTGCCGGCGCGCCGGCTCGCGTTCATTGCCGGCTTCGGCCGGGCTGGTCTATGAACGGGGTAAGACCATATTTCGCGCGCGTGAGCAATCGGCGCTCGCCAAGCATGTCCTGGAAAAGCGAGACTGGTTTCCCATCGGACATGCTCAAAAGTTTGGGAGGGCGCATGACGCGCGTTTCGCCCTGGTGGGCGCCGGATGTTTACGCCGATCGCAAGCCGTTTCTCAAGGCGCGCGGCGCGATAACCGCCGCGGCGCGGCGTTTTTTCGCGGCGGAAGGGTTTACCGAGGTTGAAACCGCCGCGCTTCAGGTCTCGGGCGGGAATGAGACGCATCTTTCGGCCTTCTCCACAGAGTTGATTGGCGGGGACGACGCCCGGAGCCGGCTTTATCTCCATACATCCCCTGAATTCGCCTGCAAGAAGCTGCTGGCGGCGGGAGAGGAGCGGATTTTCACGCTGGCGCGGGTTTTCCGGAACCGCGAGCGCTCAGCGCTGCATCATCCCGAGTTCACCATGCTCGAATGGTATCGCGCCGGCGAGCCGACCTTGCGGATCTACGAAGACTGCGCGGGGCTGACCGCAGCCGCCGCGAGGGCGGCGGGGGCAAGCGATTTTTCCTGGCGGGGACGGACCTGCGACCCATTCGCGGAGCCGGAGATCGTTGCCGTCTGCGAGGCCTTCGCGCGCTATGCGAGCGTGGATCTCGAGGCGCTGCTGGGCGATCGCGAGGGGCTCGCCAGAGCGGCTGCGCGGGACGGGATTCGCGTCGCCGAGGACGACGCCTGGTCCGACCTCTTCAGCAAGATATTGTCGGAAAAGGTGGAGGGCCGTCTTGGGAGCGAGCGCCCGACGATCCTCACCGATTACCCCGCGAGCGAGGCGGCGCTGGCGCGGGCGCGCGAGGACGATCCCCGCTTCGCCGACCGTTTCGAGCTCTACATCTGCGGGGTTGAAGTGGCGAACGGCTTCGCGGAGCTAACCGACCCGCAGGAGCAGCGCCGTCGTTTCGAGGCGCAAATGACGGAAAAGGCGCGGATTTACGGGGAACGCTACCCGATTGACGAAGATTTCCTGTCGGCGCTGGCCCAGATGCCGCCGGCTTCCGGCGTGGCGCTCGGTTTCGACCGTCTCGTCATGCTGGCGACCGGCGCGGAGCGGATCGAGCAGGTGCTTTGGACGCCCGTCGCGGAGCGCGGGACGGCGTGACCGGGGCCGTCCGGATGGGGTGGCGATTGTGCTCCCGCGCCGATATGGAGCAGCCTCGGCCATTTCATATGGCGCGACACAGCCAGAGTCGAATGTTCCGCAAGACGCTCCGATCGCTTTCCGACCTGACCTCCGCAGGCCTTCTGCCGGGCGGCGAAGAGGCGCTCGCCAGCGTCGCGGCGCGCTACAGCGTGGCGGTGACGCCGGAAGCCGCGCGCCTGATCGACCCCGCCGACCCCGCCGACCCGATTGCCCGGCAATTTCTGCCCGACGTGCGGGAGCTGGCGACGCTTCCCGCCGAACTGGCGGACCCGATCGGCGACGAGGCGCATAGTCCGGTTCCGGGCGTCGTGCATCGCTATCCCGACCGTGTGCTGCTGAAGCTCCTCACGGTCTGCCCGGTCTATTGCCGCTTCTGCTTCCGCCGTGAAACGGTGGGCCGCGGGAAGGGCGATCTGCTCGGGGAGGCGGAGACGCAGGCCGCGCTCGGTTACATCGCCGCGACGCCGCAGATTTTCGAGGTCATTCTGACCGGCGGCGATCCGTTGATGCTTTCTCCCCGCCGCCTCTCGGCAGTCGCGCGGCGTCTGGCGTCGATTCCTCATGTTTGTGTGCTGCGCGTCCATACGCGCGCGCCGACCGCCGCGCCGGACCTCGTGACGCCTGAGCGGCTCGCCGCGCTGCGCGAGAGCGGCAAGGCCCTCTACGTCGCCTTGCATGTCAATCATGCGCGTGAGCTTTCGCCGGCGGCGCGCGCGGCCATCTCGCGGCTGCGCGAGGCCGGCGCGACGCTGCTCTCGCAAACCGTTCTACTCGCGGGCGTTAATGACGACCCGGACGCGCTTGAACGGCTGATGCGCGACCTGCTGTCTCTGCAGGTGAGGCCCTACTACCTCCATCATCCCGACCTTGCGCCTGGAACAGGCCATTTTCGCGTCAGCATCGAGCGCGGAAAGCGCATTCACGCCGAGCTGATGCGCCGCATGACGGGGATCGGCCTTCCCGCCTATGTGCTCGACATTCCGGGCGGCTATGGGAAGGTTCCCGTCGCTTCCCTGGAGCCTGACGGGGAAGGGGCCTGGCGCGTGACAGATAGGGCCGGGCGCGTGCGCCATTACGACGACGCCCTCTAGAATCGCCAAAAGAATGACGCGATTCGCGGTTTACTCGCGTCAGCCCCCTTCAGGAGATCCTCGTTGCGCAGACCGACGCTATCCCTCGCGCTGCTTCTGGCGACGCTCTTCGTCACGCTTGCCGCTGTCATGGCGCGCGCGGACGAGGCGCCGACGACGCTCGAACAGGTCAACGCCCGGCTCGATCGAACCCGCGCCACGCTCGACGAAGCGCATAAGACGCTTGAGGACCCCAACCTCCACGACGGCGCCTTGCGCCTTCTGCGCGAACGGTTGGAGCCGTTGCGGCGCGAACTGGAAGAGACGATCGACGCTTTGACCCCGCGCCTTGCGGCGGTGGAGGCGCGGCTGAAGGAGCTGGCGCCGGCCGAGAATAAACCTGCCGAGGCCAAGCCGGCCGAGCAGCCGGCTCCCGCGCCGGCTCCCCCCGCTCAAGCCAAGGCGGTTCCGTCGCCGCCCGCGCGTCCGGCCTCTCCGCCGCCGGCCAACAAGCCCGACCCCGCCAGGCTGGAGGCCGCGAAGACGATGCAAGCGGCTCCGCCTCCGGCCGAGTCCGTTCCCTCCGCCGAGGCGGCCGCGAGCGCCGAACTCGTGGAGCAGCGCAGGGTCTTCGACGCCATCGACGCGACGCTGAAGCGGGCGCGCGCCATGCTGCTGGAGACGCGGCAATTATCCGTGGCGGTCGTCGCGCGCCAGCGCGATCTTTTCGCCAAGACGCTTTTCCTGCGCACGAACGGGCTCTTTTCCATCGATCTGTGGCGCTCCGCCAGGGCCGACGCCCCCATCGTCTTCAGCGCGGCGACTTCCTTCCTCGCCGACCGTGCGACCAATTTCGCCAGTCGAGTCGAGAGCCGTCGAATCGAATTTGTCCTGCTCGTCGCGCTGATCCTTCTCGCCCTGCCGCCGGCCTTCATCCTGTCGCGGCGCGTGCTGGCGCGGGATCATGGGGGCCAGAAACCGACGCCCATCCGCCGCGCTGCGGCGGCCGCCTGGACAGCGCTCGTCGCAGGCGTCGTTCCCATCGCCGGCGCGGCGGCGCTCGGCGCGGTCCTTGAAGGCTTCGACCTTCTGGACGCGACGCTGGAGCCGCTCTGGCGGCGTGTTTTCGAAGCGGTGGCGCGCGTCGCCTTCGTCTACGGGGCCGCCCGCGCGATCTTCGCGCCGACGCATCCCGACTGGCGCGTCATTGATCCGGGCGACCGGCTGGCGAAGCTTGCCGTCCGTCTGCTGACGACGGCGGCGGTCATTCTTTCAATCACGCGGCTTATCGAGCAGATTGAGGAGACGGTGCAGGCGAGCCTGCCGGTCGTCATCGTGACGCGGGGCGTCGGGGTCATGGCCGTGGCGGCGCTGCTGCTCTGGACCATCGTGTCGCTCGCGCCGCGTCGGGCGGAGGCTGGAGACGAGGCGGCGGCGACCGGGAGGGGCCGAGACTGGCTCATGGTCGTGCGCCTCATCTGCGAGCTCTGCCTGCTCTTGATCCTCGGCGCCAGCCTGGCGGGGTATGTCACCTTCGCCAATTTCGTGATCATGCAAGTGGCCTGGACGGGGGCGGTCGCCTTCCTGCTCTATGTCTTTGTCGTCGTCGGCGCGGGCGGCGCCGAGCACGCTTTCTCCGCGGATGGGCTCCTCGGCCGCAGCCTGATCAACGGGCTCGGCGTGAAGCGCGAGCGGCTTGCGCCGATCGGCGTGTTGCTGGCGGGCGTCGTCACGATTCTCATCTGGATCGCCGCCGGCCTCGTCGCCCTCGCGCCTTTCGGATACGAGTCGAACGATATTCTCGCGAATGTCCGCAGCGCCTTCTTTTCCTTCAAGATCGGCGACGTCACCGTCTCGCCCTCGGCGGCGATCACGGCGGTCGGGCTTTTCCTCGTCGTTCTGGCGGCGGTGCAGGGTTTCCGGCGCTGGCTGGATACGCGCCTGCTGCCGCTGACCCGGCTCGATGTCGGCTTGCGCAGCGCGATCAATTCCACGCTCGGCTATGCCGGGGTCATCGGCGCGACGCTGACGGCCGCGTCGAGCCTCGGCATCGGCGTCGAGAGACTCGCCATCGTTGCCGGCGCCCTGTCGGTCGGCATCGGATTCGGCCTCCAGTCCATCGTCAGCAATTTCGTCTCGGGCCTCATCCTGCTCTGGGAGCGCGTCATCCGCGTCGGCGACTGGGTGGTGGTCGGGGACGAGCAGGGCTATGTGCGACGGATCAATGTGCGTTCGACCGAAATCGAAACCTTCGATCGCGCGACCATGATCGTGCCGAACTCCAACCTCGTGAGCGGCGTCGTCAAAAACTGGCTGCGCGGCGACCGGGTGGGGCGCATCAAAGTGGCGATTTCTCCTCATCCCGGAGTCGATCCCGAGCAGATTCGCGACATCATGCTCGTGGCCGCCCGGGCGCAGGAGGGCGTGCTGCGCATCCCCGCGCCGCAGGTCATGTTCCTCGGCATGGAGGCCTCGGGCTTCAAATTTGAGCTTTGGTGCTATGTCGAGGATGTGGAAAAGTCCTCGCGCGTGCGAAGCGACCTGCATTTCGACCTGCACCGCAGGTTGAGCGAAGCGGGCGTCAAGATCGCTCCGAAAACCGAGCCGCCAAAAACGATTCTCGAACTGCCGGAACTCGACAAGCTCGCGGCCGCCGCCGCGGCGAGCGCACTGGCGATAGAAACGGGAATCGTCCAGCTCGCCTCGCCGGACGATTCCGCCGTGGACGAGCCGCAGGCGAAGGAGATGGAAAGGACGAAGGCGGAGGCGTGACGCGCCGCCTGTTTCCCCCGCGCGGCGCGCGTGCTAGAGGGGCGCTCCCGAATATTCGCCGCTGGCCGTCCTTGCGAGCGAAGCGAAGCAATCCAGAGCCCTGACGCCCTTGGATGGCTTCGTCGATTTCTCGAAGCCGGGCTGTCCGGCTTCGGAAAGCGCTCCTCGCAATGACGGCGAAAGTCGCCCACAGGATCGTTGCAACTCCATGTCCGAGGTCGTCACTCGCTTCGCGCCGTCGCCCACTGGCTTTCTGCATATCGGCAGCGCGCGCACGGCGTTGTTTAGCTGGCTCTATGCGAGGAAGCACGGCGGTCGCTTCTTGCTGCGCATCGAGGACACGGATCGCGCCCGCTCGACCAAGGAGGCGGTCGACGCCATTTTCGACGGGATGTCCTGGCTGGGTCTCCACTGGGACGGGGAAGCCGTCTTTCAATTCGCACGCGCCGCACGCCACGCCGAGGTGGCGCATGAGCTTCTCGCCAAGGGCATGGCCTATCGCTGCTACGCCACAGCGCAGGAGCTGGAGGAGATGCGCGAGAAGGCGCGCGCCGAAAAGCGCCCGCCGCGCTATGACGGCCGCTGGCGCGACCGCGACCCTTCCGAGGCGCCCGCCGGAGCGCCTTATGTGGTGCGCATCAAGGCGCCGGAGACGGGCGAGACGGTGATCGAGGACGCCGTGCAGGGCCGCGTCGTCTTCCCGAACAAGGATCTCGACGATTTCATCCTGCTGCGCTCCGACGGCACGCCGACCTATATGCTCGCAGTGGTCGTCGACGATTACGACATGGGCGTCACGCAGATCATCCGCGGCGACGACCATCTCACCAACGCAGCGCGCCAGAAGCATATCTACGAGGCGATGGGCTGGGAGACTCCGGCCTTCGCGCATATTCCGCTCATTCACGGGCCGGACGGCGCGAAGCTCTCCAAGCGCCATGGCGCGCTCGGCGTCGACGCCTATCGCGCCATGGGATACCTGCCGCAGGCGCTGCGCAACTATCTCGTGCGTCTCGGCTGGAGTCAGGGCGACAAGGAATTCTTCTCGCTGCCCGAGATGATCGAAGCCTTCGATCTCGCCCAGGTGCATCGCTCGCCCGCGCGCTTCGACTTCGTGAAGCTTGAAAACATGAACGGGCATTATCTGCGCGATACGCCCGACGACGAATTATTTTCGAATCTAATCGATACGCTGCCTTATCTCGAGGGCGGCAAGGCTGTGCTGAACGCGCTCGACGACAAAAAACGCGCACAGTTGCGCGCGGCGCTTCCTGGCCTCAAGGCGCGCGCCAAGACGCTCAACGAGCTCGTCGACGGCGCCGGCTTTCTCTTCCTGCGGCGCCCGCTGCCGATGGACGAAAAGGCGCAAAAGCTTTTGTCGCCGGAGGCCAAGGCGCGCCTCGCCGCGCTTGGCCCGAAGCTCGCGGCGCTGCCGGAGTGGACGGCCGCCGCGACGGAGGCCGCGGTGCGCGATCTCTCCGTCGAACTCGGCGTCAAGCTCGGCGATCTCGCGCAGCCTTTGCGCGCCGCGCTCACCGGCCGCTCGACCTCGCCAGGCATTTTCGACGTGCTTGAAATCCTTGGGCGCGACGAAAGCCTTGGCCGTATCGCCGACTGGAGCGCTTGAGAACTGACGGGGCGCCGCAAAGATCATTCCGGGCGACCCGTCCATAAGCTATCGGGCCGAACTTTTTGCAACGCTTTGAAGCTTGACAGGCTTCGCGGTTGCTATAGCTTTTTTGCGTTGCACAAGACGACCCCGGTCGAACAGTGCAATTTTCAAGGCCTGCCAGCGTCGCGTCGCAATCCTATGAGAGCAGTAAGGCGTGTTGGGCGCGGCGTCCGCGGCGCCGGGGCCGATCAACGAGGTGCGCAATGGCCGAGAGCAAGGGTTCATTCACAATCGGCGGCAAGACCATCGACCTGCCCGTCAAGGACGGCACGATGGGACCCTCCGTCGTGGACATCCGCAATCTCTATTCAGAGACGGAGATGTTCACTTTCGATCCCGGCTTCACCTCTACGGCTTCCTGCGAATCGAAGATCACCTTCATCGACGGCGACGAGGGTGTCCTGCTCTATCGCGGCTATCCGATCGAGCAGCTCGCGGAGCATGGCGACTTCCTTGAGACCTGTTATCTGCTGCTCTACGGAGAATTGCCGTCGGCGGCGGAAAAGGCCAATTTCGACTACCGAATCACGCGCCATACCATGGTGCATGAGCAGATGGCCCGCTTCTTTCAGGGCTTCCGCCGCGACGCGCATCCGATGGCGGTCATGGTTGCTTCGGTCGGCGCGCTCTCGGCCTTCTATCACGACTCGACCAACATCGTGGATCCTGTCGAGCGCATGGTCGCCTCGACGCGCATGATCGCGAAAATCCCGACGCTCGCGGCGATGGCCTATAAATATTCGATCGGGCAGCCCTTCGTTTATCCGAAGAACGACCTCGACTACACCTCGAACTTCCTGCGCATGTGCTTTGCCGTCCCCTGCGAGGAATACAAGGTCAATCCGGTTCTCTCCCGCGCGCTGGACCGCATCTTCATCCTGCATGCGGACCACGAGCAGAACGCCTCGACCTCTACCGTGCGCCTCTCCGGCTCGTCGGGCGCGAACCCCTTCGCCTGTATCGCGGCGGGCATCGCCTCTCTCTGGGGACCGGCGCATGGCGGCGCCAACGAGGCCGTGCTCAAGATGCTGGCCGAGATCGGCACGCCGGACCGCATCCCGCAGTTCATCGCCCGCGCGAAGGACAAGAATGACCCGTTCCGCCTGATGGGCTTTGGCCATCGCGTCTACAAGAACTACGATCCGCGCGCGAAGATCATGCAGCGCACGACGCGCGAGGTGCTGAACGAACTTGGCGTGAAGGACGATCTACTCGACGTCGCACTGGAGCTCGAGCGCATTGCGCTCTCGGACGACTATTTCATCGAGAAGAAGCTCTATCCGAATATAGACTTCTATTCGGGCATCACCCTCAAGGCGATGAACTTCCCCGTCGCCATGTTCACGGTCCTCTTCGCCGTGGCGCGCACGGTGGGCTGGATCGCCCAGTGGAAGGAGATGATCGAGGATACGGGCTCCAAGATCGGCCGGCCGCGCCAGCTCTATACGGGCGAGAAACGGCGCGATTACGTTCCCATGTCGAAGCGGTAGGCGCACGCGGCAAAGCGTCGCGCCGCGCCTTTGGACCGCGAGCCTTCAGGCTCGAGCGGCATGGAGCGAGCCGAAGGTTCGCGCAGTTTGTTGACAAACTTCCCAAGGCGGCCTCGTCCTTCGAGACACGAGCTGCGATCAACATTCTTGTTTTGTGCAAGTCGGGAAAACCCGACTTGCACTCGCTCCTCAGGATGAGGCCTAACTGTTTGGCGCCGAAGGAAGAAGCCCCTCACGCCGAGGAGCTTGCGCAGCAAGCGTCTCGAAGCACGAGGGGCGTCGCCGCTACTTTGTCAGCAGCCTGAGCGCGCCGATGGCTCGCGGTCTGCTCTCCCAAAATGACGGCTCTTGGATTAGATGAGGTTCCCGTTTCGTCTCTTTCCCGGAGCCGCCGTGTCGTCGCAGCTTTCTGATATATGGTTCGAAACGCGCGTCGCCGCGGAAAGCCTCGCCGATTTCGTCTCGGGCGCGCGCCTGAGACTCGGCGTCACTGGCCTGTCCCGTTCCGGCAAGACGGTTTTCATTACGTCCCTCGTCCATCATCTCACGCGGGCGCTGGCGGCCGGGCGCAAGGCGCATCTTCCCGTTTTCCGCGCCTTCTCGGAGGAGCGCGTCCTCTCCGCCCATCTCGATCCGCAACCGGACTTCAACGTCCCGCGTTTCGCCTATGAGGAGCATCTCGAGGCGTTGACCAGCGGGGAGGATCGGCACTGGCCGCAATCGACGCGGCGAATCTCCGAGCTGCGCGTCTCGATCGAGTTCAATTCCAAGGCCTTCTCCCTGCGCCATATGGGACAGGAGAGCGCGCGCCTCGATATTGACATTGTCGACTATCCCGGCGAATGGCTGCTCGATCTGCCTTTGCTTGGAAAATCCTACGCGGAGTGGTCGCATGAGACGCTCGAAGCCGCGAGCGCCGCCGCCCGCGCGCCCATCGCCGCGGACTGGCGCGGCGCGACGGCGGGCGTCGATCCCAAGGCGCGCTATTCCGAGCCGACAGCGCAAAAGCTCGCCAAGCTCTTCACCGAATATCTACGCGCCGCCAAGACGGAGCGCTTCGCGCTCTCCACCCTGCCGCCGGGCCGCTTCCTGATGCCCGGCGATCTCGAAGGCTCGCCCGCTTTGACTTTCGCGCCGCTGCCGGTCGCGGAAGGAGAGGAGCTTCCTTATCGCAGCCTCGGGCGCGAGATGGAGCGGCGCTACGAGGCCTACAAAACTCACGTCGTGAAGCCGTTTTTCCGCGATCATTTCGCACGCCTTGACCGGCAGATCGTGCTGGTCGACGCGCTGGCGGCGCTGAATTCGGGGCCGGCGGCGGTGCGCGATCTGGAGAATGCGCTGACGGACGTCCTTAACGCCTTCCGCACCGGGCGCTCCAATCTCATCTCGCAAATCTTCCGTCCGAAGATCGACCGCATCCTCTTCGCGGCGACGAAAGCCGATCACCTGCACCATACGAGCCACGACCGGCTGGAAGCGATCCTGCGGCATCTTACCGGTAAGGCCATTTCAAGGGCCGAAGGCGTCGGCGCGACGATCGACGTTATCGCGCTCGCGGCCGTCCGCGCGACGCGCGAGGCGACTGTGCGTCACGAAGGTGAGAGGCTTTCGGCCATTGTCGGCACGCCGATCGAAGGCGAGCGCATCGGCGACGATGTCTTCGACGGCGTTGCGGAGGGCGCGAT
The DNA here is from genome assembly GCF_052186135.1 of Methylocystis sp. JAN1. Classification (GTDB taxonomy): domain Bacteria; phylum Pseudomonadota; class Alphaproteobacteria; order Rhizobiales; family Beijerinckiaceae; genus Methylocystis. The sequence goes on along the minus strand of NZ_CP181499.1, from coordinate 2,990,149 downwards.
CTTCCCCGGCGAATTGCCGGAGGATCCCAAGCTCGTCTTTCGCGGCGACGCGCTGGCCCTCGATGAGGAAGAAGCGGAGTTCCGCTTCCTCAAGTTCCGCCCGCCGGTCGCCAAGATGGGGAAGGACAGGGAACCCTTGCCGCTGCCGCATATCCGGCTCGATCGCGCGATGGAGTTCCTGTTCGGCGACAAGCTCGCCTGAATGTCAGGCGCGGCGAATTCCGCCGGAGAACCTCACGAGCACGTCCTCGTAGCGCGGGATGAATTGGCAGGCGAGGCGATAGCGCGGCGCAACATCGCTGGCTTCCGCCCGATAGATTTCCTCCGGCGTTATTTTGCCGATAGCGAAAAGCCGATGCTTTTCCTTTTCGCTGAGACAGGAGCCGAGCATCCTTCCGGAAAGCGTCAGAACGTCGATCGCGCAGACGCCGCAGTCGCCGGCGCGGCAGTCGTGAGGGAGCGGAATGCGATGCGCCTCGGCGAGCGCGAGAACGCTGGAGGATTGTTCATCCTCTGTGAAAACCGTCACGGCGTGTCTTAGCAAAGGCGACGAGAAAGTGACGTTCGGCATCGCGTGGCCCCGAATGGCGCAGTCGGCGGCGCGGCGCCCCGGCCGTCTTGGCGCGACGACGCGATTACGCGCCGCCGGGCTCGCCGGTGAACTTCACGAGAATGTCCTGATCGCGGACGATGTATTGGCAGGCGAGGCGATATTTGGGGGCGACGTCGTCGACTTCGGCGAGGCGAATTTCCTCGGCCGTGATCTTGCCCAGCGCTTTAAGCTGCGACTTCTCCTTCTCCGTCAGAGCCGACCCCATCGTCTTGCCGGAAAGCGTGACGACTTCGATCAGGCAGGAACCGCATTTGCCGTCGCGACAGTCGTGCGGAATCGGAATCTTATGCGCGTCGGCGACGGCGAGAATGCTCGACGTGTCGCCCGCGATCGCATAGACGGTGAGGTTCTTGTGCAGCAGGGGCGACTGAAAGGTAACGTTGGGCATGGGATTTCCTATCCGAATTTGAACAGCACGCCGAAGCCGCCGCGCGGGTAGTTCCAGGTGATGTCGCCGGACGCTTCGCAAAGTACGCGGCAGGTGCCGCATTCGAGACAGCCGTCCGGCGTGATTTCGACCTGTCCCGAACTCGTCTCCGAGTAGCAGCCGGCGGGGCAGATACGCGTCATCGCCAGCAGATTCTCGGAGGGTTTTTCATGCGGACGAATGGCGATATGCGGCTTGCCGGCGTCCACGATGTAGCGGTTCTGATAAAGCTTCTCTTCGACACGTGCGGCCAGGGACATGGGAATTCTCCTGTAGCGTCATTCTTTTTCTTGACCACGCAAGAACAGCGCCAACTTATCGCCAGGCGCGCGCAAGCTTCCATGCATCGCCGAAGAGGCCCGTCCATTTGCGTTCCTTGACGAAAGCGGCGATGGTGGCCTTCTCCTTGTCGATCTTCGGCGTGCCGTCGACGCGCAGGAAGCTTTCCATCGCTTTCGAGACGAGCTGCGGATAAGCAAGGAAGTAATTTTGGGAATTGGCGTGCAGAAGCGCTGGCATATCCTTGTATTTCTTGAGGTCTTTCATCACGAAGCTGTCGTCCAGCAACTTCTTGTAAAGCGCAAGATTCTGCTTCGTCATGGGATCGCGACGGGTTTTCAGTTGGAAGATCGCTTCCCCGGCGAGACGACCGGAGGTGAGCGCGAGGTTGGAGCCTTCGCGATGAATGGCGTTGTTGAGCTGAGCGGCGTCGCCGCAAACCACCCAACCATCGCCGAAAAGTTCAGGAATTGTCTTGTATCCGCCCTCGGGGATCAGATGCGCGGCGTATTCCTTCACTTCTGAGCCTTCGAGCAGCGGCTTGATGGACGGATGGCTCTTGAAGGTCTCCAACAGGCCATAGGGCGTGTCGTTGTTCGCCGCGAAGTCCGAAACCAGACAACCCATGCCGACCGAGACGCTCTCCTTGTTGGTGTAGACGAAGCCCATGCCCGTCATGCCCTTGGAGATGACGCCCGCGGCTTCGATCACGACGCCCTCGTCGCCATGCAGGTTGAAGCGCGCTTCGATCGTCTCGCGCGGCAGGAAGTGCATTTCCTTGACCGCGAGCGCGACATGCTCGGGCTTGGGCGAGGCGCGCAGACCGGCGCGCGTGCCCAGGAGGCCGTTGACGCCCTCGCAAAGCACGACGACGTCCGCGAAAATCGTGCCGCCGCGCCGATCCGTGCGCACGCCGATCACCTTGCCATAGGCGTCGCTGACAAGCTCCGTCACCGTCGTTTCGCAGATGACGATGGCGCCTTGCGACTGCACCTCTTTCGAGAACCATCGGTCGAATTGCGAACGGATGATCGTGTAGCGGTTCGGCTTGTCTTCGTTGAAATCGTCGTTGCGATATTGCAGGCCCGTATGCGAGCGGTCGCCCATCATCCAGAAGCGTTGTTCGACGAGATGGCGCTCCAGCGGCGCCTCCTCGCGGAAGTTCGGGATGATCTTCTCCACCATCTCGGCGTAGAGGATTGCGCCCTGCACATTCTTCGAGCCCGGATATTCGCCGCGCTCGAGCTGCAGAACCTTGAGGCCGCGAGACGCCATGGTATGCGCGGCGGCGTTGCCGGCCATTCCGGCGCCGATCACGATCGCGTCGAACCGTTCTTCGATCATGGCTGTCTCCATTCACATGCCGCCGGCGCCAAGCCTGGCGAATTGAAGTTGTCCATTAGCCTGCAAGTCGATCCCGCTGATGGGGCGAAAGCCGCGCGCGGAAAGCTTCGGTCAGCGCGGGCAGAAGGCGGATCGCGTCCGTTGCGATTCCGATATGCGCGAAGTCGAAGATCGGCGCATTTTTGTCGGTGTTGACGGCGACGATGCAATCCGCGCCTTCCACGCCGACGCGATGCTGGATCGCGCCCGATATGCCTGCGGCGATATAGAGCTTCGGTCGGATCGTCTTGCCGGTCTGTCCGATCTGGCGATCGGAAGAGAGCCAGCCCTTCTGAACGACCGGACGCGAGCATCCGAATTCCGCGCCAAGGACGGAGGCGAGATTCCTGACGAGCTGGAAGTTTTCGGCGCTGCCCAAGCCCATGCCGCCTGCGACGACGACATCCGCGAAGGCGAGGTTGCTCTTGTTGGAGTCGCGGTCGGGAATGAAGCGCAGAAGCTTCGTGATGATCTCGTCTTCGGAAAGATCCGGCGTGAAGGGCACGACGCGACCCACGCGATCCGCGACGCGCGCGGGCGTCGCCATCACGCGCGGGCGGATCGTCGCCATCTGGGGACGATAGTTCAGCGTATAGATCGTGCAGAGCAGGGAGCCGCCGAAAGTTGGCCGCGTCGCTGCGAGCGAGCCGTCGGCGTCGACCGCGAGTTCCGTGCAGTCAGCCGTGAGGCCGGTGAGCAAGGTCGTCGCGACCGAGCCCGCGAGATCGCGGCCGAGATTGGTGGCGCCGAGAAGGAGGATTTCGGGCTTGTGCGTGTTGACGAGTTGCGTCATCGCCTTGGCGTATGACTCGTTGCGATAGTCCGCCAGCGCCGGATGTTCAACAAGATAAGCGAGATCCGCGCCATAGTGGAAGGATTCGGCCGCCGCTTCCTTCGTGGCCTCGCCTGGCCCGCCGAGCACGACGGCGCCGAGCTCCACGCCGAGTTTGTCGGCGAGCTTGCGGCCCTCGCCAAGCAGCTCCCAGGAGACCGGGTGAACGTCGCCGCGCTCCTGCTCGATGAAGACCCAGACATGCTTGTAGTCGCGGAAATGTTCGGGGAGCTCTTTCTTCGCGCTGGCGCGGGTGGCGGGCGGCGGCGTCGGGGACATTGTCGGCTCCTCTTAGAGTCCGGAAGCAAGCTTGGTCATGTCGGATTCGAGCGTGGGATGACGCGCGAAGATCGCTTCGATGAGCGCATCGGCGGAATCTCCCGCGGTCTTTTGCGGCTCGACGAAGGCGGCCTTCTCGGAACGCGGCGCTGGCGCGAAGACCTTCTTGACGATGGTCGGCGAGCCTTTCAGGCCGCATTTGGTGAGATCCTCGATCTCCGCATCCTTCGCGCTCCAGGTGACGATCTCGGCGCGCGCCGCGCGCAGCGAGTCGTCAAAGGCGCCGCGCCGCACTTCGTTCGAGCCCTCGATCATGGTGATCAAACAGGGCATCGCCGTCTTGAGCACCTGGACGCCGCCTTCGGCGCGGCGCTCGACCACGATCTCGCGCGTTTCGGGATTGCATTCGACGAGCTTTGAGATGTAGGTCAACTGCAACAGACCGAGACGCTTGGCGATGCCGGGCCCGACCTGCGCCGTGTCGCCGTCTATCGTCTGCTTGCCGGTGAAGATGATATCCTGTTTGCCGAAGGTTTGTTCGATCTTCCGGATCGCTTGCGCCAGCGCATAGGTCGTCGCCAGCGTGTCGGATCCCGCGAAGAAGCGGTCGGTGAGCAGCACCGCGCGATCGGCGCCGATGGCGAGCGCCTTGCGTAGCGAGTCGGCCGCCATGGGCGGACCCATGGTCAGAACGGTCACTTCGCCGCCGAACTTGTCACGAAGCCGCAATGCTTCCTCAAGCGAGAAAAGATCATAGGGGTTGATGATCGTGGGCACGCCCTGCCGCATGATCGTGTTCGTGACAGGATGAACGCGGATCTGCGCGCTGTCCGGAACCTGCTTGATGCAGACGAGGATTTTCATTGTCTCTTTTCCTCGATCAGCCGGCGCCGCCGGTCAGCGTCGTAAGGGGCACGAAAGGCTTCGCGGGCTCGGCTTTCGGCTTGACGGCGTCCTTGTGAACCTTGAAGACGCGCTCGGCGATGGGCGAAGAGGCGACAAAATCCTCATAGGCCTTCGTCAGCGTCTCCTTGCAGGCGGCGCGCGCTTCTTCGTCCGTCGCGCCGTCGAAATCGTTCTTGGCGAGATATTCGCCCATGCGGCGCAGAATATGCAGACGCGCGACGCGCACGACGGCCGGGTCGTATTCGACGCCGAGCGCTTCGAAGAAATCCTCGGCGGAATGGAGCTTCCGCAAATCATCGAACACGCTCATGGCTTCGTCTCCTTTTCGCTGCTCTTCGAAAGATCGTTCTTGCGCGCCTGGAGATGCGCAAGGCGAGCCTCGAGAAAATCGATGCGGTCGATCAGCACCGAGATGGCGTCGCCGACCGGATCGGGGATGAGATGATGTTCGAGATCAATCCGGCCGTCGGCGCCCGAACGTCGGCGTTCGACTTTCACGATGCGGCCGGGAATGCCGACGACGGTCATCTCGGGCGCGACGTCCTCGATCACCACGGAATTGGCGCCGATCCGCGCTCGCGCGCCAACCGTGATCGGCCCGAGAATCTTGGCGCCGGCGCCAACCAGCACGCCGCTCTCGATCGTCGGATGGCGCTTGCCGGGCGCCCAGGAGGTGCCGCCCAGCGTGACGCCGTGATAGAGCGTCACGTCGTTTTCGATCACCGCGGTTTCGCCGATCACGACGCCGGCTCCGTGATCGATGAAGAGACGCTCCCCGATCGTCGCCCCGGGATGAATGTCGATATTCGTGACGAGCCGCGCGAACCAGGAGAGAAAACGCGCGGGAAATTTGCAACCGCGACGCCAGAGGCCATTGGCCAGGCGATAGAGAACGAGAGCGTGAACGCCCGGATAAAGCAGGGCGACTTCGAGCGAATTGCGGGCCGCAGGATCGCGCTGAAGGACGCAGGACACATCGCCGCGCAGTTTCACGGCAAGGCCGGCGGCCCCCGGGGCGCGCGCGATGGAAGCGGAGGCGACGAGCGTCATGACGCTCCTCCACAAGCATTGCGGAAGAAGTTTCTGAGCTCCCGCTTCGTCATCGGCGCCGCCTTCTCATTGGCGCGCTGACGGATCTCCGCCAGCAAAGCCGCCGCAAGGTCGCGGTCGATATCGAAGCCGAGTTCCTCGCCTTTACGCTTCAACGCCGCAACGCCGGAATGCTTGGCGAGAACGACAGTATTGCGGCGCCCCAGCCGGGCCGGATCGATGCCCTGATAGGTCCGCGCATCCTTAAGCAGCGCTGCGACGTGGATGCCCGACTCATGGGTGAAGACGTCGGCGCCGACGATCGCTTTTGCGCGCCCGACGCGTCGACGCGCGGCCTTCGCGACGAGCTTCGACAATGCGTGAAGTCTGTCTATGCGAATATTCGAGCGGCCTCTCGCGACATGTCCCAGCGCGACCGCAATTTCTTCCAACGGCGCGTTTCCGGCGCGCTCGCCAAGGCCGATAACGGTTACCGAAGCATGGGTCGCTCCGGCGCGAATGGCGGCCAACGTATTGGCGGTCGCCAGGCCGACGTCGTCATGGCCGTGAAACTCGATTGGCAGGTCCGTTTCTTTCCGCACATGGGAGATCGCTTCATAGGCAGAGAAAGGATCAAGCACGCCAAGCGTGTCGGCGAAGCGGTAGCGCCAGGCGCCGGCTTCCGCGGCGGCGCGCAGAATGACGCCAATATCGCGCGGATCGGCGCGCGAGGAATCCTCGCCGCCCATGGCGACGGTAAGACCTCGTTCTCGGGCATAGGACACCACCGCGCGCACGCGTTCGGCGACGGTAGCAACGTCGACGCCAAGTTTGACGCCAATTTGCAGGCGCGACATCGGCGTCGAAATATTGACATGCGGGACGCCCGCGGCCAGGGCGGCTTCAACGTCGGAAAGATTGAGACGGCACCAGGCCATCACGCGGCAGGGAAGGCGCTCCGCGATCACCGCGCGGATCGCCTCGATCTCGTCCCGGCCCATGGCCGGAGTGCCAACCTCGATTTCGTCCACCCCCGCCGCGACCAGAGCCCGCGCGATGGCGACCTTGTCGCGAGCCGTGAAGGCGACGCGCGGGGCCTGTTCGCCATCTCGAAGGGTCGTGTCGTTGATGAAGATGCGGGGGCAGTCGGGGTTCACGGCTTCACTCACGCATAGACCGGCTTGAACTCGGTCGGGCCTTTATTGGCGCCGGCCCAGAAGGGCGACAGCTCGCGCAGCTTTTCGAGGATCTTCGGCAGCGCCTCGATCACCTGGTCGACGTCTTCCGGAACGTTGTCGCGCGACAGCGAGAAGCGGATCGAACCATGCGCGGCGGTGAAAGGCACATTCATCGCACGCATCACATGCGACGGCTCCAACGATCCGGAGGTGCAGGCGGAGCCGGACGAAGCGGCGACGCCCTGACGTGTGAGATGCAGCAGAATCGCTTCGCCCTCGACATATTCAAATGCGATATTCGTCGTGTTCGGCAGCCGCTCGCGAATGTCGCCATTGACGAAGCAATTCGGCACGCGCTGCAGGATCGCGCTTTCGAGTCGATCACGCAGCTCCTTCACGCGCGTCTGTTCCTCGGCCATATGCGCGATCGCGAGTTCTGCCGCCTTGCCAAGGCCGACAATGCCAGGCGCATTCTCTGTGCCGGCGCGGCGCCCTCGCTCCTGGTGGCCGCCGCGCAGCAGCGGCTTGAAGCGGGCGCCGCGCTTAACATAAAGCGCGCCGATCCCTTTGGGCGCATGCAGCTTGTGACCGGAGAGCGACAGCATGTCGATCGCGCTGCCTTTGAGCACGATCGGAACCTTGCCGACGGCCTGCACGGCGTCGGTATGGAACAGCGCGCCGACTTCCTTGGCGAGTTCCGCGAGCGCTTCGACCGGGAAGATCGTGCCGGTCTCATTATTCGCCCACATCAAGGTCACGAGGGCGACCTTGTCGGTGAGCGCGGCGCGATAGGCTTCGAGATCCAGGCGGCCGAGCGAGTCGACGCCGATGTAATGAACCGTGGCGCGGCCGGTTTTTTCGAGATGCTGGCAAAGCGCGAGCACCGCCGGATGCTCAACGGCGCTGGTGATGATCTCGTTGCGGCCCGGCATGGCTTCGAGCGCGGAAAGGATGGCTGTATTGTCGGCTTCCGTGCCGCTCGCCGTATAAACGATCTCGTGGTCATGCTCGGCGCCGAGGAGCTGCTGGAGCTGCTGGCGCGCCTTTTTCACGGACTGACCGACGCTCGCGCCGAAAGAATGGATCGACGACGGATTGCCGAACTGCTCCGTAAAGAAGGGAAGCATGGCCTCTACGACGGCGGGATCGACCCGCGTCGTCGCATTATTGTCGAGATAGACTGGACGCATGGCCGTTCCCTCAGTGCGCGTGGGCTGCTTTGACGGGGATGACGCGGATAGGCATGCCGAGCTTGGCGATCAGCCGCTCCTGAATGCCGGAGACGGTGACGCTCGCCATCTGGCAGCCCATGCAGGCGCCGGTGAGACTGACCATCACATTGTTGCCGTCGACGTCGATCAGCTCGCAGTCGCCGTTATCCTTCTTGAGATACGGACGCAGCTCCTCGATCGCTTCCTCGATGAGGCGCATCTTCTTCAGATTGGTCATGCCGGCGGAAGGCGGCGGCAGCGGCGAGGCCGGCGCGAGCGGGGACGTGGGCGGCGCCGCGTCGCGCTCCGCTTCCTTCTTGGCCTTGGCTTTCGCCTTGATTTCGGCCGCGTCGACGGCTCCTATCGAATAGGCCTCATGCGCCGCGAGAACGCCCTCGGCGACAAGCTCCGCATTCACCTTGGCGAGCACCTCCTCGAGCTTGTCAAAGCAGGTGAGACAGCCGCCGCCGGCCTTGGTGTAGTCGGTAATCTCCTCAATCGTCGTCAGCTTGTTCATGCGGATGGCGCGCTCGATCATGCCTTCGTCGACGCCGAAGCACTTGCAGAGAAGCGCGCCTTCCTCGTGGTCGTCGCGCCACTCCTCGCCGCGGAAATTGGCGATGGCGGCCTGGAGGGCCTCGTAGCCCATTACGGAGCAATGCATCTTCTCGGGCGGCAGTCCGCCGAGGAAATCCGCGATATCCTGATTGGTGATCGTCACCGCTTCCTGTAGCGTCTTGCCAATGATGAGCTCGGTCAGCGCGGAGGAAGAGGCGATGGCGGAACCACATCCGAAGGTCTGGAATTTCGCCTCCTGGATCACTTCCGTCTCAGGATCGATTTTCATCATCAGCTTCAGCGCGTCGCCACACGAAATGGCGCCGACCTCGCCGACGGCGTTCGCTTCGCCGAGCACGCCGGCGTTCTTCGGATTGAAGAAGTAGTCCTTGACCTTGTCAGAGTAATCCCACATCGCCGTCTCCTTGCGTTCAGCCGAAAGATTTGCCGCAGGAGCAGCTCGACTTGGCTTGCGGGTTGTCGAATGTGAAACCGGAGCCTTCGAGGCCGATGACAAAATCGATCTTGGTGCCGTCGAGATAGGCCAGCGAACCTTCTTCAACGAATACCTTGACGCCGTCGGTGGTGAAGACGTGATCGTTGGGGTCGGCCTCGTTCACCAAGCCCATCATGTATTTCAGCCCTGCGCAGCCGCCGGCTTCGACCATGATGCGCAAGCCCTCGACCTCCTGACCCGCGCCCGCCATCGCCGTACGCACCGCCGTTACCGCGCTATCCGTCAGCTGGATCATCTCGACAGCTCCCTGGTTAAGATGCCTGGCGAGAGGAGTAGCAACCGACGTGCCAGCGTCGAGCGCCCTAGAAAACGCGGCAATTCGCAATGCCCTGGCCTTCTGCGAAACTTCATTGTCAGAGAACTGACAAAGCCGATTCTGGACGTGTGTGAAGCAGCAAAAGAGAAGGGTGCGGTCAGCGGCGAAACAGGCGCGCGAGCGCGCTCGCGCCATCTTCTTCGCCAAAGCAATTGTCGAAATCATCACAATCGCGGCATGTCGGGGCTGCGCAGAGCGAGAAGCCCTCAAGTTCGCAAAGCTGACGATAGAGAAACTTTTTCCATTTCATATTGGCGACATTCGCGGCGGCGAGGGTTGGAAACCAATCCTTCATCAGTCTGGTGAGTTCGGCGCGCTCGAACAGGCCAAGATCCTGCCACAGATGACGCGGGGCCATGGCCCGCCGCGTGATGATGGATGCGATCCAGCCGGACAGCGGCGCACTGTCACACTTGAAACGCGTCAAAAGCTCATGAAGCTGTGTCTCCTCTTCATCAAGGGAGACATGGTCGGGTTCGGCCGCGAGGTTGAAGAAGCGACGCGCGGCCGGGGCCCATTCCGCTGTCAGGGATTCGAGCTCCGCACGGTTCAGACCGAGGCCGATCGATAGCGTTCCGCCGCTTTCATACGCCTCGACAATTCCGATTGTGAGCGCGCATGCAAGAATATGAGCGGTGAAAGGCTCGGCTCGCGCGCGAGGCGTGCGTTGTTCCTGAATGATGAGATAAACGGCCTCCGCAGCGGGCGCCGAGCCGGCGCCCGCGATCAGCTCGTGCGGGGGCGCGAGCATATTCATGACGGATCAGGCCGCAACCTGGTCGGCCGGCACGTGGGTCTGGCAGTTTTTCGGACAGACCCGGGCGCAGGCGTTGCAGCCGATGCAGGCGCCGGCGTTCTCGACTTTCATGATCTTGCGGTTGAGATCGCCGTCGAAATCGTCATCGTCGTCGTCGGTCACGATGCCGAGGATTTCACCCTCGTCATTGACGCCGTAAAGCGCCATAACGCTTTGCGGGCAGACCTTGAAGCAGCGGCCGCAGCCAATGCAGGTTTCCGCATTAATGTCGGTGAGGTAGAGCGGCGTGTAAGGCGAGCCGTCCCGCGTCTTGAACTCAGCCATCACGCCGCCTCAAGTTCCTTGAGCCTCTTGCGCGCCGCCTCCAACGCCGCATAGGCGTCATGAGTTTCCTGCGCAACGCTCATAATGTTCGTCCAGTTGACCGGCAGCTCCTCCGAGAGGTCGTGCAGGTTCATCTTCATGTTCATCGCCTTGGCCGACAGTTTCTTGATTTCGGCCTTCAAATCGTCGACGCTGCTCATTCTCGCGCCTCCATCAAAAACGAGCGACTTCGGGGAATTTCTCGATCATCTCGACGCCGGCGTCGACGAGCTTCTCGCCTTCCGCCGCCAGTTTCTCGAGCGACTCGAATCCGAAGCGGTGAACGTCGCGCAAATGCTTGTTGACGACAATAAGCCGGCCCGTAGTGAGAATCATGCGGCCGAATCCTTCATGGCTCATTTTCATCATCGGCTGAACCATGCAGCCCGTCCTGCGCTCGATCGCGAGACCGATCGCGTTATAGAAGAGCTCCAGACGCCACAGAATTTCGGGGTCGGGATCGCCGATGATCGGTATTTCGCGCCGCTGTTCCTTCGTCACGATATAAGGGTCGAGAAGGCTGACGTCGCTCTTCTTTTCCCAGGTTCCATGCGTGTCCTGCGCGCGCCAGACTTTGATCAGCTCTTTTATGAAGAGGCTGTCTTCGGGCTTCTGTTCGACTTCGGCGACGGCTTCAGGCATTCTCGGTCTCCTCTTCGAAATCGAAGGAGCGTTCGCCCGCCTTCGACATTACTTTGCGCAGCCACGGCGGCGGCGAGCCTCGCAGCACGACTTGCAGCTTGTCGAGAAGATCGCTGATCTTCTCCGGCTGAGGCACTTTCATCGGATGGATGTTCTGCGCCACGACGCGGGCGGCGCCGGAGCCGCCGATCGCGGCGACGTACAGGATCGAGCAATCCTTGATCGCTTCGAGCTTGGGCTGTAGCTTGTCCTCATTGCCGTCTTCCTGCAGATCGCCGGAGAAGGCGACCGACTCGACGAAGGAGTAGGATTCAGGCGTGAGGTCATAGATCGCGATGTTCTTGGCCCAACCAAAATGGGCGTCGACCCTTTCGAGGTCCTGTGTGGCGAATGCGACTTTCATGACGCCTCCTATGCCGTCAATGTGCGCTCGAGAGCGGAATATCCGCCGCCGTCGCAAGCGTCGTGCCGTCTTCGGCATGTTCGCCGCGCCAGGTGTCCGGCGTCGGCTCGTGAATCTGGTCGATGAAAATATTGCCGATCTTGAAGATGAGATCGCGCGTTCCGCGATAGCCGACCGACGTTTCATGCGCCGCGCCGATGCGGTCGAACATCGGAAGACCCATGCGGTAAAGCTGGATTCCGAGACGTTCGGCCGCCTGACGGCCATGGGAATGGGTGATCAGGAGGTCGCAACCCGCGGCGCCGTTCTCCAGATCTTCGAGATCGCCGATGACGACTTCCTCGGTCATCAGTTTCTCGAGCTGAGGCGAATGCGTCGTGGTGACGGCGGCGGAAACTTCCGCGCCCATCTCCGTCAGCCATTGTCCGATAGCGAACAAAAGGTCCGGCTCGGCGCCGAGGGCGATTTTCTTGCCGCCGAAATGGAAGTGGCCGTCGAGCATGGCGTCCACGAGCTGGCCGCGCAGCCGGCGATATTTCAACGGAACCGGCCGCCCGCTGATGCGGGACAGGAAGCTGATGAAGTCGTCGTTCGGCGCAAGGCCCGTCAGGCGGTCGAAGAGTTCGAACGGAACGCCGGCGCGCGCTTCCAGCGCCTGCGCCGCGTCGCGCATCTGCTCGCCGACTGCGATGGTCCAGGCCGCGCCGCCCATGGCCGCGATGTCTTCCTTCGTCACGCCGCCAAGCGTCGTCGGCGTGAAGTCTTCCGGAATATGCCCGTCGAGCGAGCCCGAGAGATCGGGAAGGAAGGTCGGCTCAAGACCGAACGACTCGATGATGTCGCGAAGCTCGTCAATGTCGCCGGGCGTGAGATGGCAGCCCGCGAGAACATTGACCCGCTGCGGCGCGCGGCGGTTCGGGATTTCCGCCGGCACGAAGGTCTCGACGAGCTTCTTGACCGTCTTGCCGAAGCCGTCCTGAAAAGCGTCCTTGAAGTCGGGCGTCGATACATAGACGATCCCCAGATCGTCCAGCTCGGGATGACGCTTGCGGAAGAGCTGCAGATAGCCGTCGACATCGTCGCCCTTCGTCTCGGTCACGCCGGTGGAGCAGATGCCGATAACGGAAGGCTTGGCGCGCTTCACGATATTCAGGATGGCCTGCTCGATGTTGTCGAGCCCCCCGAGGATCGTTGCGACTTCATTCATCGCAGTCGTCTGAAGCGGGATGGCTTCCTTGAAGTGCCGAACGAAAAGCACCAGACCGAACGAGGTGCAGCCCTGCGAGCCGTGCAGCACCGGCATGCAGCCGGAGACGCCCATGAAGGCGAGGGCGCCGCCGATTGGCTGACTCATTTTCAGCGGATTGACCGTGCAGGCCTTTTTGGAGACGGTGACGCGCGCCATGGCGACCTCACGCGGCTTGCGGCGCGGCGAGCGCGCTCGCCTTGGCCGACGCTTCGAGGATCGCGGCGATGCGTTCCTGGCAGCCGCCGCAGCCGGTTCCGGCGGCCGTCGCTTTTCCGACGGCCGCGACGCTGTCCGCGCCGTCGTGAATCGCGTCTTCTATTGCGCCCACCGAGATGAGATTGCAGGAACAGACCTGCTTGTCGCGCCGCGCAGCCTCAGCGGCGACGGGGTCCGCCGCGAGAGCGGCCGCTTCCGCCGCAATCGCTTCCGCCGCCCGCTCTTCCCAGGTTTTCTCTTCCCACGGCGCCGGGCGGCGCACCTGTTCCCAAACAGGATTGTAGAGGGCCTTGTCGATCTCGCGGACAAGGTCGACCATGCCCTCATATCCTGCGTAGGCGTGATGACGCTCCTGGTTGATGTCGAGCCACGGCATCTTCGCCTTGAGCGCGATAAATTGCGAGCGTCCGCCCGAGAGCATGATATCCGCGCGCGCTTCCTTCAGCATCTTGTACAGTTCGCGCGGCGTCATGTCGTCGATCATGTGGGCGTCCTGGCCCATCAGCTCCTTGATCTTTTCCTTGTCTTCCTTCGTCGACTTCTTGACGCTGGTGCCGACGATTTCGAGACCCGCCTCCTGCAGCGCCGCAACCACCGACCAGCTTTTCACGCCGCCGGTAATCAGCAGAACGCGCTTGTCCTGAAGGCGTTCGCGATAGGGGGCGATGCGCGCCCAGGCGCGCGCCTCCTCGCGGGCAATGATGGATTCCGTCCGCTCCATCAGCTCGGCCGGCGCGCCGCGCTCGACGAGAAGCCGCGCGATCTCGCGCAAGCTGTCGCTCATGTCGCCGATGCCGTAGAAGGAGCCTTCGAAGAAGGGGATTTCGTAGCGCTCCTCCATCTTGCGGGCGACATTGATCATCGCCTTGGAGCAGACCATCATCGCCGCGCGGGCGCGATGGGAGGAAGCGACCTCGTGATATTTCGCATCGCCCGAAATGCAGGCGAGGATGCGGACGCCGAGCTCGTCGAGCAGCGGCTTCACCTGCCACAACTCGCCGGCGAGGTTATACTCGCCGATGATGTTGATATCGTAGGGCGTGGTGTATTCCGGCTCCTGCGTGCCGATCACATGATCGAGAATCGCTTCTCCCGCGAGCTTGTTGCCGAGGTTCTTGGGACCGACGAAGCCGGGGGAGATCACCGGAATGACCGGCTTTCCGAACTTCGCCGCCGCGGCCTTGCAGACCGCTTCGATGTCGTCGCCCGTCATGGCGGGCACGCAGGTCTGATAGACGAACACGGCGGGCGGATCGTATTTGTCGATGATTTCCTTGATAGACTTGTAAAGGCGCTTTTCGCCGCCGAAGACGACGTCGTTTTCGCTGATGTCGGTCGTGAAGCCCGTGCGATAGAGCGAGGAGCCGGAAGTCTTTGCGCCGCGATTGTCCCAGCTATTGCCTTCGCAGGCGATGGGGCCGTGCACGAGATGGGCGACGTCGGTAATCGGTTGCAGCGCGATCTTTGCGCCGTCGAAGGCGCAACCGCCGGCGGCGGCGCCGGGCGCGAGCTGCTTGGTGCAGCCCTTCTTGCGCTCCTTCTCGGATTTGCCCTTGTTTTTATCGCAGCCCGGCTCGTTGAAGACGTTCTGGACTTTTTCCGACAGACTCGCCATTCAAAAGCCTCCTGCTTTCCGCGATGCGCCTTGGTCGCGCCACAAGATGCATTCGCCGGGCCAGAAGGCCCGGCGACATTCGTGCGTTAGCGAATGATGTCGAAGGAGTAGTCCGACTTCGCCACGACGTTGGTGTTGCGGTCGATGTCCTCGAAGATCGCGTCGAGGATCCACACCAGGACGTTCATCGAGCCCTGATAGCCCCACACCGGATAGCGGTGCTTGTGGTGGCGGTCGAAGATCGGGAAGCCGATGCGGATGAGCGGCGTGCCCGTGTCGCGGTCGAGATACTTCCCGTAGGTGTTGCCGATGAGGAAGTCGACCGGCTCCGTGAAGAGCAGCGAGCGCATGTGCCACAGATCCTTGCCCGCATAGACGTGGCAGCCCTTGCCGAAGGGCGAGGAGTCGAGCAGCGCCTGCACCTTTTCAGCCCAGACCTTGCCGCCATTGGTGGCGAGGATGTGGACCGGCTCGGCGCCGAGCTCGAGCAGGAAGGCCGCGAGGCCGTAGCAGAGGTCCGGATCGCCATAGATCGCGAACTTCTTGCCATGGATATGCGCCGAGGAGTCGGCGATGGCGTCGACGAGACGGCCGCGCTCCTTGGTCAGCTCTTCGGAAATCGGCTTTCCGCTGATGCGGGAGATCTCCATCAGAAACTTGTCGGTCGCCGCGACGCCAACAGGATGGTTGAAGGCGACGACTTCCTGACCCTTGGTCGCAATGTAAGGCAGCGTCTTCTCGGTGCAGTATTCCTGCATCGAGATCGTCGCCTTCGCGTTCAGCGCGCTGGCGACGTCTTCAAGCTTCGTGCCGCCGTCATACATGCGGAATTCGCCATCGGTCGGCGTGTCCCACACGTCGCTGTTGTCGCCGATGATCGTGTATTCGACGCCCATCGATTCGAAAATGCGCTTGATTTCACGCAGATTGCCGACCGTGTAGCCGTCGAAGCCGCCAAGAAAATTAATGCTGTTGTTCGGCGTGCGGTCGAGCTTGGGGGCGGTGCCGGCTTTGCCGTCCCAGAAATGCTCCAGCACGCCCTTCATGACATTGTCGTAGCCGGTGATGTGGCTGCCGACAAAGGCAGGCGTGTGCGCGAAGGGAACGTCGAATTCCTGCGGAACCGAGCCCTTTTCCTTGGAAGTCTTGATGAAGGCGTTCAGGTCGTCGCCGATGACTTCCGCCATGCAGGTGGTGGAGACGGAGATCATCTTCGGCTTATACATGTTGTATGTATTCGCCAGGCCGTCGATCATGTTGTTGAGGCCGCCGAACACCGCCGCGTCTTCCGTCATGGAGGAGGAGACGCAGGAGGTCGGCTCCTTGAAGTGACGCGAGAAGTGCGAGCGGTAATAAGCGACGCAGCCCTGCGAACCATGGACGAAGGGAATGGTGCTCTCGAAGCCGACGGCCGCGAAGACCGCGCCGAGCGGCTGGCAGGCCTTGGCGGGATTGACGGTCAGAGCTTCGCGGGCAAAGTTCTTTTCCTTGTATTCTTCCGTCTTCGTCCATTCGCGCACGCGCTCGAGCTCAGCGTCCGCGACCGGGTTTTCGAAGTTCTTCTTCTTGTTCTCGAACATCTCCTTGTATTCCGGCTGGCGGAACAAATTAAAGTGGTCGAGAACGTTGTCGGCATTCTGTGGCATGGCTATTCCTCATGTTTCCGCTAGCCGATCTCGCCCCCCCCGGGGGGAGGAGGCGAGACCTTTTTGTTTCGGGATCAAGCCGCCCAGGGGGCCTTGGCCATCTTCCAGACCGGCGCGTTGATCGCCATGTCCATGTCGCGCGCGAAGATCGCGAAGCCGTCATAGCCGTGATAGGGGCCGGAATAGTCCCAGCTATGCATCTGGCGGAAGGGCACGCCCATCTTTTGGAAGACGTACTTCTCCTTGATGCCTGAGCCGACCAGGTCCGGCTGGATCTTTTCCACGAACTTCTCGAACTCGTAGCCCGTGACGTCATCGTAGATCAGCGTGCCGTCCTTCACATAATGTGACGTGCGCTGATAGTCGTCGTTATGCGCGAACTCATAGCCCGTGCCGACAACTTCCATGCCGAGGTCTTCATAGGCACCGATGACGTGGCGCGGACGCAGGCCGCCGACATAGAGCATGACCTTCTTGCCCTCGAGACGCGGGCGGTATTTCGCGATGACGGCGTCCATGAGCGGACGATATTTCGCGATGACGCGCTCGGCGCCTTCCTTGATCTTGTCGTCGAAGTGCGACGCGATCTTGCGCAGCGACTCCTCGATCTTGGATGGGCCGAAGAAGTTGTATTCGCACCACGGAATCCCGTACTTTTCTTCCATGTGGCGGGAGATGTAGTTCATCGAACGGTAGCAGTGCAGAACGTTAAGCTTCGCCTTCGGCGTCGCTTCGAGTTCCGCGATGGTGCCGTCGCCGGACCACTGCGCCACGACGCGCAGGCCCATTTCCTCGAGCAGAATGCGCGAAGACCACGCGTCGCCGCCGATGTTGTAATCGCCGATGATCGCGACGTCGTAAGGCGACGGCTCGAAGCGGACCGGCTTGCCTTCCGATTTGTCGAAGACCCAGTCGCGGATCGCGTCGTTGGCGATATGGTGGCCGAGCGATTGCGACACGCCACGGAAGCCTTCGCAGCGGACCGGAACGATCGTCTTGCCCTCATATTCCTTCGACTTGGCTTTGGACACGGCCTCGATGTCGTCGCCAATCAGGCCGATCGGGCATTCCGACTGAACCGAGATGCCCTTGTTCAGCGGGAACAGGTCCTGAATCTCGTCGATGATCTTGGCGAGCTTCTTGTCGCCGCCGAACACGATGTCCTTCTCCTGGAAGTCGGAGGTGAACTGCATCGTGCCGAAAGTGTCGATGCCGGTCGTGCCGATGTAATAGTTGCGACGCGACGCCCAGCTATACTGGCCGCAGCCGACCGGGCCGTGGGAGATGTGAATCATGTCCTTGATCGGACCCCAGACCACGCCCTTGGAGCCGGCATAGGCGCAGCCGCGGATCGTCATGACGCCCGGAATGGACTTGATGTTCGACTTGACGCCGCAATCCGGCTTACCGTCTTCGTACGTGCCGAGGTGCTTGGCGCGACGCTTGGCGGTCTTTTCCGGGTAGGCCTTCAGGACTTCCTGAACGAGTTCCTTGTTGCGGGCCTTGATGTCTTCGATGGATTCAGCTTGCGCCACACTCATGACGGAGGCCTTTCATGATCGGGTGGTAGGCCCGGCCCTGATGAGGGCCGGGCGGTTGTCCAATTAAGCGACGTTGAGTTCCGCGGCGGTCTTGCCGACCTGGGTCTCGTCGACCTGAGCCATGACGCCGTGCTCCATGAGCAGGTCCTCGAGCTCGTCCATCGTGATCGGAGTCGGGATGATGCCGTTGCCCTTATTGGCGTGGACCTTCGTCGCCAGCGTGCGATACTCGCCAGCCTGCTTGGAGTCCGGAGCGTATTCGATGACCGTCATGCGGCGCAGCTCGGCGTGCTGGACGATGTTGTCGCGCGGAACGAAGTGGATCAGCTCGCAGCCGAGCTTCTTCGCGAGCGACTGAGCCAGCTCCAGCTCCTTGTCGGTCTTGCGCTCGTTGCAGACCAGCCCGCCCAGGCGCACGCCGCCGGAGTTGGCGTATTTCAGAATGCCCTTGGAGATGTTGTTGGCCGCATACATGGCCATCATCTCGCCGGACATGACGATGTAAATTTCCTGCGCCTTGTTTTCACGGATCGGCATCGCGAAGCCGCCGCAGACCACGTCGCCGAGAACGTCATAAGAAACGTAATCAACGCCTTCATAAGCGCCGTTTTCCTCGAGGAAGTTGATCGAGGTGATGACGCCGCGGCCGGCGCAGCCGACGCCCGGCTCCGGACCACCGGACTCGACACAGCGAATGTCCTGGAAGCCAACCTTCATCACGTCTTCGATTTCGAGGTCCTCGACCGAACCGGCTTCAGCGGCGAGCGACAGGATGGTGTCCTGCGCCTTGGCGTGAAGGATCAGGCGGGTCGAGTCGGCCTTGGGGTCGCAGCCAACGATGAGGATCTTCTGCCCCATCTCGGCGAGCGCCGCGAGGGTGTTCTGGGAGGTCGTCGATTTGCCGATGCCACCCTTGCCGTAGAAAGCGATCTGTCGAAGCGACATTGCATTCTCCTTGATTGGACCGTTAGATTGTCGGCGCGCCACACGCGAGCCCGAGCTTTCTTCACTTTGCGACGAGGCGCGGGCGACCGGAGCGTTTCCCAAAAGAGCCAATTGAACCGGCGCCAAAAGCCTTGCGAGCCTTGTTGCGCAAAGGGCGTGCCAAGGACGGATGGAGGCAATAAAGCTTTGTAAAAACGTGTGTTTCATAGCTAGCTCGGCCAGCCTGATGACATGTGTCAAAGCCGACAGTGATGTTCGCAACCGAACTGACTCTCGAAGCTGTCGAGTTTGGAAGGAAGACGACGGCATGTCGCTTGCTTCAATTCGCGGCGATGGCAACGGAAACGAGGCTAAGAGATGCAGATCGGCGTCGAAATGTCGAAAGCGCTGGAGAACAAGCGGGTGTTCGTTGTTGATGACAATGAGATCATTCGGGCCGCGCTTCAGTTTATGCTACATGACGAATTCGAGGCGCATGAAGTGCCGACCGTCGCGGACGCGGTCGAAAAGGCCAAGTCCCAGCCGCCGGATCTGATCATCGTCGCCGAGAGTCTTCCGAAAGCGGCAGGGTTCGAGCTATTCGGCAGACTGAAGCAGCCTGCGCCCAACGCAAAAATCCTCGTTGTGGTCGAACCGGCGAATACAGCCTACGGGAAGGAATGCGTCGTCGCAGGAGCGAATGGCTTTCTGGCGAAGCCTCTCAAGATCGAATTCGTGCGCCAGAAGGTCGACGCGATGCTTGGTCGCAGTACAGGGGGCGTGACAATACCTCTCACCGTGCTCAATGTAAGGTGAGTATCGCGGAGGCGGAGATGGAAGCGTCGATCGAACAAGCGACGATGGACAATGAGGCGTCAGAATCGGCGATACGCGCCTGTGTGAAGCGTTTCTATGAGAAGGGAGACGCGGACCCGATGCTCGGGCCGATTTTCGCCAAAACGATTTCCGAGTTCGAGCCGCATCTGGAGATTGTCGCGAATTTCTGGTCGCACGCGCTGCTCGGCACCACGCGTTATCAGGGGACGCCTTTCGGCGTTCATGTGAACCTTCCAATCGAGGTCGAACATTTCGGCCGCTGGCTGTCGCTGTTCACGGAGGCGGCGAAGGAGACAATGCCTGAGCCCCTGGCGGCGGCGGCGATTGCGCGCGCCGAACATATGACGCAATGCTTTCAGTCCGGGCTGTTTCCCTTCAGGGACGCCGAGGGCCGGCCGTCGAAAACGCCGGCTTAGTTGAGCGCGCGCATCAAAGAGCCGCCGGCCTTGCGCCGACGGCTCTTTGGATTCGATGCGCAGTCTCGTCAGAGCTGCGGCACGATGATCAGTCGCTCAACCGGCTTGCCCTCGACAAAATGCGACTGGAAGATCTCGTCAACGTCCGCTTCCGTTCGAGGCGTGTACCAGACGCCCTGCGGGTAGACGACCATCAGCGGACCGGCGCGGCAGAAGCCGAGGCATCCCGTTGCGGTGACGGAGACCTCCGGGACGGGCTGCGCGTTGAGCTTCGCCTGCAGGCGATCCCAGAGCGGCTTGGCCCCCGACGCCATGCAGCTCCCGCGCGGATGACCGGGCGGGCGCTGCTGAAAGCATGTGAAGACGTGACATTTGAAGACTTGCGGAAGGTCCTCGATCATTCTCTGCCTTTCGGTAAGATCACTCGGCTGCGGCGGCGAGATCGGATTCAATGAGCGCGGCCGCAAATTCCGCCAGGCTCGCGTCGATGCGCTCGATGTTTTGCTCGCGAAGGAATTTCTCTTCGTTCTTCGTGAGGGCGCCGTCGATCACCGCCCAGTGCCGGTCGGATGAGCGCTTCATGATCTGTCGCGCGAAGCTGCGCTCGAGCTGGTTGGCGAAGCGGCAGCCGAGGAAGAGGAAGCTGCGTCCCTTTCGGATCGTCTGAACGGAATCCGGTATGGGGGTCTGAATGTCGATCTCGGTAAGAACCTCGACATAATCGGAATCCGAGACGATGAAGTTGGACGCCGGCCAGACAGAACCGAGCGGTTCGTAGACGAGCGTCCTCCAGGCGAGAGTCTCTTCCGGCGCTTCTGCGGGCGCTTTCGCTCCCGAGCCGTCGCGGATGAATTCCTTCGTCGAGACAACAGATCCGTCAGGCCGGAACCAGTTCACCCAATCGCCGAAATGCTCGCTCTGCGTCACGCCCTGCACGAGGCCCCAATCCTTGCGCGCGGCGAAGGCCTTCACGACGAGGTCGTCGTACCAGGCATGGACGATGAGCGGCAATTGCTCCTGCGCCGCTATCCATTGGTGAAAGGCGCTTGGCGGACATTCGTTCGTATACGCTTTCGCCATGAGGCAGGTCAGCGTTTTGCGATGCTTGAAGTTCTCGATATATTGAGACGCTGCGGTCAGGTTGTTTCGGATCTTGTGGGGCGTCGTCGCGCCCGCGACAAGCTCCTGTACGAGCTTTTCGGGAAGCGACGGCGGCGACGCCTCTCCCGGAAGGCCGGTGATCCCCGGCCCCAGATAGGGAACGACGTCGCCTTGACGAAAGGCCGCCACGATTTCACCGATCATTGTCTCATTCCTTTCGCCAAGAGCAAACGCGTCTGTTCACTGAAGAACCGAAGCCTTCAGCGCGGCGACCTCGTCGGGCGAGACGCGAAACACGCCGCGGCCGCCGGTGAGGGCCTGAAAGGCGTTGCCAGCCTTTTCCGAGAGCTTGGTAAACCACTGTTGCGGCGTGAGGCTCGTCGGGCGCTCTGCAATCTCCAGCACGGAACCGTCATTGTTGAAGCGCACGTGGATGAGGATCGTGTCGGTCACTTTTGTCTCCTTTGTCGGGTCAGAAGCCGGAATCGAAGCCCAGCAATTCAACCGTTACATTTTCGGCGCCGAGCATGGCCTGACAGGCAAGACGCGACTTGGAGCCGACGCCGACGATGCTGTCGAGTTTTTCGTTTTCCGCGCGGGTGGCCTTCGAGAGGCTCTTTTTGCCCTCCTGAACGAAGACGTGGCATTGTCCGCATTTGGCTTCGCCGCCGCATTTGCTGACGATCGGCTCGCCGGCGGCGAGAATGGCGTCGAGCAGGCGGCTGCCTGTCGTTGCTTCCACTGTCTTGCCGGACGGCATGATGGTGACTGTCGGCATCGTTTGTCTCCTTGCGTTTGAGAGGCCGTTTAATCGTTAGAGGTAGATTGCGGCGCCCGCGCCCACATTGATCGAGGCGTCCTTCATCGTGCCGACGATGAAGGCGACCTGCTCCTCGGTGAGATGGGCGTGGAAGGGCAGGGCGACGGCGCGGTCGGCGACTTTCTCCGTCACGAAGAAGTCGCCACGGCGATAGCCCAGGTCGAAATAGTGACGCTGCAGATGCAGTGGGGTCGAATAGGCGGCCGCTTCGATCTTTTCCTGGCGCAGATCGTCGACGATCGCGTCCCGGGTCGAGCGGGAAAAGCGCGTGCCGAGATGCACCACGTAAAGGAACCAATGAACCTGATCGACATCCGGGGCGATATAGGGATCCTTGATGCCTTCGAAGGAACGGACATATTCGAGGAACCAACGCTCGACGCGCTTGCGCCTGGCAAGTAGCAGCTCGAGCCTGCGCAGTTGCGCGAGACCCAGCGCCGCGGAAATGTCGCTCAACGTCGCCTGCAGCGGCGCCCAAGCGCCGAGGACGACCGACGAGCGTTCCTCGATCTTCCTGCTGCGCAGCCGGCGCAACATGGCGGCGGCGTCGTCATTGTCGGTGACGACCATGCCGCCCTCGCCGCAGATGAGCGCGCCAGGCTGGGAGAAGTCGAAAACCGAACAATCCCCAAAGCAGCCAACGAGCTTGCCTTTGTAGACCGATCCGATGGCTTCCGTTGAATCTTCTATAAGCGTGAGATTGTGTTCCTTCGCCAGGGCGTGAAGCGCCTCCCACGGCGCAGGGTGCCCATTGGCGTTGGCCGCGACAATCGCCCGGCTTTTGTCCGTGATGGCCTTGCGCGCCTTCTCGGGATCAAGCGTTCCGGCCCAATAGTCGATATCGGCGAAGACTGGCTTCGCGCCGGCGAGCGTTATCGCATGCGCCGTTTCCCGAAAGGAATAGGCGGAGGCGACGACCTCGTCGCCGGGTCCGAGACCGAGAGCGCGGAGCGCGAGCAGCAAGCCGATCGCGCCGCTCGATACGGCGACGGCGTGCTTGCGTCCCAGATAGCGCGCAAATTCCTCTTCAAATCCCTCCACGACCTCGCCCTGAGACAAGCGTTGTCCCTGGAGAATTTCGATCACCGCCTCGAGATCGCTCTGAACCAGATCCGGATCATTCAGCGGCAGGAGCGTCGTCTTCATGCTGCGCCTCCATTCGGAGCAAGCGCGACGCCGGTCGCGCAATCTGGATCCTGAGTGATTTTCCAGCAGTGATCGCGCCCGTCGACAAGATAAAGAGAGCATCGCTCATAGACACGGAAGGGTATCTCGTCCCGCATGTCGATTGCGTCGCAACGCGTCACCATCAGCCCCGGCGCAAGCTGGCGAAGCGCCGCGAGCGTTTGCGAATTGGCGTCGGCCGTCGCCAGCGCCGCGTCGATTCGTGAAACCTGCGCAGGGACGATGGTCATGTCACTCGCCTCCGATCTTCTTCGCCTCGACGGTGATCGGGAGCGATGTGTCCGCCGCCATTTCGGGAAGTTGAAGCACCCAGCCATTGGCGAGCGTCACCGAGCCGCCCCACATATCGGGGTTTTGAACCTGCACGATCGGCTCTTCGAGATCCTTCTTTGGAACATAGGCCGAGAGGATGCCTTCAGAGTCTCTGCGGATCATGACTTTCACGTTGCGCCTCTTTCGTTGGCCGGTTGCAAAAGAAAAATTCAGGCGGGCTCGATCTCGTCTTCGAGACAGCCGATGACGAGCTGCGGCGAGAACTCGACGAGATAGACGGGCGTCTCCGTTTCAACATGCATGCCAACGTTCACGATCTCTCCCGTATCGCCGCTCTTCACCAGCAGTTCGTCGTCCGCGCGATCGGGATAGGAGCCGTCATTGACGAGATCGGTGGTCGCGCGCACGCGCATGCCCCAGTCGAATTTCGCGGGTCCGCTCATTGCTCGTCCTCCTCGTCGGCCAAATTCACCATCTCCAGCTCTTTGCGCTTCATGCCGACGCGATTGCCCGTAGAGTCGAATTCGACGCCGTAAATGTAGAATTGCTGGAGAAAGGTGCCGATATTGACGATGAAGCCTTCCTCGCCCTTTTTCACGAGGATTTCTCCGATATCCTTGCCGGGAAACGTGCCGTCATTGCGGATGGTGCGTTTCGCGCGCACGCGGTCGCCGTAATCGAAATAAGGCGGTCCGTCGAGTTCGACATGATCGCTGTCTCTGCTGATATTGGTCATGGATCGCTCCGCGTCTGTGCGACAATGACGTTGGTCGGGGGCTCGAGGCCGGCATCCTTGAAACGACTGCGTGCGCATTCGCGAACGAGGGGGTCTTCGTCGTCAAAGAGAGGACCTATTTCATTCGCCTCCGCGCGCTGAGCCACTTCGTAGCGAACCCGCCAATCAACATCCTTTAGGAGCGTTTTGAGGTCCGCGGGTTCGAGGCGCTTCGCGGCTTCCAGACGTACGACCGGATCTGTGTCGCCGGCGAGGCGCATCAGCGCCGCATGCTCGATCCGGCTCGCGACGGTGCGGCGCACGCCGGGATCGGCGTCGTTGATCATCAATACGAGGAGATCCGGCGACAGCTTCCTGGCGACCGCTTGTCTGACGGCGTAGTCCTCGTCCTTCATCATCGGGAGGAGGTCGGCGCCTTCCAGCCTGCCGGCGATGCGGATGCGCACTTCGCGATGCGGATCGTTTCGAAGGCGCAGAATATGGCGTCTGGGAAGTCGGCGCGCGGCGCTCCATCGGACAGCTTCCTCTGGATCGTCCAGCATCGCCGGGAGCAGGAAAATTTCCGCCGCTTTGGCCGCACAGGCGCGAACCTCGAAATAATCATGCGCGACATAGTCGCGGGCGAGATCCGGGTTCCAGTCGAAGAACCGGTCGATGCGCCTCGCGTAGCGGTCATGTACGCAGGCTCGCAGGGGCTTGCACTTTGCTTCGGTCAACCGGCCCTGATGCGCGCATTCTGCGCAATCGACCGGAGCGCCGCGCCAGTCGATGGCCTCGTCAATGTCGTCAGTCGACATCTTCTTCTTGCCCCCTGCGTTCGAGAACGCCGAGCAGGACCTTTGCGCCGATCTTGTCGGAGGGATCGAGCTGCAGGAGCTTGTCGATTGCTTGCGCGCTGGCGTCGTAATCGCCGAGGCGCATGTTCAGATATGCGTAGCCCTTTAGAGAGAACATAAAGAAGCGCGGCAGGACGGCGTCGAAGTCGCCGAAAGCGGCGTGATCCGGAGTCACGTCGCGCCAATCCAGCGGCAAGGCGTTGTCGATCGCCGCGCGCGTCAGGCATGTTTCGGCGACGCTGAGGCACTCCGCGAGGCGGCCCTTGTAGAAAAGGAATCGGTAAAGTCCGATGAGCGTGGCGGGATGGGTAGGCGCCAGCAGACGCGCCTCCAAAAGATACCGGAGCGCGGCGTCTTCTTGGTCGTACGACAAGGCCGCGGCGTGCAGAAGGCGTTCGGCCTCCTCGGGGAGACCCTCTCCGAGGACGATGGAGGCAAGGAAATCCTGCTCCGCCGCCACGCCATTCTGCACTGCCGCGTCACGCATCATGTCACGATCTCACGCCGTTTCCTCGAAGGCCGGCGCTTCGGTCGTCGATTTGCAACCACAGCCCGTCGCCTTTGGATCGATGAAGGCGAAGCCCGTGGAGGTCGCCGTCTCCCTGAAGTCGATCGTCACGCCGTCCAGCAGCAGGCGGCTCTGCGCCGGCAGAAAGAGCTTGAACTGCGGATGCGCGTAGACCTGTTCGCCATCCTTCGGCGCGGGCTCGACGGAGAACTCCGCCGACATGCCCGAGCATCCGCCCGGCGAAACGAGGAGGCGAAGGCCATAGCCCGGTCCGCCGTCGAACATGACGAGGCGGCGGATGAACTTTTCGGCGGCGGGAGTGAAGTCGATCTTCATTTACGCGCTCGGCTGATAGCGAGGATAGGAAGTGTCGATAACGCAGGTGTTATCCACCGGGCAGACGGCGACGCATTGCGGCACGTCAAAATAGCCGATGCATTCGGTGCACTTCTTCGGATTGATGACGAAGGTGCCGTTCTTCTCGGAAATCGCGACGTTCGGGCATTCCGCCTCGCAGGCGGAACACGACGTGCACTGAGAGGCGACGATCTTGTAGGTCATGGTTCAGCTCCTTTGCTTGGCTTTGGCTTCGGAGCAGCTTCCCAACTGCGGGAGGCTGCTCCGACATTCTCGTCGCCGCGCGGCTCGACCGGGCCGTTTCGTCCGGCCGTAGAGCGCGCTACGCTTCCACGGAGACGAAGGCGCCCTGACGGATGTCGGCGTCGCCGCGGATGATGTGATTGATCTCGCCGCTCTTCACCCTGGCGAGATAGTCCTTGAAGTACGAGATCGCCGACTGTTCGATGAACTCGTAGGCGTATTGATCGACCGGATCGATGCCGGCCTTGGTCAGGTCGTCCTTCGGGCAATGGCCGATCTTCGCAACGAAGACCGCCGTGCAGTCGTTGATCGCGCGGATGACCGTCTCGAGCGCGTCTTCCTCGCCATAGCCGCCCTGGCAGTAGAGATCGACGCGGCGGTGGCCGACGAATTTCGCGCCTTCGCTGGAGAGCTCGTAAATCTGGAACTCCGTCGCATGGCCGAAATGCTCGTTGATGCGACCCGAGCCCTTGGTCGCAACGGCGACGAGGATCTTGAGATCCGCGTTCTCGCCCGCAAGCGTCTCGAGTTCGGCGTTGCGCGCGGCGACCTTCGCCATGCGCTCTTCCTCGACCTTTTCCTGATAGGCCTGCCGCGCGGAGAGGTCGTAATTGACGTCCATCTCCATGATCTTGTCGGTAGTGAACTCCGCGCTGCGATCTTCGCCGAGCAGGCCCACCGCGTCGGCGCGGCACTGACGGCAATGGCGCATCATGTTCATCTCGCCTTCGCAGCTGTCCTGCAGCGCCTTCAGCTCCTGCGCGGAGGGGCCACGCTGGCCGTTGAGGCCGAAGACGGTGCCGTGCTCGGGCGACGAGATGAGCGGCATGATGTTGTGCAGGAAGGCGCCGCGCGACTTCACTTCCTTGTTCACCGTCACGAGGTGATCGTCGTTGACGCCGGGGATCATCACCGAGTTCACCTTGCAGAGGATGCCGTTCGCCGTCAGCATCTCCAGGCCCTGCAATTGACGGTCGGTGAGGATCTTCGCGGCTTCCTTGCCGGTGACGCGCTTATGCTTCCAGAACACCCAGGGATAGATTTCGGCGCCGACGTCGGGGTCCGTCATGTTGATCGTGATCGTGACGTGGTCGACATTGAACTTCTTGATCGTCTCGACATGGTCGGGCAAAGCGAGGCCGTTGGTCGAGAGGCAGAGCTTGATGTCGGGCGCGGCTTCGGAAATCAGCTCGAAGGTCTTGAAGGTCTTGCCCGGATTGGCGAGCGGATCGCCGGGTCCGGCGATGCCGAGCACCGTCATTTGCGGAATGGCGGAGGCGACGGCGAGCACCTTCTTCGCGGCCTGCTCGGGCGTCAGCTTCTCGGAGACGACGCCGGGGCGCGATTCATTGGCGCAGTCATATTTGCGGTTGCAATAGTTGCACTGGATGTTGCAGGCCGGCGCGACGGCGACATGCATGCGCGCGTAATGATGATGCGCTTCTTCGCTGTAGCAGGGGTGGTTCTTGACCTTCTCCCAAATCTCCTGTGGCATGTCGCCGGCGCCCGCGCCGGAGCCGCAACTCGCCTTGCCGCTGCCGCCCGAAGTGCCGCATCCCTTGTGCTCGGCGATCTTCTGCATGATGTCATCGAGCTGCGGCGACGCCGGTTCAGCCTCATAAGTGTCGAAGGAGCGAGAGTCGTCCATTGCATCAACCTCTCAGGCTTGTTGTTGGACCCCGCGAGAAGGGTGTCTGGAACAATTCCAATGTCGGCCGCCGACGTTGGCAGCCGGACCGCAACAAGCGTGCCATGGAGGAAAGCGCGCCATAATTATTTGAATCAGCAGATTTTTCTTAATTCGTTTTTCGTCGGGGACGGGCCTGGGGAGTTGTCGCAAAGCCGTCGGAGATATGTTCGCAAGGCGACATTCTCCGGTGGTTTGATTTACGTCATTCCGGAGGCGCCGCCGGATTCGGCGCCGAACCTAAAAACGCGCCATCGGATTTGTTCTTATAATAATTCCAAACGCCTTGCGGCTCTCCGCAACTGCCCTGAACTCCCGCGACTTTTGCGCTTTTTTGCGCTTGGCGCGTTGCTTGCATCGAGGGACGAAAGCAACGCCTGCATGAGGCTCCCACATGGGTCTTGAACTCGGCGGCTCCGTTAGCGCCCCGCCACCTCGCGCGGTGGTTTCCGGCGAGACCGCGCTGGTCGGCATCTACGAAATCTCGAAACTTCTCGCGTCGGCAAATCGGCTGGAAAATGTTCTGGCCGGCGTGCTGACGCTGCTGTCGAGCTTCCTCGACATGCGCCACGGGCTCATCGCCCTTCTCGACGCAAAAGGGGCGCCGGAAGTCGTCGTGGGGTCCGGATGGAGCGAGGGCGCGGCGAAAGTCTTCTTCGATCGTCTGCCGGAGCGCGCGGTCGGTCAGATCGTCGCGACGAAAATGCCGGTCGTCATCGAGGATGTCGCGGCGTCGCCTTTGTTCGAAGGCGTCGATCTGTCAGGTTGGGGAACGCAGGACGGTCAGTCCTTTTCCATGATCGGCGTGCCGATCAAGGACGGGGACAATGTCGTGGGCACGCTCACCGTCGATCGCGCGCGCAACAATCGCTCGTCTGTGCTCTTCGACCACGATGTGCGCTTCTTGACGATGATCGCGAATCTCGTGGGCCAGACGCTTCGTCTGCACAAGCTCATCGCCCGCGATCGCGAGAGGCTGATGCAGGAAAGCGCATGGCGCGAGAAGGCGGTCGGCGCGCCCGAAGCGAAGGCGGAGGGCCTGAAAGGCATTGTCGGCGACAGTCCGGCCGTGCGCGCGGTGATCGAAAAGATTCGCATTGTCGCGAAAGCCAAATCGACTGTTTTGCTGCGGGGCGAGTCGGGCACCGGCAAGGAGCTGTTCGCCGCGGCCATTCATGATCAATCGCCGCGTCGCGGCAAGCCTTTCGTCAAACTGAACTGCGCGGCGCTGCCGGAGAGCGTGCTGGAGTCGGAGCTCTTCGGTCATGAACGCGGCGCCTTCACGGGCGCGGCGAATCTGCGCAAAGGGCGTTTTGAGCTGGCGGACGGCGGCACGCTGTTTCTCGACGAGATTGGCGAGATCACGCCTGCCTTTCAGGCGAAGCTTTTGCGCGTCTTGCAGGAGGGCGAATTCGAACGCGTCGGCGGCGCGCGCACGCTGAAGGTGGACGTGCGCCTCGTTTGCGCGACCAATCGTAATCTTGAGGAAGCCGTCCAGCGCGGCGAGTTTCGCGCGGATCTCTATTACCGCATCAGCGTCGTGCCGATCTTCCTGCCGCCGCTGCGCGACCGTAAGGGCGACCTCGAAATGCTCGCCAACGAGTTCCTGCGCCGCTTCAATGCAGAGCAGGGCGGCAAGCTGCGGCTCTCTGAATCCGCCATGGGGGTTCTCAACGAATGCGGCTTTCCTGGAAACATTCGCGAGCTGGAGAATTGTATCTATCGCACCGCGACGCTCGCCCATGGCGACGTCATCGTCGATAAGGATTTCTCATGCCGCAAGGACGGCTGTCTCTCCGCCATTCTCTGGAGCGGCTCCTCCTCCAAATGGCCGGCGGGCACCACGCCCCTGCCGATCGTCGCGCCGCAGGCGCCCCGCGCGCCGACGCCGCCCGAATCCGCTCCGGCCGCTCCAGTGGTCGGCGAGACATGTCCCGGCGCGGAGAACTGCACGATCATCGAGAAGGACCCGCGCACGGATTACGAGAAGCTTGTCGACGCCATGGAGCGCGCAGGATGGGTGAAGGCCAAGGCTGCGCGCTTGCTGGGCCTCACGCCGCGACAAATCGGCTATGCGCTTCAGAAGCACGGCATAGAGGTGAAAAAATTCTAGATCGCCGCGTTTCGAGCGCAACTCGCGCGAACCAGCCCCACTTTTCGCAGCGCGCTCGCGCGGGTGGCGCGAGCGCCTGCCCAGTCCATGATGACGCCGGAACGCGCCGCGCTACATGCTTGTGACGGAGTGACCAAAGGGAGCGCTTATGGAAAGTTCCGTTTACAAGATCGTAGAGCTTGTCGGCACCTCGCCTGACAGCATCGAGGATGCGATTGGGTCCGCCATTCAGCGCGCCGGGCTGACTTTGCGCAATCTTCAGTGGTTCGAGGTGACTCAGATCCGGGGGCGCGTCGACAAAGGCAATGTCGAAAAATATCAGGTGACGATAAAAGTGGGCTTCACCCACGATCGCGAGGAAGAATAGGGGCGTCGGAGGCCCGCTCGCCGAGCCTCCGTTCCCTCATTTTCAGTGTCCCCGGCCCTTGCCGTCGCCCACGCCGATCTTCGTCCAGCAACGGGCGCTGGCGGCGAGGATTTCTTGCGTGTCGGAAAGCACCCGGCGCGCGTCTTCCGTCGCCATCTCCACGTGCTTCATCGTCCAGTTCTGAAAGAGGTTGGCGGTGTCGGTAATGGACTTGGCCGAGGTCAGCTTATTGGCGAAATCCGCCGCCATGGTCGCTTCGGTCTGAAAACGGTCGAGCCATTTGCGATTTGAGTCCTGCACGCGGTCCCAGAACTCGGCCTGCGCGTCGGCGAAGTCCTCCAGACGCTGGCGTCCTTCCGCGACGAACTCCGCGGTCCGCTGTCCCGCTCCCGCTCCTTGGCGCTCCTCTTGCTGGGTCATTCGATGTTCCCTCGCTGAGTTTATGGCAAGCCGCCCCGGCAGTGCTATATAGGTCGCATGACTTCGGCGGGCCGCCCCGAGGGGGCGCCTTTATTTCGCCTTGCGGCGAGTTTTGCCGCGCCTGCGCACTCGACAAAATCGACGGACTGCTGTAAGGGGAGCGGCCTCAACTAAAACAGCGTTCCGAAACGCTCGTCGGCCCAAAGGCTAAAGACGAAACGGCTGGAGTTTACAAATGAACATCATCGAGCAGCTCGAAGCCGAACAGGCCGCCAAGCTCATCGAGGGCAAGAAAATCCCCGACTTCCGTCCCGGCGACACGGTCATCGTGAACGTCAAGGTGAAGGAAGGCGACCGCAGCCGCGTTCAGGCCTATGAAGGCGTCGTGATCGCGCGCAATGGCGGCGGCCTCAATGAGAGCTTCACCGTCCGCAAGATTTCCTATGGCGAGGGCGTCGAGCGCGTCTTCCCGATCCATGGCCCGCTGATCGACTCGATCAAGCTCGTCCGTCGCGGCAAGGTCCGCCGCGCCAAGCTCTATTATCTGCGCGACCGTCGCGGCAAGTCGGCTCGTATCGCCGAGCGCGTGGACAACAAGCCCAAGGCGGCGTCGGGCGAGTAATTCCCCGCTGCAAAGCTTTTCAGCCGCCCGGCGCCGAAAGGTCCGGGCGGTTTTGTTTTGGCCCACCCGCGAGACTCTCAATGGCGCCCGAGATCCGTCCTTTCGAAGAAATCCGCATGTTGTTCGCGGGCCTGCCGGCGCCGAGCGCGACGGCCGTCGCAGCCGTGCGGGCGCGCGACGCGCAGCTCACCAAGCCGCCGGGCGCGCTCGGGCGTCTCGAGGAGATCGTCGAATGGCTTGCGGCCTGGCAGGGCGCGCCCCGGCCAGCCGTCGCGCGTCCGCTCGTCGCCGTCTACGCCGGCAATCACGGCGTCGTGGCGCAGGGCGTCTCCGCTTTTCCGGCCGACGTCACCGCGCAGATGGTGCAAAACTTCATGACCGGCGGCGCTGCGATCAACCAGATCTGCAAGGCGCATGACATCGGCCTCAAGGTTTATGAACTGGCGCTGGAGCGTCCCACGCAGGACTTCACGCAAGGTCCCGCCATGGACGAGCGCGAGGCGGCGGCGACCTTCGCTTATGGCTTCGAAGCGATTGAAGGCGGGGTCGACCTGCTGGCGCCGGGAGAAATGGGGATCGGCAACACGACCAGCGCCGCCGCCATTTACGCCGCCCTCTATGGCGGTCCCGCCGCGCGCTGGACCGGCCGCGGCGCGGGGGTGGACGATGCCGGGCTCGCTCGCAAGAACGCCGCAATCGACGCGGCCTTGGCCCTGCACGGCCCGCATCTTACCGATCCGCTGGAGATCATGCGGCGTCTGGGCGGGCGCGAAATCGCGGCCATGATGGGCGCCATCACGACGGCTCGGCTCAATTGCGTGCCGGTCGTGCTCGATGGATTCGTGGTTTGCGCCGCGGCGGCGCTGCTCCACGCCATCACGCCGGACGCCGTCGCCCATTGCATGGCCGGCCATGTCTCTGCGGAAGGAGCGCATGGCGAGGTTCTCGCCCGCCTGGGCAAGAAGCCGCTGCTCGATCTTGGAATGCGGCTGGGCGAAGGTTCCGGGGCCGGTTTGGCGATCGCCATCATAAAGACCGCGCTCGCCTGCCACAGCGATATGGCGACATTCGAGAGCGCCGGCGTGAGCGGCAAGTCCTGAGAGCGACTGCCGACAAACTGCCGTCACATCCGCCTGTCAACGCTCCGCAAGGTGAATGGGAGCCTCTCTTCATGAATCCGGACCTCTTGTCCGCAAATGTCTCGATGGCCTTTTTGGCTATCGTCGCCATCGCCATGCTCGCCCATCTTTCGCAGATTGGGGGCAGGCACAGATTGTTGCATGCCCTTTACGCCGCAACCGCCGCAGGTCTCGTCTATCTCTTTGGCGGTAAGGCGCTGGGCTGGAGCTTCTTGCCGCGCGAGGCGCTGCTCGCCTTTTATGGCGGACTCTTCGTCATCGTCGCGGGCCTCGCCATTCTGCGCCGCGGCAAGGATCGCGACATCCCCTGGACAGGCCTCTTGGTCGAGCAGGCTGCGATGGCCTATATCTTCGCGCCGCTGGCCTTTTGGAAGCCTCCGCTCTCCGCGCTGCTGCTGCTGTACTTTCTGATGGAGCTGTTCAGCTGGCTGAAGGGCCGGGAGGAAGCCGTCGCCGAAGGCGAAAGCAAGGATCACCGTCCGCCGCTCTTTCCACCGAACCGAGTGCGCGGCGTGAGGGAATTCGCCGCAGCCGCGGCGGCGGCGGCGCTGGTCTACGTCTTCGCGATGGGGACGGGGAGGGCGCCTGTGGCGCCGGGCCAGGATGAGCAGGGCAGGTCGGAGCAGCCAGCCGAGACGGCGACGAACGCGGAATCCCCCGCGCCCACCGACAGCGAGACCGCCGACGCGCCGGCCGCTTCCGCGGGGGAGCCGGAGCCGGCCGAGACCGCCCAGGCGCCCGCGCCTGCGACAGCGCCTCCCGTCCCGCCGGCTGAAACGCCTTCGGAGAGCTACGCGGCCAAGGCTGGGGACACGCTGAAGTCGATCGCCAGGAAGCTTTATGGCAAGGCGAACAAGCTTGCAGCCCTCTCGGCGGCGAATCCGGGCGTGAAGCCGGCCGCCAGGCTCAAAGCTGGTCAGGTGATCAAGCTGCCGGAGCCGCCCCTGGCGCGCCCTTGATCTCTCTCCGAGACGGGATCCGGGGCAAGCTCCAATCCCGTCTCGGCGCTTTATACCGGGATGATCGTCTCCCGCTCCGTCAGCAGATAATCCAGTCGCTGATCGTGCGGCTCGGTGGGGACGTGATCCGCTTCCTGGCAGGAATAGGCGACCCCGACCGCCGTTACGCGTCCTTTAGGCCGCAACTCGGCAAGCGTCGCGTCGTAAATGCCGCCGCCATACCCCAGCCGATAGCCCTTGCGGTCGAAGGCGGCGAGCGGCGAGAAGAGAATATCGGGGTCGCGCGCCGCCTTGTCGTCGGCGGGCTCGGAGAGGCCGAAGGGGCCCTTCACCAGATCGTCGCCGGGCGCGAAATCCCGGAAGACGAGCGGACGCCTGATCTTGTGCATGACCGGCAGCGCGATTTGATAGCCCTTTCTGGCCAGGGCGTCGATCAGCGGGCGCGTATTCAGCTCGCTGCGGATGGGCCAATAAACCGACACGACGGGCGCTTCGAGGCCCGACCTGGCCGCTACCTCCTCCACGAGCGCCAGCCCGCGCCGCGCAATGGCCATCGCGGCGGCATGGGCTTCCTCATGGGTGACGAGATCGCGGCGCGCCAGCGCATGCCGCCGCAATTCGGTTTTCACATCTGTCATTGAGAAGCCGGCCGGGAACTGAATGAGTGAAAGCGCGGGCCACGTGAGCCGTGGGACATCGATCCCGGGAACCTACAACGTAGGTGGGCGCCATATGACCAAGCCCACGAGCAAGGCCAGGGACAGCTCCCATAAGGATCGATAAGGCCCCGGGGAATAAAGTCCTGCACGCACCCCGCAGCGCCGCTTTCATTATTTAGCGTGGCGCGAACGCGCGCGCCAGCCCGCTCAGGCGTATTCGAGCGCCGTCGGCTCCGCAGGCGCCTCGACGTCCTTCCCGACCGGCAGGCGCTTGATGCGGCTCAAAGTGAAGAGCCCGAAAGGCGCCAGCAGCCGGCGCTCGACGAGTTGCATGTCCGCGCGCTGGTCGATCCAGTCCCCGATGATGGACCAGGGGAATTGCGGGCGCCAGCCCAGGCGCGGCGCGACATGGCGGTCGAGCCAGGTGTCGAGAACGGCGAGAGGGTCGTCCTTGCGGCTTACGTGGTTGACCAGGACGATTTCGCCGCCCGGACGCACGACACGCGCCAGTTCGTCCAGCATGGCCTCCGGCTCAGGCACGACCGTCAACACGTAAGGCGCGCAGACGCAGGCGAAAGAGGCGTCGGCGAAAGCCATGCGCGTCGCGTCCATCTTATAGAGGCCGACGACATGGCGCAGTTTCTCGCGCTCCACGCGCTGGGCGGCGCGCCGCAGCATCGGCTCCGACAGGTCGACGCCATAGACCTCAGTGTGCGGCTCGAACATCGGCAGTTCGAGACCCGTGCCGACGCCGACGTCGAGAATCGGACCCTCGGCCTTGGAGGAGGCAGAGGCCAGCGCCCGCCGGCCCGGCTTGAAGACCGCCGTGAAGGTCAGATCGTAGATCGGGGCCCAGCGCGCATAAGCCGCCTCGACGTCGCAATTGTCCAGCGACTCGGTTTCGCGGCTGTAATCTGTCGCTTCACTCATCTCGGCGCCCCTCGCGCGGTTACGGCGCGCGGCGTCGGCGCCATGACTGAAATGCCTTTTCTTACCGGCTCGACGGCGGAGATGAAGCCGCCGCCGAGCACCCGCGCCGTGTCGTCGGCGCGGTCATAGAAGACGCAGGCCTGGCCCGGCGATACGCCGAACTCCCCGGCCGCGAAGACGACATTGGCCTCCTTCCCGTCGCGGGCGATGAGGCGCGCGGGCACGGGCGGGCGGGTCGATCGAACTCGGGCCATGATGTCGATCCCCTGCACGGGCAATTCACTGAACTCGCCAGGGCCGATCCAGTTCACATCGCGCAACGCGACCGCGCGCGTTTCGAGCGCCTCTCGCGGGCCGACCACGACCTGCGCCTTGGCGGCGTCGAGCCGGACGACGAAAAGCGGCTGCGCATCGCGTCCCGCGACCGCCGCGCCAAGGCCGAGCCCACGGCGCTGGCCGATCGTATAATGGACGACGCCGGCATGGCGCCCGAGCACGCGCCCATCGACATGAACGATGTCGCCGGGCACGACGGCGTCCGGCGCGAGGCGCTGAACCACGTCGGTGTATTTGCCGCTGGGGACGAAGCAGATGTCCTGGCTGTCCGGCTTGTCGGCGACGTCGAGCGAGAAGCGGCGCGCCATCTCCCGCACTTCCGTCTTGGCGTAGTCGCCCAGCGGGAAGCGCAGCATTTTGAGCTGCTCACGCGTGGTTGCGAACAGGAAATAGCTCTGGTCGCGCGAGGCGTCTTTGGCGCGATAGAGGGCGCGGCCGCCCGCGCCGTCGTCACGCGAGGAAATATAGTGGCCCGTCGCGAGGATATGCGCGCCCAGATCCTTCGCCGTCTCGAACAGGTCGGCGAATTTGATGAACTGGTTGCAGGCGATGCAGGGGACCGGCGTCTCGCCGCTGGCGTAGGAGGCGGCGAATTCGTCGATCACCTTCTCCTGGAAGCGGCGCTCATAATCCAGCACGAAATGCGGAATGCCGAGTCGCGCCGCGACGGCGCGGGCGTCCTGTATGTCCTGGCCGGCGCAGCAGGCGCCCTTGCGGTGGGTCGCCTCGCCATGGTCGTAAAGCTGGAGCGTGACGCCGACGACGTCGTAGCCCTGCTCCTTGAGCAGGGCGGCCACCACGCTCGAATCCACTCCGCCCGACATGGCGACGACGACGCGCGTTTCTCCCGGGGACGCCGGCAGGCTCGGCAGTTCGTCCGCAGCGATGGTGCAATGCGTCATTTCCGGGAGGGTACGCTTTCGGGTGACACGGGCCGCGCGTGACACGGGGTCGGCCGCCGCGCGCAGGGCGGGAGCTGCCGGCCACTGACATTTAGAGCATTACCCACCCGTGAGGCAATCACATAGAGGACGCCATAACAGCGTCATATTGTTCCCCGGCCCCATGGCTGCTAAGACGCCCGCGAACAGCAGCGGGGTGTGGGGACCAGTCCATGGCGGCGATGAAACTTCTGGCGGGCAACTCGAACCGGGCGCTCGCGGAGGCGATAGCGGCGCATCTGAACGTTCCGCTGTGCCGCGCGCATGTCCGGCGCTTCGCCGATCAGGAAATATGGGTCGAAGTGCTCGAAAACGTCCGCGGGCAGGACACTTTCGTGATTCAGTCCACGTCTTTTCCGGCGAACGACCATCTGATGGAGCTGCTGATCATGATCGACGCGCTGCGCCGCGCGTCGGCCCGCCGCATCACGGCGGTGATTCCCTATTTCGGCTACGCCCGCCAGGACCGCAAGCAGGGTCCTCGCACCCCGATTTCGGCCAAGCTTGTTTCGAACCTCATTACCCGCGCCGGCGCCGACCGCGTCCTGACGGTCGACCTGCACGCCGGCCAGGTGCAGGGCTTCTTCGACATCCCGACCGACAATCTCTTCGCCGCGCCGGTCATGGTCGCCGACATCAAGGCCCACCGGCTGTTGAAGAACGTCATGGTCGTCTCGCCGGACGTCGGCGGCGTGGTGCGCGCCCGCGCGCTCGCCAAGCGCATCGACGCGCCGCTCGCGATCGTCGACAAGCGCCGCGAACGCGCCGGCGAATCCGAGGTGATGAACATCATCGGCGACGTGCGCGGCCATAACTGCATCCTCGTCGACGACATCGTCGATTCGGGCGGCACGCTGTGCAACGCGGCGGAAGCCCTGCTCGCCGCCGGCGCCGAGTCGGTCCACGCTTACATCACCCACGGCGTGCTCTCGGGCGCGGCCTGCGAGCGCATCGCCGCCTCGAAGCTGAAGGAACTCGTCATCACCGACACCATCCGCGAGACGGACGGGGTGACGGCCGCGCATAATATCCGCGTGATCCCCATCGGCCCGCTGATCGGCGAAGCGATCGCCCGCACGGCGCGCGAAGAGAGCGTGTCCAGCCTGTTCGACTAAGGCGCGGCTTGCGAAAAGGCGGCGCGGGCTTTTCGCGGGAGCGCGATCCGTTATTGCGAGGAGCGCGAGCGACGAAGCGCCCGGGGCGCCGTTGCGGCTCCGGATCGCTCCGCTCGAAACGACGGAGATTGGCCGAGGCGGCTCGGTCTGGCGTCTTCTCTCTTAAATCCCGCTCACCCCGCCTGAGCCGCGCGCGGCGGCATGGCGTATTTCTGCACGCTGCCGTCGACGAAAAAGACCTTTTTGAGCAGGAAGACGGCGCGGAGATTCGCCTTGTCTTCCGAAACCAGCCGCTTGCTTCTTCCGTCGAGCTTCCGCGCGTCGACATGCTGGTCCCAATGCAGCGCGCCGCCTTCGGAGATGAGGGCGCTCACGGAGATCGTCGAGCTGTAGATATTGTTATCCTGCGGATCGGTGAGCTTCATAACGCCCTCAAAGGCGCGGATCGGCTTGCCGGCAAGGTTCTCGAAATTGAGGGAGAGCGTCACCCGCTCGCCAGTGTCGGGGCCCTGCGTGACCTCCCGGTCAAGCAGCGCAAATGCGAGAGGGGCCGGCTGCTCCGGAAGGTCGGGCTTCGCGGCGACGGCTTGTTTCTCCGGCATGTCCGGCTTCGCAAAACCCGCTCTCGCCTCCGGCCTCGTCTCCGCTCGGGCGAGCTCCGGCTTGGCGGGCGGCATGGGAATGTCCTCAGGCGGCCTCGGCTCGGCGTCCTTCGCTTCAGCCGACTTCGATGCGGCGGCCCGATGCGCCGGCTTGTCGTCGCCTCCCCTGAGCAGCCGGGCGAGTCCGACCTTGTCGGCTAGCTTCGTGCGGGCCGTTTCGGCGTTTTTCGGCTCGGCGGCCGGCTTCGACGCCGGTGCGGATTTTTCTGATCCCATCAGGGACGCCAGATTCAGATGAGGCGCATCCCCCTTCTTGCCGAGGAAGAAGCTCGCGCCGCCCGCGCAGGCGACGCCGAGCGCGAGAACAAGCCCTTTGGAGATTCTGGCTGGCGCGCGCGTCGCGCTCCTGGCGGTGCGAGACGCGCTTCTGGAGGATTGGGATTTCTTCTTCGCCACCGCCGCTCTCCGAATCGATGGAAATGATTTCGGAGAATTTGACGCAGATTTTCAATTTCAAAAGCTTACCCTTCTCTCTTGGTTTAGAAAGGGTTAGCACGCAGATGGCCGGCGCCACCAGATCGGTGGCGCCAGTCTTCAAAAGCCGATTGGACCGGAATATTGCGCCGTCAAATCGGTAATGTTCGTGCAACGCCGGTCATATTCTTCCTTTACGTTCAGGCTTTCCTGTCGATTGAACTGAAAAGATTACTCTTTTCCGGTTTATTCTTGCTATGCGTTAGATAGCATAAGTATATGCTTGGCTGATGCTTGCCGGCGACGACAGGCGCGGCCGCGCTGCAGGCTTGCGAAAGCGGCGAGCGGGCGCCAAAAGCGCGGCATGACGCCCTCGATCCTCCGCGAACCCGTCCCCGCCCGGTTCAACCTCGCCCGCTACTGTCTTGCCGAAAACGCCCGGGTGCGGCCGAATGCGACGGCGATCACCGTCGTCGGCGACGCGGGCGCGCAGCGATGGACGCATGCGGAGCTCGATCTCAAAGTGCGCCGCCTCGCCGCCGGTCTGCGCGCGCTTGGGCTGCGACCCGGCGCGCGCGTCATGATCCGCATGGGCAACGAGGCCAATGCGGCGCTGGCCTATTTCGGGGCGATCGCGGCGGGCTGTGTGCCGCTGCTCGCTTCCTCGCAGCTCACTTTCGAAGAGGCGGATTTTCTTTTGAAGGATTGCGCCGCGGCCGCTCTCGCCCTCGGGGCGGCTTTCGAGAAGGAGGCGCATGAGGGGGGCGCGATCGTGCTGCGCGGGGCGGATCTGGAGCGCCTTGCCAAAAGCGCGCCGCTCGACGATTACGCGGACACTGCCGCCGACGATCCCGCCTATCTCGTCTATACGTCCGGCACGACGAGCCGGCCCAAGGGCGTATTGCACGCCCATCGCGCGGCCTGGGGCCGCCGGCCCATGCGCGCGCATTGGACGGGGCTCGGCCCCGGCGACGTGATGCTGCACGCCGGCGCGATCAACTGGACCTACACGCTCGGCGTCGGCGTCGTCGATCCGCTCTCGGCTGGCGGCTCGGCCGTGCTCTATAACGGCCATCCGGACCCAAACGTGTGGCCGCGCCTGATCGCCGAGCATCGCGCAACCGTTTTCGCCGCCGTGCCGGGCGTTTATCGCCAGATGCTGAAATACGCCGCGCCTGAAAAGGCCGATCTGTTCAGCCTGCGTCACGGCCTGTCGGCTGGCGCGGCGCTGCCGCCGGCGCTGCTCGCGGAATGGACGGCGCGCACGGGCAAGGAAATCTACGAAGCCTTCGGAATGAGCGAATGCTCCACTTTCATCTCCAGCGGTCCGACGACGCCAGTGCATCCGGGATCCCCCGGCCGCCCGCAGCCGGGCAGGGTGGTTGCGGCGCTTCCGCAGGAGGGCGGCGAGACGCCGTTGCCGCCCGGCGAAACAGGCGTTCTCGCCGTGCGGCGCGACGAGCCGGGCTTGATGCTCGGCTACTGGAACCGGCCGGATGAAGAGCGTGAGGCGTTCCGCGGCGATTGGTTCGTATCCGGCGACCTCGTCGCCTTCGACGCCGAGGGCTACATGCACCACCATGGCCGCGCCGACGAGGTGATGAATGCGGGCGGCTATCGCGTGTCTCCGGCCGAAGTGGAGAAATGCCTGCTCGCTTTCGATCATATCGCGGAGGCGGCGGTGGCGGAGCGACCGGGGCGCGACGCCGATACGACCATCATCAAGGCTTATGTCGTGATGCGCGACAATGCGCCGCAGGACGAAGAGGCGATCCTCGCGCATTGCCACGCGCATCTCGCGGCCTATAAGCGCCCGCGCGCAATTGTTTTTCTCGACGTCCTGCCGCGCAACGCCAACGGCAAGCTGAAACGCTCCGAACTGCCTTGATCGGAGAAGGTGGGCTCGACCGCGCGCATCGGGGCAGAGAAATGCGCGGTCGAGCCCGGCACATCCGTTTGCGGGGCAATGCAAACGGCTGTTACGCCTTGTCCAGGGCGTTCTCCAGGACAGGCATGTTTCCGCCGCCGTGAACCTTCGGCTTGGCGCACTTATTGGCGGCGCGCTTCGCCCTGGCGCGCGTGACAGTCTCGCCATTGACTGCGGCTTTCATATTGGGCGAGGCCTTGAAGACGACGACGCGGCGCGCTTCAATCGGCACGGGCGCGCCCGTGCGCGGGTTTCGGCCGGAGCGCTCATGCTTCTCGCGCACGACGAAAGAGCCGAAATCATGCAGTTTCAGCGTCTCGCCCGAAATGAGCGCCGACACCATCTCATCGATGACGCAGTCGGTCAGGCGCTTGGCTTCGCGGCGCGAAATGCCGCCGACGCGTTCGAATATGGCGAGCGCGATGTCCTGGCGCGTGAGCGTGCCGCGCTGGGCTGACGCGGGAACCGATTGAGTTTGGGAATTCTTGTCCGACATATTCAGGCGCCCAATACAAATTTGCGCGCCCGCGTTTCGTAAGCTCTTTGGGCGTCGCGACATTGCAGGAAATTGGGCGTTCCCCGTCCGCTG
Organism: Methylocystis sp. JAN1; assembly: GCF_052186135.1. GTDB lineage: Bacteria > Pseudomonadota > Alphaproteobacteria > Rhizobiales > Beijerinckiaceae > Methylocystis. Next base: position 2,949,073 of record NZ_CP181499.1, on the reverse strand, counting down.
CGACAGTGCTGATGGTCACGCCTTCCGCGTGACTTTCGTCATTGCCCTGTCGTGTTTCGACGGGTTGCGTGGTAGAAAGCCGCAGGGTGGAAATTAAAGCTCTCCCGGTCTCAAATTCGAATTGTTTTAAAGGAAAGCGCATGGACGGCGGCGGCAAAGAAGAAAAGAATAAATTAGACGTTACGCCGATCGGCATGATGTTCGATCCGATGGAGCAGATGCGCGAGCTCCTCTTCGGGGCGACGAAGCGCGAGACCGAAAAAGAACTGGCGAAACTCGAGCAGAAACTTGAAACCCTGCGTCAAGAAGTCGCTGCCCGCTTCGACGCCTTCGACGCACGCCTCGCCGAAGTCGCGCGCGACGCGGAGAAGAGCCAGGCGGAATCGCTCATGGCGATCGGCGGCGCGCTTGCCGAGCTGGGGGAGCGCATCAAGGCGATGAGCGAGAAACGCAATGTCTGACTTGCCGGCGCCCGCCGGAGTGGAGGCGTTCGAGAAGATCAAGTCGCTGCTTCTCGGCGATATGAGCCGCCGGCTGGACGAAACGGCGGAGCGCGTCGAGAAGCTCGACGATCGGCTCGGCGACGAAGAGAAATTCTCGATATCGACCGGCGACGCGCTCATCGACGCCTTCAGGCGCGCCGAAGAGAAGCGCCCGCGGGCCCTCAGCAAGGCGCTGGCGCCGTCGGTCGTGACGATCATCCGTTCGGAGATCAAGAACTCGAAGGACATGATGGTCGAGGCGCTTTACCCGATCATGGGCCGCCTCGTAACCGCGGCGGTCGCGGGCGCCTTTCGCGATCTCGTCGAAAGCGTCAACGCGCGTATCGACGCGCTGGCTTCCGCGAGTTCCTGGCGCCTGCGTCTGCGCGCGATGGCGACCGGCCGCAGCATGGCGGAAGTCGCGCTCGCCGAGGCCGAAGCCGGCCGTCTCAGGCGTGCGTTGCTGCTCGAGCGCGGGAGCGGGCGTCTCTTCGCTATATGGCCGGCGACGGAAGCAGGCCCCCAAGGCGCCAACGCCGATCTCGAAAGCGGGATGATCGCCGCCATCACCGAGTTCGCGACGAATGTCTACGCCGACAAGGGCGGCGAACTGCGCATGCTCGACATTGGCTCGGGCAAGGTTTTCCTGCGCGCCTCGCCGCGCGTCATCGTCGCGGGCGAATTCGGCGGCGAATTGTCGGCCCAGCGCGAAAAGCGTCTCGACGAAGCGTTTCTCTCCATCGTCGAATTGCATGAGAAAGACGAAGAGGCCTGCACCCCGGACGCGATCGGCGGCCTGTTGAGCGACGCGCTCACGGAGGGGCCCGCCAGGCCGAAGAGCAAAACGCCGATTTTGGTTTTCGGCGCGCTGCTGGCGGGGCTTGTCTTCTGGTTCAGTTGGGAGCCGATCCTCCACAGCTATCGCGAATGGCGCATCCGCGCCGCCTATGCCGACGCGATGGGGTCGCATCCGGCGCTCGCTCAGTACCCGCTGCATCTCGACATCGAGCACAAGGACGGTCGCGTCGTGCTGCGCGGTCTTGCCGCCAATGACGCGGAGCCGCAGGGCGTTATGGACGCGGTCGCGCGCGTCGCCGATCCCTATCGCGTCGAGCGCGAGGTTCAGATCGTCGCGCTCGCCTCACAGACACAGCAGGATCTCCGCGCCGGAGAGACCCGCGCCGCCACGACGCTGCAAGAGGCGCAAAGCCAGATCGAGTCGCTGCGAAGCGAATTGAAGGAGGCGCGCGCCGCCATCGAGCGTCTCGTCGGCGAACACGACGCGCCGCGCGCGAAGCTGCAGCGTTTCATCGAGAGTTTCGCGGTGTTTTTCTCTGGCTCCGATACGTTGATCGATCCCGCGGCGACGGCCGAGCGGCTGGACGAATTGGCGGCCCTGCTGAAGGCGAGCGACAGCGGATTGCGTGTCGTGGGCTACGCCGATGAAGTGGGGGCGAACGTCTCGAACCGCTCGGCTTCGCGCAAGCGCGCAGACAAAATCGTCGCCATGCTGGTCGAGCGCGGCGTGCCGCGCAACCGGCTGGCGCTTGTCTCGCGCTCCACGCTCAATCCCATCGCCGACTCGACGCTCGACATGGTCCGCAGCCGCCGCGTTTCCTTCGAATTGCCCTATGCCGGGGAGTTCGACGTGAGATGATGTCGGCGAAAGTCATGCTGCTCGGCGATATCGGCGTTGGCAAGTCGTCGCTTGCCCGCCGCTTCGTCTTCAATCGTTTCGATAGCGACTACAAGACGACGATCGGCGTCGACGTTCTCACGCATGACGTCGCTTTGGGCTCCGACGCCGGAAACGCGACGCTGCGCTTCGTCCTGTGGGATACGGACGGCGATTTCGGCGCGCGCATCTTCGAGACGGTCTACCTGGCCGGCGCCTCGGCGGCGATCGTCGTCGCCGACGCGACCCGGCCGGCGACCCTCGTGAAGATGAGCGGGCTCGTCGCCAAATTCGAGGAGCGCTTCCCCGCCCGGCCCGTCTCCGCGATCGTCAACAAGATGGACCTCGCGCCGGATTTTCGTCTGACCGACGAGGCGGCGTCGCAGGCGGGCGTTCTTTACGCCAGCGCCAAGACGGGACAGGGGGTCGAGGAGATGTTTCTCTCGCTCGGGCGCGCGATCTGGCGGCGGACGACGAATATCGTCTAGCAAGCGATTTTGCGGCTCATGTGTTCGTCTGTTAACTTGCAGACAAATGACAAGCAATTTTTTATCTGCGGCCATGCGGGCGGTCAGAGGGCCGCCTTAACCTTGAGACAGCGCCCGGATCGCAAGCTCCGTCCGGCTGCGCAAATGCAGTTTGGCGAGAATGGTGGAGACGTGATTCTTCACCGTTCCTTCGGCGAGCCCCATTTCGCGCGCAATCTCGCGATTGCCTTTGCCCGCCGCGACGTGGGCGAGCACGTCCTTTTCGCGCTCCGTCAGCGGCTCTTCGGCTTCGGAATTCGTCGGCGCAGCAGGTTTTGAGGCGGTTCTCACGCGGCGAAACTCGGCGATGATCTTCGCGGCGATCGCCGGCGACAGGCGCGGCTCGCCACGTGTGACGCCGCGGATCGCGGCCAGGATTTCGCTCTCCTCTGCGTCCTTTAGCAGATAGCCCTGCGCGCCCGCCGAAATCGCCTCGAAGACGAGTTCGTCCGTGTCGAAGGTCGTCAGCATGATGATCCGGGTCCGGGGCGCCTTGGCGAGGATCGCCCGTGTCGCGGCGATCCCGTCCATGCGCGGCATTTTGAGGTCCATCAGGATGATGTCGGGCGCGTAGGCGAGCGCGGCGCTGACCGCTTGCTCGCCATCGGCGGCCGTGGCGACGACGTCGATATCCGCTTCGAGCGCCAGCAAGGTCGAGAGCGCCTTGCGGATCACGCTCTGATCCTCGGCGATCATCAGGCGGATCTTTTCCTTGGCGCTCAAAGGCCGCTCCTCATATCCATGGCTGCCCGGCACAATAGGACGCAGAGTCGGGCCGCGCAAAAGCTGACTGAAAGATGAACGGCGCAGACACGTCCGGTTCAGGGAAGGGGCGCGATGATCTCCCATGACGCCGAGTTGGCGGCGGGCTTGAGCAAAGGGAGCGTCCGATGCGCCCGAATTTCAAAAAGACCATTTCCGCCGCAGCCTTGGTCGGCGTTCTCGGCGCGGGCTTCGCGTCGCCGGCCGCCGCGGACGGCTGGGGCCGTCGCGGATGGGGCTATGGCTATCACGGCGGCTGGAACAATGGCGGCGCAGCCGCCGCCGCGGCGATCGGCGGCTTCGCGCTGGGCGCGATGGCCGGCGCGGCGTCCCAGCCGGGATATGGCTACGGATACGGCTACGGGAATTGCTACTACGTCGACCGCCCCGTCACAGATGACTGGGGCAATGTCGTAGCCTATCGCCGAGCCCAGGTCTGCGAGTAGGCCCTGCAAATAGCGCCAGCGCGCAGCGCCTGCGAAAAACGTCCTCCCCGACGCCTCCCAGGGTTTCGTAAGCGTACCGCGTAAAGAGCGTTTCCGCCGTCGCCTCCCGCCCCTCTCGCGTGGCGGCGGATAACGAGCCTCCCGGAGCGATCCGGGAGGCTTTTTCGTCAGATTGGCTTGAACGCAAGAGACGATTTGGCCTCGTTCGGATCGCGGCGCCAGAAGCCGTTCGTGTCCTTCTCGAAATGCGCCTTGTGGCCCTTGCGCGCGACCAGCACGAGCCTGCCGTGGTCGATCGACCAGCGCACCGGGTCGAAGACGACGATGCCGTTGTCCCGGCAGGCGGGGGCGAGCTGCGCGCGGCCGCCGCCCATCAGCGTGAGCATGCATCCCGTGTCCTTGTCGTCGCGGAGAACGCCATAGCGGCCGGAGACGCCGTCGGCGGCGGCAAGCGCCGCAGCGTAAGGCAGAACGAAGGTGAATGCGGCTGCGATGAGGCCCGGGCGCTGGAAGCGGTCCGCGCGCGGGGTAGAGGTCGACATCGACGCTTGCTCCAGAGAAAAGCGGGGAATCGCCATCAGTCTGCCCTTTTCGCAGGCCCGGGCCAAGGCCGTTTGTCGGATTCGGCGGGTTTTTCTCGCGGCGGGGCGCGGTAATGTGTAGCAGCGGGACCTTTTGCGCGTGGCGACAGCGCGAATTAAGTTCGCTGGCGAGAAGCTTCATCAGGGAGTCCGCGTAATGGACCCGGCCGCACTTGCGCTCGCCGAACGTTCGGCGCCGCGTTATACGAGCTATCCGACCGCGCCGCATTTCTCGAAGGAGATCGGCGACGCGCAGATGCGCGAATGGCTGGCGGCGCTCGATCCGCACGCTTCCCTGTCGCTCTATTTTCACGTCCCCTTCTGTCGGGAAATCTGCGCTTATTGCGGCTGTCACACCAAGGCCACGCAGCGGGAGGCGCCGCTTACATCCTATAAGGAGACGCTGCTGCGCGAGATCGAGATGACCGCGCGGGCGACGCGGGCGCGCGGGGTTTCCAGCATCCATTGGGGCGGAGGCACGCCGAGCATTCTGGGACCGGCGCGTTTCATGGAGGTCGTGACGCGGGTGCGCGAGCTGTTCGACGTCACGCACGAGACCGAGCACGCCATCGAGCTCGATCCCCGCATCCTCGACGCCGAGATGGCGGCGGCGCTGGCGCGCGCTGGCGTCACGCGCGCCTCTTTCGGCGTGCAGGATCTCAACGAGCATGTGCAGCGGGCGGCCGGCCGCCTGCAGCCTTTCGAGATCGTCGAGCGCGCCGTCGCGACGCTGCGGAGCGCAGGCGTAAGTGCGATCAATCTCGATCTGATGTACGGTCTGCCGCATCAGAGCGTGGCGGATGTCGAGCGCACGGCGGCCATGGCGGCCTCCCTCGATCCGCAGCGCCTCGCCGTCTTCGGCTACGCCCATGTGCCCTGGTTCAAGGCCAATCAGAAGCTCATCGACGCCTCGGCGCTTCCCGGGGCCGCGGAGCGGCTCGCCCAGGCTGCCGCCGTTCGCGCGGCGCTGGAGGGCGCGGGCTATGACGCGGTCGGCCTCGACCATTTCGCGCGCCCGAGCGATCCGCTCGCCGTCGCCGCGCGCGAGGGACGGATGCGGCGCAATTTCCAGGGCTACACGATCGATAGCGCCATGGCGCTCCTGCCCTTCGGCGTGTCTTCCATCGGCCGGCTGCCGCAGGGATTTGTCGGAAACGCCACGGATGTCGCCGGCTGGCGGCGCGCGGTGGAGGACGATCGCTTCCCGGTCACGCGCGGCCTCGCCTTTTCCATCGAAGATTTGGCGCGCGCTGACGTCATCGAGCGACTCATGTGCGAGTTCTCGGCGGACTTCGGCGAGATCGCGCTGGAGCACGGCTTTGCGGTCGACGCCTTCGACGCCGCGCGCGCGCCGCTTTCGGGCCTCGAGCGCGACGGGGTGGTGGAGGTCGCGGCGCGGCGGGTGAAGGTGACGGAGCGCGGCAGGCCGTTCGTTCGCCTTGTCGCCGCGGCCTTCGACGCCTATCTGGAAACCGCCGCGGCGCGCCATTCCGCTGCGGTGTGAGTCCGGCAGGGGACTGCCCGGGGAGGCGCATGACGCCGCTGACCGCCTTTTTCGCGAAGTTCATCGGCGCCTATGCGCTCTTCGCGGCCGCGTGGCTGTTTTGGCGCCGCGAGGCCGCTCTGGCGCTTGTCGACCGCATCTCGAACGATCCCGTCTTCGAGTCGATGATCGGCGTCTTGCGGCTCGTCTTCGGCCTCGCCGTCGTCTCCGCCCATAATCGTTGGGGCGGATGGCTGGAGGCGCTGATCTCCGCGCTTGGCTGGATCGGCCTTTTCAGCGGCCTCGCCACCATGTTCCTGCCCACGGGCTTTCTGCGCCGGACAGTCGAAAGGATGCGCTTCAGGGAGAAGCTGCCGACCTATGCGGCGGTTTCCGCGCTTCTCGGCGCTTTGCTCCTGCTCGGGGGCCTTACCGCGTGATTTCGAGCGATTTTCGGATCGCGACTGGCGCTTCCGGTTAAGGCAGGGACATATTCGCCCGACACGAAGGACGCGCCGCCGCAGGCGAGGCCGACGCAGACCGAGAGGCGCACATGGCCGCGGCGCTGACCCTGGCGCAAGGCAAGGATGCCGGCGCCGATGAGAAAGCCCGCCGTGATGGAATCAAACGGGAAATGCGAGCCGGGGACGCAAGAACGGGGTGGAGCTTGCCGGTAACGCCGGCCAGGACGCTCATTTCGCCCGCTCTTTGTCGAATTTCTGACTATCCCGACGCGAAAGGCAGGGGGTAAAGCTTTCCTCAATGCAAGCATTGAGGCGAGGCCAAGCTTGGGCGTCAAATCGACGCAACGAAACTGGCCGGGGAGTTCTATCATGGACGCTCGGGAACTCTTGAGCAATCCACGTTTTGTCGCGCTCTGGGTCGCAATTTGGGCGGCCATGCTGCTCGCGGTCGTCAACATTTATGAAAAGATAGGCCTGTTCCTGCAGCTCGGATCGTAACGGGGCCGCGCAACGCGCTTGTGGCGAGGGGCGCCTTTCGCCATCGTGCATGTTCCCGATTCGATCTAAAGGGACACATGCCCGTCTGGACCCCCGAGCAGGACAATGCGTTGAACGCCGTTGCGAAATGGCTCGCGACGGCGCGCGGCTCGCAGGTGTTCCGGTTGTTCGGCTATGCTGGAACCGGAAAATCGACGCTGGCGCTTCATCTTGCGGAGCATGTCGATGGTGATGTCGCCTTCGCGGCCTTCACGGGCAAGGCGGCGCTCGTCATGCGCTCCAAGGGCTGCAAGGACGCGCGCACCATTCATAGCCTGATCTATCGCGCGACCGATTCCGAGACGGAGGAGCCGTCCTTCGTGCTCAATGACGACAGCGAGGCTGCGCACGCCAAGCTCATCGTCATCGACGAATGCTCCATGGTGGACGAGGAGCTGGGGCGGGATCTGCTGTCCTTCGGCAAGAAAGTTCTGGTGCTGGGCGATCCCGCGCAATTGCCCCCGGTGAAGGGCGGCGGCTTTTTCACCGAGGCCGAACCCGATGTTATGCTCACCGAGGTTCATCGCCAGGCGGCGGACAATCCGATCGTGCGCCTCTCCATGACGATCCGCGAAGGCGGAGCGCTCGCGCGCGGCGTCTATGGCGAGACGCGCATCGTCTCTCGCGACGGGCTCGATCCGGCGCTCGTCACCGGCGCCGACCAGGTGCTCGTCGGCATGAACAAGACGCGCCGCGCCTATAACAACCGCCTGCGTGAATTGCGGGGCTTCACGGCCGGGCCATTCCCGCAATCCGGCGAGAAGCTCGTCTGCCTGCGCAACAACCGCAAGAAGGGCCTGCTCAACGGCGCGCTTTTCACCGTGAAGAGCGCGGGCGCTTTGAGGCGCGGCAAAATCAGAATGCTCGTCACGCCGGAAGAGGGCGAGGCCGGCAAGTTCCTGCGCGTTTCCGTCATTCCGCAGTTTTTCGAGGGCGGCGAGGGCGAGATCCCTTATGCGCTGCGCAAGGACTCGGATGAATTCGATTACGGCTATGCGCTCACCGTGCACAAGGCGCAGGGCTCGCAATGGGACAATGTGACCCTCTTCGACGAGTCCTTCGCTTTCCGCGAGCACCGTGCGCGCTGGCTCTATACGGGCGTCACGCGCGCGGCGCAGAAACTGACGCTGGTGATATAATCGGCTCGCCGTCTTTCGCGGCTCGGCCCTTGCGAGCCAAGCAAGACAGCCAAGGGCGTCGCGCCGCGCTGGACAGCGGCGGCGACAGGGCTCGCCCCCAGTCCTCCGCTGGCGAAATTGGGACGGGAATTCCGCCGCCTACCGTCCGCCTGATCGCTTACTTGCCCCAACTGTCGATGGCGTCGGCGAAGACGCGCTCGCCGGCAGGGCCTTTTTCCATATTGATCGTAGCCGCGCGGCCGTCGGAGAGCTGAAGCGGGAGATCGATCACCGCCATCGAGCGCAGCAACTGAATGTTGCGCGCCTCGCGGTCGCCCCGCATCAGCCCGATGAGAAAATTGTTTTCGGTGATCGGCACGGGAATGCCCATGACCTTCTCGCCCGATTGCGCGTCGGCGCGGCGCATTTGAATCGGGCCGATCGCCTTCACGCCACCGAGCGAGCTGCCGGGCTGAGGTTTGAAGGAGATGTTGATCGTGTGCGACGCGGAGAGGGTCGCGTCGTTGTTCTTCTGCAACAGCAAGGTCAATTTCATCTTGCCGTCGGGGATGTCTACGTCGCCGCGAATGGCGGAGCCGACCGGTTGGCCCGGACCGCCGCCGACATTCTCGATGCGCCATACGACCGTCCCGTTCAGAATGCGGTCGACCTTGTCCGGCTCCTGCAACGAGGCGACCCACATTTCCGCTTTCTGCGCCACCGGCACGGCGGTCGCGCGCTTGCCGGAGACCGGCGCGGGCGCGGAATCGCCGCCCGCGACCCGATCCCCGATTTTGCCGGAATCCGCCGTCTCCGACGAGCCTGCTTCTTCCGGTTTCAGCTTGGCCAGGTCTTCCGGCCGTTCGCGCAGATACCAGGCGAGCGCGCCGACGACCGCGATGAGAGCGACGAGCACGCCCGCAAGCGCGATGATGCGCGTGGGCGGCCGGCGGGATTTTGGCGCCCGGGGCAGGGGCGCGGCAGGGCGTTGCGGTTCGCGCGCCGGAGCCTCGCTTTCGGCGGCGGCGAGCGTTTCGCGCCAGGCGTCCTCGGCGGTGCGCTCCGCGGGCTGCGGCTCGGGCGGGGCGGGGGGCTTCGCCGCCGGCCCTCCGCCCTGCTGGCGCAAAAGCGAGGCGGCGGACGAAGATTCTGCCTTGGCTGGCGCGGCCTTCTGCGGCGGCGCATTCTTCGCCGCGAGTTCGACTTCGACGCGCGTGACGGCTTCCTCGAGGGCGCGGCCCTCGGCGGCGATGTCGGCCTCCGCGACGGGCGGCTGAATGCCCCGCAACTGGCTGAACAGCGCCTTGCGCGCGCGCTCGTAAACCGCCTGCCTGGCCTCGGGCGATTGCTGTGGAAGAGCGGCAATGGCGCGGGAGATCAAGGAGTAATAATCAGCCATAGTCGGTTAAGAGCACTTCCCTTGAGTCGCGTCAATCCTGGCCCCCTTGCAAAACCGGGAAAAACAGGGAATTCCAGCCGCCTTGTCGGCCATCCTCGCAGGGCGGCGGCCGAGCGTAGCTTGGAGAAAAAACATGTCATCCCTTCGTGCGCTGGCGCGTGTCCTTTGCGCGGCCTCTCTCTTTGCGTTCTTCGCGCCGTCGGCCGCGCGCGCCATCAGCATGGACAAGGCCTCGACCATTCGCGATCAGTGCGAAATATCGATCGGCCCCGATCTCATCGGCGTCGTCGCCTACATGCCCGATCGTTCGCGTGACCGCTTCTGCGCCGAGTTTCCGGCGACGGGTCGAATTATACTGACCGTCGATCTCATCGCCGAGCGGCTTCGCCAGCTCCCGATAGAAGTGCGCATCGTGAAGGAGCCTGGAAAAGCGCTTTCGCAGGAAGACGATCTTGCGCCCTTCACCGTCGCCTATCTCGCGCCGCGCCTTTATCCCGGCGGCGCCGTGCCCGTGGAGCACGTCTTCAATGAGAGCGGCAATTACGCGGCTTTCGTCTCGGTCATCGAATCTTCGGGGGCAAGGCGCGCCACGCGGTTCGGCTTCACCGTCGGCGGCTGGCTTCAGTTCTACGCCACTGCGATGCTCGCCGGCGTCTTCCTGGCGGGCGCGGTCTTCGCTTATTGGCAGTATAGCAATACAGGCGTGAAAGGCGCTCGGCGCAAGCCGCGTTGACGCCCGGGCCTCGCCGGTTTTAACCGCGCCCGCGCCCAGGGGCGGCGTCTAGAGCACGCTGCAAAAAGTGGGAGGCGGTTTTTTCGCATGGAACGCGCGCTCTCAACCTTTGGAATCGATCACGTCGTCTGCATTCGGGCGATTCCGCCTCAACGCGGCGTGATCTAGAAAGATCGCGCGCCGCCCTGATCAGGCGCCTGCCGCTTCGCCGGAACCGCGATCAGCCAATAGATCGCGCCGGTCAGCGCGCCGGTCAGAAAAAACAGCAAGGCGAGGCGGCTTTCGGCCGCGTTGATCTGCTGCGCGCGTTCCAGCCCCTTCGCGGCGCGCGCGATCCAGGGCGACGCGCCCGCGAGCAGGCCGGAGACCCCGGAATACCACACGACGGATTGCGCGCCGGCCGCTTCGCCGACGAGCGCGGCCACGGCGAGCGGCGCGGCGCATGTCGCGACGATCACCGCCCAAACGACGAAACTCAGCGCTGCAAAGGCCTGCTCCGGATCGCCGTCGTTCAGCGCTTCGTCGACAATGGCGAAGAGCCCCGCGATGAGCGGCGCAAGTCCCGCCTCGCGCGTCGCAGGATCGAAAAGGGCGGAGACAACCAGAAAGACCGCGCCAACGCCCGCGGCGATGACGAAGCCGAAAGTCATGACGATCAGCCGGCGGAGCATGAAACCTCTTCTGCGCCCGGCCTCAGGGTTCGAGCACCGAATCCCAGTACAGGTAATCCATCCAGCTTTCATGCAGATAATTTGGCGGAAAGAGCCGGCCGTTTCGATGCAGATCGGCGATGGCCGGCTGATAGGGCTTCTGCGCCGGCAGCATGTGCGCTTCATGCGGCAGGCGGTCGCCCTTGCGCAGATTGCAGGGCGAGCAGGCCGCGACCACGTTCTCCCATGTCGTCGCGCCGCCCTTGGAGCGCGGGATCACATGATCGAAGGTCAGTTCGTCATGCGCGCCGCAATATTGGCAGGTGAAGCGGTCGCGAAGGAAGACGTTAAAACGAGTAAAGGCCGGCTGACGGGCCGGCCTTACGTATTCCTTCAGCGAAACCACCGAGGGCAAACGGATCTCGAAGCTCGGACTTTTGACCGTCTTGTCATATTCGGAGACGATATTGACGCGGTCCAGGAACACGGCCTTGATCGCGTCCTGCCATCCCCAGAGCGAAAGAGGGTAGTAGCTCAGCGGCCGGTAGTCCGCGTTGAGCACAAGCGCGGGACACGCCTGCGGCGAGACATTCTGGTGTCGAAAGTGAGCGGTCACCCTGCCAGCCTCTCGGTTGCGAGAAGGGCCTGATGGACCGCGCCAAGGTCCAGTCGGCCTTTTGCGATTAGCGATATTTTACAGGGAGGATGACGCGCTTGTGAAGGCGCCCAGAACGCGATGCGCGCCGGTTTTTCCGCTCCCGCGAGAGAGTATTGATCGTGGGCTATTTTTTGATTTCTTAGCTCTTAAGCTTTGCTGTGACCACTTTTCGAAATAAATCATCTCTCATTTATTATCGCGCGAGCAAAAAGGTTCGCGAATTGCTGCGGATAAGCAAAAGGTTCCGTGACGGACGCGCTTTGTCGCAAATTGAGACAGGTGCGTGCGAAAGGGAGACAAGTCTTGTCCCAACAGGTCGACTATCTGGAAGAGCAGGCGCGTGGTGAAATATCGCTTAAGGGCGCACAACGACGCTCGAAAAAGAAAAACCGAAGAAAGCCCCAAAATTCGGCTTCACGCCGCAACACGGCGACGGTGCGACTGGTCTTCTCAATACTCGCTGCGGCGCTTGATTTTCTGTCGATCGCCTTGGCGAGCGTCGCCGCGCAAATCGGCTACCATATGGCCGCCTATGGCGAGAGCGGGCTTACGGCGGCGAATCTGCAGCCGGGATTGATCGCCGCCGGGGCCTTCCTGCTCGCCAACGCGGTGCGCCACGAATATTCCTTCGCAAACTACCTGCGCCTTCGCGGACATGCCTGGCGGAGCTTCGTATTATGGACGCTCGTCACGCTCTTCGCGATGGCGGTGGGTTTCTTCGCCAAGACGACGGCGGAGACCTCGCGCGGCGCCTTCGCGCTCGCTTACGTCCTAGGCTTCGCCTCGGTCTTCGCGCAACGCGCGACCCTGTCGCATTTCGTTCGCGCCAGCGCGGCGGCAGGGGGCGTTTCCGCCCGCCGGCTATTTCTCGTCGGCCTGGAAAAGGACGTTGAAACCTTCACCTACCGCTACAGGCCATGGACCTGCGGGATGAACGTCGTCGCCTCGGTGGCGCTGCGGGACAGCGCGCACACGATCCGGGACGATCTCACGCTCGCCGTCGCTTCAGCGCGCATGTTGCGGCCGGACGACATCTTCATCCTCGCGCCCTGGTCGCGCACCGACGTAATCGACGAATGCGTCACCGCATTTCTTCACGTTCCGGCGCGCGTCCATCTCGGGCCCGAGCGCGTGCTCGATCGTTTCGTCGACGCGCGCATCGACAGGATCGGCTCGATCACGAGCCTCAGCCTGTCCGGCCACCCGCTCAATCTTCTCGAGGTCGCGGCGAAACGCGCATTCGACCTCGTCGCGTCCGCCGCGGCGCTCGTTCTGCTCTCGCCGTTGCTGCTGCTTTGCGGGTTGCTTATCCGGCTCGAAAGCGAGGGGCCGGCGCTCTTCTACCAGCGCCGCTACGGCTTCAATCGCGAGATGTTTCGCATCGTCAAATTCCGCACCATGCGGACGATGGAAGACGATCGGCGCGTCAAGCAGGCGACCGCCAACGATCCCCGCGTGACGCGCGTCGGCCGCTTCCTGCGCCGGTATAACATCGACGAACTGCCGCAGCTCTTCAACGTCTTGCTCGGGGACATGTCGCTTGTCGGGCCGCGCCCGCACGCGCTCGCGCATGACCAGCTTTTCGAGCGGCGAATCGCCCTTTACGCCCGTCGTCACAACGTCAAACCCGGCATCACAGGCTGGGCGCAGGCCAACGGCCTGCGCGGCGAGATCGATTCGCCGGAAAAGATCAGACAGCGTGTCGAGCACGACCTTTATTACATCGACAACTGGTCGCTGCTCTTCGACGTCTGGATCCTGTTCCTAACCGTCTTTTCGCGTAAGGCGTATCGTAACGCGATTTGACGGCTGAGGAGCGCGGCGGCGGGCGAGGAGCAAGCGTGTTGCGTATCGCTTGCTTCGAGCCTGCCGCTTGCTGCTTACTGTAGGGGCTGTGATTCGACTCCTCCACACCGCCGACTGGCATCTGGGCGCCAGCCTGCAAGGCTGGCCGCGCGAGGCCGAGCATCGCGCCGCGCTCGCCCAGCTCATCGCTCTGGCGAAGACGCGCGACGTGGACGCCGTCATCGTCGCGGGCGACGTCTTCGACAGCCTCAACCCCTCGGCCGAGGCGCAGCGGCTGCTCTATGACACGCTGCGGGATCTCCGCGCCGCATGTCCCCGCGCGACCATCGTGCTTCTCGCCGGCAATCACGACCCAGCGGGCCGGCTCGAGGCGCCGCGCGCGCTGTTCGAACTCGCGGGCGTTCATTCGGTGGGCGTCATGGCGCGACGCGAGGGCGCGCTCGATCTCGACGCGCATCTCCTGGCGATCCGCGACGCCTCGGGTGAGATCAGCGCCCATCTCTTCGCGGTTCCCTATCCGCGCGCCGCCGACCTGCCGATTGCTGGGGAGGATGTCGCCGGCTCGGCGGTCGTCTGGGGCGCGCGCGCGCTCTATCGCGAGGCGGTCGAGGCGGCGCGCGCGCGCATCGGAAACGCGCCGCTCGTGCTGACTGGCCATCTTCACGTCGCGGGCGGGTTGGAGTCGGAGGGAGCCGAGCGGCGCATATTGATCGGCGGCGAGCACGCCGCGCCGCCGGATATTTTCCCCGAGGACGTCGCCTATGTGGCGCTCGGCCATTTGCACAGGCCGCAAAAGGTCGGGCGGGAGTCGATCCGCTATTCCGGGGCGCTCATCCCCATGTCGAGGACGGAGATCGGCTATTCACACGGCGCAACTATTGTCGAGATCGGCGCGCGCGGTTTCGTATCGGCGGATCACGTTCCTTTCGAGCGCAGCGTAACGCACCTTCGGATTCCCGCGCAGGGCGCGCTAGACATGGCGGAAATCGAGAAGGCCCTCGCCGCGCTGGCGATCGACCCGCAGACGCCTGACGCCGCGCGGCCCTTCGCCCATCTCGCGGTGCAAATCGACGGGCCGGCGCCCGGCCTGAAAAGCGAGATCGACTCTCTCTGCGAGAGGTTTCCGATTCGCCTCGTGTCGCTCGCCGTCGAGCGCCCGCAGCGCGCCGAGGCCCCCCAGGCGGCGCTCACGCGTCTCGCCGAACGCAAGCCGCTCGACCTCTTTCGGGAGGCTTTCGAGGCGACGCATGGCGTCGCGCCCGCCGAGGAGCATCTGCGCTGTTTCCACCGCCTCGCCGAGGAGGAATAATTGCGCATTCTCGCGATCCGGGGCGAGAACCTTGCGAGCCTCGCCGAGCCTTTCGCCCTCGAATTCGAGCAGGAGCCTTTACGTTCCGCGGGGCTTTTCGCCATCACCGGCGAGACGGGCGCCGGCAAGTCGACTATCCTGGACGCGCTCTGCCTCGCGCTCTACGACGAATTCCCGCGCGTCGTCGCCCCCGGCGCGCGTGATGAGATGCCAGATCCCTCCGGCGCCAGCGTCAGGGAGAACGATCCGCGCACCATCCTGCGGCGCGGCGCCGGGAGGGGCTTCGCCGAAGCGGATTTCATCGCGCGCGACGGCGGGCGTTATCGCGCGCGCTGCGATCTCGCGCGGGCGAGGGGCAAAGGCGTGGGCAAACTGCAACAGCGTGCGCGCGCGCTGTGGCGCATCGACGAAAGCGGCGAGAAGATCGAGGCGGTCGAATCCGGCGTGGAGCCGGTCAATCGCCGCATCGTCGAACTCACCGACCTCACTTTCGACCAGTTCCGCCGCACCGCCCTGCTCGCGCAAGGCGATTTCGACGCCTTTCTGCGCGCGGACGCGAAGGAGCGCGCCGACCTCCTGGAGAAGATCACCGGCGCGGAAATCTACGGGATCTTGTCGAGACGGGCTTTCGAGCGCTGGGGCGAGGCGAGGAACGCGCTCGCCAGGCTGGAGGAGCGAAGCAAGGAAATCGGCGTGACGCCGGCGGAAGAGCGCGTCGCGCTCGACGCTGAAATCATGGAGATTGCGAGGCAAAGGGCGGCGCTCTCGACGGAGCAGGACGAAATGCGCGCCGCGCTCGCGCGCATCGACGCTATTGAGATGGCGCGCGACAGGCTTGCTCAGGCGGTCGCTGCGAGCGAGGCCCAGGAGCAGGGATGGAGCGCGCTTGCCGGGGAGCGGCAGATTCTTGCCGATTTGAGTCGCGCCGAACCATTGCGCGCGCCGCGCGATGCGATGCGTCGCGATGACCGCGCTTATCTTGATCGACGCGACGCGGCGGCGCGCGCCCGGGAAAAGGCGGAAGCGGCGCGTCTAGCGATGGACGAAGCAAAAGGGCGGGCGGAACTCGCCGCCGAAGCCCTCGCCGCCGCCGAGGCCGACATGGCGCGTCTGTCGCCGCTTTGGGACGAAGCCGCCGCGCTCGACGCGCGCATCGCGGCGCAGGCGCAGGAGGCCGAGCGCGCTCGCGCCTTTGAAGCGGCGGCGCGCGAGCATCTCGGCGGTAAACAAAAGGCGCTCGCGGCGACGATAGCGGAAAGGGACGCGGCCGCCATGGCTCGCGACTCGGCGCGCGCCGCGCTCGACAATCTTGGTTCTGCGCAGCCTTTGAGCGAGCGCTGGCGCGAGATCGATGATTGGCTCGCCAAACGCGCGCAATTTGTGAAGGAAAAACACGAAGCCACGCTTGCGCTTCAGGATGCGCTGAAAGACGAGAAGCGCGCGGAAGACTCGCGCGCCGCCTTCGATGCAGCCGACAAGGCGGATCGCGACGCGCTGTCGCTGATCTCGGCGCAAATGCGCGAGCGCGAGGCGGCGTTCGCCGCGCTCGACGCCGCCGCCTCATCCTCCAGGCTGGAAGAGCTGGCGCAGGCCCACGAGTTGCTGAAGGCGATGGCTGGCTGTGTCGCCAGCCATGAGGCCGCGCAGGAGAAGGCCGCGTGCGCCAGCGCCGACATTGCGCATTTCGAGGCCGAGGCGGGCGCGCTCGCCACCGAACTTGGAACCCGGCGCGCGTCGCGCGACGCTTTGGCGGCGCGGCGTGAGGAGACCGAACGTCTCGCCGAACTCGCGGAGGCCGCGGCCGATCCGCATGCGCTTAGACTGCGCGCCGCGCTGGAAGAAAGCGCGCCATGTCCGGTCTGCGGCGCGCGCGAGCATCCTTTCGCCCATTCGGGCGGCGCGGCGCGGGAGCTGGTGGAGACGTTGCGCGCGAAACGCGACGCCGCGCGCCGCGCATTGGCGGAAACCGACAAGGACATTGCCGATATCGCCGCGAGCGAGGCCAAAGCGCACGCGCTCAAGGACGCCGCCGCCCAGCGGCTGGAGGAAGCGCGCGCCGCGCTTGCGATCGCCGCGCGTGATTACGCCGCGCATCTTGCGCAGGCGCCGGGCGCCGGCGCGCCGCTGGAAATTGCGGGGGCCGCCGCGCCCATCGCGGCGCTGTTGCAAAAGACCGCGCAGGAGCGCGCTTCTCTCCAGAAGATCGCCTCGACGGCGTTGGATTTGCAGCGCGAGCTCGATCGCCTGCGCAAGCGCGTCGATGAGAAGCGCGAGGCGCTGGAGGCGCGCGGCGCCGCACGGGCCGAGGCCGAGGGCCTCATGCGCGCCGCCGGAGAAGCGCGTGCGCGATATGAGGAAAAACTTGCGAGCGCCCATGAGCGCATCGCGTCGCTCGACCGTTCGCTGTCGGCTTTCCTTCCGCTCTGCGATCTGACGCCCGCGGATCTCGATCGCGACGCTGCCGGCGCGCGCCGCCGCCTCGAAGAGGCTGGCGCGCGCCATCGCGGGGCGCTGGAGGCAATGGCGCGCGCCGAGTCGCGCCTTGCCGAGCTTGCGCCGAGGATCGCGGCGCTCTCGGCGGAAACCGAAGCCGCCATGGAGCGGGAGAAGACAGCCGCCGACGATCACGCGGCGCGCGCCGCCGATCTTGCCGGCTTGCGGGAGCGTCGCGCCGGAATGCTTGACGGCGAGGAGACGGCGACTCATCGCGGGCGACATGAAGAAAAGCGCATGGGGGCCCGCCGGGCGCATGAGGCGGCGCGGGCGGCGACCGCCGAGGCGGACAAGATGCGCGCCGCCTGTGAGGAAGGGAGCGCCGCCGCGTTACGCGAGGCCGAGGCCGCCTTGCGATCGTCCGAGACGGCGCGCATCGCTTTTGCCGACATTCTGTCGGCGTCGGGCTTCCTCGAAGAGAGAGCTGCGGAGCTGCTCGCAATTCCCGTCAATGAGGCGGACGCAATGCGCCGCACGGTCGAGAATGCGCAAGCCGCGCGCGGCGCCGCGCAGGCCGCCGTCGAGCAGCGCCGCGCGGACCTCCGCGAGGCGGAAGCGAAAGGGACGCCCGAGACCCCGCGCTACCTGCTCGATGCGCGGGCGGGGGAACTGGCGCAGGCGCTCGACAGCCTGGCCGGGCGGCTGGGCGCCTTGCAGGAAAGGCTCGCCCGAGACGATGACGCGCGCGAGCGCGCGGCGGCGTTGGCGGCGGAGATCGAGGCCGCGCGCGCGACGCGCAAGGTCTGGGACGAGATCAACGCCGCAATCGGCTCAAAGGAGGGCGACAAGTTTCGCCGCTTCGCGCAGAGCGTGACGCTGGAGCAACTTGTCGCGCTGGCGAACCAGCGTCTCGCGCTGCTTTCGCCGCGTTACCGGCTGGAGCGCGCCGGGGAGATGGGCTCGCTCGGGCTCCAGATCGTGGATCGCGACCTTGGCGACGAGCGGCGCTCGACCCGCTCGCTTTCCGGCGGCGAGCGCTTTCTGGCGTCGCTCGCCTTGGCGCTGGCCTTAGCGGGGCTTGAGGGGCGGGACTCTTTCGTCGACACGCTTTTCATCGATGAAGGCTTCGGCGCGCTCGATTCCGCCACGCTCGACGTCGCCATTGACGCGCTGGAGAATCTGCAGGGGCAGGGCCGCAAGGTCGGCGTCATCAGCCATGTCGAGTCGATGCAGGCGCGCATTGCGACGAAGATTTGCGTAGAGCGGCGCGGCGGCGGCGTGAGCCGAGTGCGGCTGCGCGCGCCGGGGCTTCAATTTTCGTGACGCGCGGCGAGACCGTCGCGCTTCCCGCCTTTCTCATAAAAAGCGCGTATATCCGCGTGGAGGCGATTCCGCCTAAACGACGCGTGAGCCAGCGGCCTTCAGGCCGATGAAGAGGCTCGTCGCAAGCAGCAGGGCGGCGACGAAATAGCCGGCGCCGATGAAGAAATCGAAAGAAAGCGACAGCGCGAAAATCTGGGAGAAAAAGAGCGGGCCGACCATGCCGGAGACGCCGCGCAGGCTCCCCAGGGCGCCCTGCAGGCGCCCCTGTTCCGACTGTTTCGCGAGACGCGTCATCAGCCCCTGAAATGACGGATTGGCCATCCCCCAGAGCGCGACGAGCGGCGGCGCCGCCATGAAGACGGCGCCCGTCGGCGCGAAAGCGTAGGCGAGAAACCCGAGCGCGCCGCTGGCGAGCGCGATCATCAGCGTCGTCTTTTCTCCGAGCCGAGCGACCGCGGGGCGCACGAGCCCGCCCGAGACGACCGTCTGCGAAACGCCGACGATGGCGAGCGCCCAGCCGGTCGTGCTCGGATCCCAGTGATAGCGGCTTTGCGTGTAGAGCACGAACAGAGCCGGCAGCGACTCATGCGCGAGAAAGGAGAGGAAGAGCGCGGCCGCGAAAAGCGAGAGCGTCGGCTGGCTGCGCAGAAATTCGAAGGAGCCGAGCACATTGGCGCTACGCCAGACGATCTTCTCCGCGCGCTTCTCGGGCGCGAGCGATTCGGGAAGAATGAACCAGCCATACGCGAAATTGGCGAGGCTGAAGAAGGCCGCCGCCCAGAAAGGGAAGCGCAGGTCATAGTCGCCGAGCGCTCCGCCGATGGCGGGCCCGAGGATGAAGCCCAGGCCGAAAGCCGCACCGATGAGGCCGAACCGGCCCGCGCGCTTTTCCGGCGGCGTGATGTCGCTGATATAGGCGTTGGCCGTGGCGACGCTCGCCGCCGTCGCGCCCGAGATCAGACGCCCGACGAAGAGGAAGGGCAGGGACGGCGCCAGCGCCATGAAAATGTAATCGAGTCCGAGACCGAGATTTGACGCCAGCACGACGGGCCGGCGACCGAAATGATCCGAGAGGGCGCCGAGCACCGGCTGAAACAGAAACTGCATCGCCGCCCAGGCGAAGCCGAACACGCCGACGACCCGCGCCGCGGATGTGAGATCCCCGCCCTCGAACGCCGCGATGAGCTTCGGCAGCACGGGGATGACGACGCCGAGCGCGAGCATGTCCAGCGCGACGGTGATGAGGATGAAGATAAACGCCGCCTCTCTTCGAGGCGCGGGCGCGGAGGTCATGAGCGGCCTTGAGGCTGGAAAGGTTCCGGTTCGGATAGCCGCAAAGCCCTTGCCAGGCAAGAAGCGTGCGCGGCGGCGGACATCCGTCCGAAGCCTCGCATGGCGAGCCGGACCTCCTTGGGAGGCGCGTCAAAGAGGAAGCAGGCCAGAGCCACGACGAGGCGTCCGGGTCGCGTCCATTCGCTCGCGATCACGATGAACGCTTACCAGTAGACCTGGGCGCGCGCTTCGAAGAGGTCCGGATGCGCGCCGTTCATGTAGAAGCCCTGGCGCTGCGGCAGGAATGAGCCGACGATGTTATAGTCGTTGAGCGGCGCCGAAACATGCAGGACATGGGTCCAGTTGAACTGGAGATGGATGCCCCTGTCGGGATACCAGTCGAAGCCGGTGGTGACGTTCTCCTGCCGGCCGCCGTAAACGCCGGAGTTGGCGATGATCGCCTGGTTGACGGCGTTGGGCTGAACATAAGTCGCCCAGGTCATCATATTGGCGAGGCCCGTTCCCGAATAAGGCCCGCTGTTCAGATTGATGGCGCTGTAGCGCGAGACAAGGCCGAACGCGCCGAAGCCTCCCGCGCTCACCGGATTCTTGATCTTCGGCTCGATGAAATTCGCGCCCGCCTTGTCCGAGGTCGTATAGGCCGTCGCGCGTTCGTCGCCGGTCAGCCAGTAATGGCCGTAAACATAATAGCCGCTGAAATGCTCGCTCGAGCCGCCCGGCGCAAAGACGCCGGAAGCGCGCGCTTGCAGGATCTTGTTCATGTCGCGACTGTAGTCCGTCGCAATATACTCCGCCTGCATGTCGAAGGGGCCATGCGCGGCGGCGATTTCAACGCCATAGGAAACGACGTCGCGCACGCAATGGCCGGCCACGCTGCTTGTCGGGATACCGCCGTAAAAACCTGCCAGCGCATATGAGCCGCAGGAGAGGTCAGGCGTCCCGAGGAGTCCCTGGCCGAGGACGGTCGCCTCCGAGCGCAGGCGGTTGCCGATACGCAGGACGCGGTCGTCGGAGAGGCCTGTCGCGTCGTTGGGGCTGTGATACCGGCCCGAAGCGCCGATATGGAGCAGATTGTGTTCGTCCTTGATCGGCGCGTAGGTCGCGCGGCCGGTCAATTCGACATATTGCGCGCCTCCGGTGGAGACCCAGCCGGCCGCTTTCGGCACGCCCCATGTCGAGGGCGTGTTCTGGCCCGGATTGAGCGAGGCGTCTTCCGGGCTTGTCGAGAACACGCCGGCCTTTGCGGACCAGTTGTCGCCATAGGCTCCCGCCGCAAGGCCGATATGGCGGCTCGCGCCGATGCCTTCCACCGCCATCGCGCGCTCGATGAAGGAGCGGAATCTCGAAGAAGCCGTGAACTCCATGGTGAACGGCTCGAACTGGTTTCCGACCATGATGAAGATCGGGTCCGTCGACCACGGCAGCGTCATCGCCGGATGCTGGATGCCGAAGAAGAAGTCGCGGATACCGCTGATGACCTGATTGTTGCCGGTGACTTGCGGCGTGCCGGAGAAGTCGTATTGCAGCTTGTAGAACCAGACCTTCGCCGCCTTGCCCTCGACCTCGAGACGGACCTGACGGACGCCGACCTGATTGGAGAAGCCGTTGAGCGGCTGGGTGATGCCGCCCCCGTCGAATTGCATGCGGCCGCCGACCTTGAAGCTGTAGGCCTTATCCTCCGTCTCGACGAAGATGCCGTTCCTGAAGGAAACGAAGACCGGCGGGGCTGGCGGCGGCGCGGCGGGATCAGTCTTGACGTGAGCGGCGTTAGCGACATTGGTCGCTTTGCTGGCTGCGTTGGAGGCCGCCGCGGCTTGCGCCTTCGCCTCGCGGGCTTCCTTGCGAAGCTTGGCGATCTCGGCTTCGAGCGCACGCAACCGCGCCTCGATGGCTCCCGCGTCGGCGGCGGCCTGGGCGCCGGTCGCGGCCAGAAGCGCGCAGAGAGCGGTCGTGGCCAAAATGCGGTTTCGGATGAGAATCGCCATCGCCCCCTCATGCAGTTGAACGTTAGAGCGAAGAAGCGAATCCGCCCTGACACATGAGCGACATAATGTGGGCAAATGTGGCGAAAAGGCGTGAGCGCCGGGCAGTGACGCAGTCCGGAAACAATCAGCGGGCGTCTTTGGAATCCTGTTTCCAAAGCGGGGCGCTTGAAGCAAATGCACAAAAATGAGCTGTGGCGAAAAAGTCACGAACGAGGGCGGCTCGCGAGTCAAAACTGTGTCTATGGCGCCACAGCCGAGACCGGGCGGTTTGTCACAATTTTCCCATGGCCGAGTTTGTCACGTCACTGTCACGTGGCGGCGGCTCTTCTCGCACGCGGAAGTTAACGCTTGGGGACAGACCAATGAAATTTCGTCTCGGATATCGCGCCCTCGCCATTGCGGCGTTCGGCCTGACCACGGCTTTCGCCGCCACGCCGGCGGCGGCGGACACCGCCGCCGAAATCCGCGCGCTCAAGGCGCGCCTGAACAAGCTGGAGGCTGAGGAGGCCGCCGCCAAACGCGCGGCCAAGGCCGCGGCTCAGCAGTCCGCCCACGCCGCTCCGGCGGCCGCGGGCCACATCGCGCCGGACGCGCCGAAGCACTGGTACGAAAAGCTCAGCATCCGCGGCTACACGCAGATGCGCTATAACGACACCATCAGCGCCAATCAGTGGAATGACGTCTACAGCCCGCACGACCGCTCGGTCGGGCCGCGCCGCAATTTTCTGCTGCGGCGCACGCGCCTGATCTTCAGCGGCGACGTATCGAGCCATCTGTATCTCTATATACAGTTCGACCTCGCCTCCGCGCCGTCCGGCACGTTCAGCAACTCCTTCACCGCAGGCGCGAACCCGGCTTTCTCCTTCTACAATCCGCAGATCGGAATCTACGGCAACTCGGCGGGCAATTTCGCCCAGATGCGCGACGCCTATGCGGACATCTCGATCGACGAGAAGAAAGAATTCCGCTTCCGCGTCGGTCAGTCGAAGATCCCCTACGGCTTCGAAAACATGCAGTCCTCGCAGAATCGTCTCGCGCTGGACCGCGCCGACGCGATCAACAGTTGCTGCAAGGACGAGCGCGATCTCGGCGTCTTTTTCTACTATACGCCCGAGCATGTTCGCCATCTGCTCCGCGACCTCGTGAGAAACAACCTCAAGGGCACGGGCGACTACGGCATGTTCGCTCTCGGCGTCTATAACGGCCAGGGCGCGAACCGCATCGAACTGAACAACGGCGTGCACATCGTCAGCCGCTTTACCTATCCCTATGTCTTCGAAAACGGCCAGATCGTCGAAGCGTCGATCCAGGGCTATACCGGCCGCTACGTCCCGACCACCGCCGCAATCACGCCGTCTCTCGGCATGGCCACAGGTTGGGCGGGCTTCCGTCCGATCGGCTATCCCGGCGCTCTCGTGCCCTTTGTCAACGCTCCGGGCTACTTCGACTACCGCAATCTCGTCCTCGGCGCCTACGGAGTCGGCGGCTCCGGCTGGGGCTGGGGTTGCGTCAACGGCTGCCAGGGCGTGAAGGACGACCGCGTCGCCGTCACCGGCGTGATTTATCCGCAGCCCTTCGGGCTGAAGGCGGAATGGAACTGGGGCCGTGGCCCGGCTCTCGATCCGACCCAGACCTATATCCGGTCGTCCAGCCTGAATGGGGGCTACATCGAAGCGACGTATAAATACGACGACGCGATGTTTGGTCTCGGCACTTTTTTCCCCTTCGTGAAGTGGCAATACTTCAACGGCGGCTGGAAGGTTGAAACGAACGCTCCGCAGGCGCGCGTTCACGAGCTGGATGTCGGCGTCGAGTGGCAACCGCTGCCGGAAGTCGAGGTGACGGCGACCTACACCAAGATGAACCGCACCAACACCGGCGCGGCTCCGTACCGCCAGTTCAGCGCCGATCTATTGCGCATGCAGTTGCAGTGGAACTACTGAGCCCGGCTGGCTGCATTTCCTGAAAATGAGCGTCCCCGGATCTCCGGGGGCGTTCGTATCGTTTTACGGAGTTACCATGCGAAAGCGCATCCGCCCTTTCCTGTTCCTGCTCGTCGCCGCTGCGGCAAGTCCGGCGATCGCCGACCCCTATGAGGATGCGGCCGCCGCGACCAAGAAAGGCGACATCGAAGCCGCCCTCACGCTTCTCAAGCCGCTGGCCGAGAAGGGCGAAGCGCGGGCGCAGTCCGAACTCGGCCTCATATATATGGTCGGCAAGGGCGTCCCTCTCGATCGGAAGGAAGGGATCAAGTGGATCAAGCTTTCCGCGGAGAACGGCTTCGCGCCTGCGCAAGCCAATCTCGGCACGATATATCTCGAGGGGCAGTTCGCGCAGCGGGATTACAAGGAAGCGATGAAGTGGAGTCTTCTCGCTGCGGACAAGGGCGTTGCGGAAGCGCAGGCGAATATCGCCAGCATGTATTATGACGGCGCCGGCGTCGCCCAGGATTACAAGGAAGCCGCGAAATGGATGCGTCTCGCCGCAAAGCAGGGAGACGCCGAATCGCAGGTGAATCTCGGAACCATGTATCTTCTGGGCCAGGGTTTGGAGCGCGACCCACTGCGCGCCTACATATGGGCGGCCATCGGGCTTGAGACCCTGTCCATGCCGCCCGATCAGAAGAAGGAATTGCTCGACCTGTCCGCGCAGACCCTCTCTGCGGCTGAAGTCGCCAGGGCCAAGGAGATGGCCAAGAAGTGCGAGGAGCTGAAGCTCAAGGGTTGCGACTGACTTCGCAGCGCCGGCGAGGAGCTGTTTAGCCGCTCACGCGGACCACGAAAAACGTCCCCGGACGCCGTCCGGGGACGTTTTTGCTTTTTCATTGACCGTCCCGATCTCTCGCTCACGGGAGCGCTCGCAAGCGCTCATATCTTGCGAGGGGCTGATCGACGGAGGTTGTTTCAGCCCCGTTCAGCCAAGTCCGCCACCACGCCCCTGCGGCGATAGGCTTTGCGCCCGCATTTTCAAGCCGTTGGACGGGGGCTGATTCCAAGGCCGGCGAACCGCATCCCTGCTCCATAGCTGGCCGCAGAGCCGATCCGAACTTCGCCTCGAACGCGAACGCCCAAGACGCAGGGCGACATTGCCGCCGATATATTTCTGAGATGTTTCTGGATAGTTGCTATTTATGTCCGTATTGTTTTAGTATGTTTCTGAATTCGACCTAAAGGTGTGGTTTAATTTCTCAACAGCAATAAAATTGCGCCACTTGGAAATAATAATTGCAGATCAGAAACAAACCAGAAATACTAGCATAAGCTTCACTTGAGTTCGAGGTGTGTTGCAAAATGGCAACTTGCTTGGCGTTATGGCTTCGAGAATGGCGCGAATACTTGGTTTGTCACGTATCTGTCGCACAACGCTGGCGACTATCCCGCAGCCTTAAATGCAGGCGCTTCCCACTTGGGCTGGAGAGAAAGATGTTGACGAAGAAATGGGCTATCGGCGGCGTTGCGCTCGGCGCGCTACTATCGGCGGGCGGGGCGGCCTTCGCATCCGACTCCGCCGCGATCGACGCGCGTCTTCGTGCGCTGGAGGCGGAGATCGCGAAGCTCCGCAAGGAGGCGCATGAGGCCAAGGCGCAGGCCGCCGCGGCTTCGAGCAGGGCCACGAATGTCGCGAACGCCGCGCATCTCAAGGCGGACCCGCACTTGCCGCCGCCGCCCCCGCCGGTGTTCGTCTCTTTCAAGAACGGCATCTTCGTCGAGACGGAAGACAAGGCATACAGCTTCAAGGTCGGCGGCCGCATCATGGTCGACGGCGGCGGCATCACCCAGCCGCTCAACGGCTTCTCGAGCCAGGTCGCCTTCCGCCAGATCCGCCTCGAAGTCGAGGGCAAGGCCGCGAAGATCTGGTTCTACAAGCTGCAATATGACTTCGCCGGCACCGGCCAGGTCACTGGCAACAACCAGACGCTCGGCGGCATCCGCGATTTCTTCTTCGGCATTCAGCATCCGGCGATGTCCATCCCGTGGGCGAAGGACCCCATGTTCATCATGGTGGGCAGCCAGTTCGAGCCCTTCAGTCTGGAATCGACCTCCTCGTCGAAGTTCCGTCCGCTCATCGAGCGCGCCATGGCCGTTGAGGGCATCGCTCCGAACCGCCATCTCGGCATCTCGCTCGGCGCCTATGGCGACAACTGGACGGGCCGTATCGGCGTGTTCTCCACCTCGATGGAAGACGCCTCGATCAGCCCCGGCCAGAACACGCCAGCGGTTTGGGGCGTGCCGAAGGCCGCGGGCTGGGTTTCGACCGGCGGCGCGCAATATGTCGACGTCGCGGGTCGCCTGACCTATGCGCCGATCAGGGACGAGCATAACCTGCTGCATGTCGGCGTCTCGGGCCGCTATCACAGCCCCAACGACGCGACGGGCCTCTCCGACGACCGCGTCCTGCGCCTCGGCAACCGCCTGCGCTCGGAGGCGACCGTCCTCGGCCAGGGTCTGCTCGGCACGCCGGATCTCTCCTGCGGCTCCTACGCCAACGGCTTCCTGTTCGGCGGCGTCCCGTTCAGCTCCGCGGCCGGCCACTGTACAAAGTACGTGACGAGCTATGGTTTCGAACTCGCCGGCGCGTACGGCCCGTTTGACATGCAGGCGGAATATATCGCGACCGACTATCAGCGCGATATGGGCAAGATCCTGCAGGCGCGCGCCGCTGGCGTCTTTGCGCCAGGCGGATCGAGCGCTCACTTCGGCGGTTACTATTTCTACGGCCAGTACTGGCTGACAGGCGAGGAGCGCGCGCAGGCCTACAGCACCTCTGACAAGGCCGGCGCCAACTTCTTCGAGCCGAAGATCAAAAATCCGCTTAGCGCAGGCGGCTACGGCGCCTTCAGCCTGATCGGCCGCTACAGCTCGGTCAATCTGAACAGCGGCCCTTATTCGGGAAGCGGCCTCGCCAACATGCTGGCCTTCTCGAACCCGACCTATGCGCCGGGCGGCACTTTCGCCTATCAGTCGATCCTGAACGCGGGCATCGCCGGCGGCCGGCAGGAGAACGTGACGACCGGCCTCAACTGGTATCCGGACAAGGGCGTCCACCTCCAGCTCAACTGGACGCACGTCCTCCACGTCTCGGCGCCGCTCAACGACTACAACATCATCGGCTCGCCGATGCCGGGCCGTCAGGGCTTCTACTTCAACGGCGCGCATCCGGATCTCTTCGAGGCCCGCGCGCAGATCTACTGGTAAGTATCAGAGAGACCGGCACAGGACTCGCCACGACGCGAGCCGCCCGCAATGCGCGGGCGGCTCAGACTGATGACAAAGTCGGTTGACGCCCTTCGTGCTTCGAGACGCCTGCCGCGCAGGCTCCTCAGCATGAAGGGCTTTTTCTTCCTGCAGCAAACACTTAGGCCTCATCCTGAGGAGCGAGCAAAGCTCGCGTCTCGAAGGACGAGGCCGCCTTTCGAGGTTTGTCATCCGTCTCAGCCGCCCGCAATGCGCGGGCGGCTCTTTTTATTTGTCTGTTTGTCGCGTCGCCCGACGCACGCTTGGGAGCAGGCGTCGCGTTCGGCGCCGTCGACCGCTTCCGCTCCCTTGAAGCGTTTCCCGATCTCTCGCTCACGGGCGCGCTCGCAAGCTCTCGTATCCTGCGAGGGGCTGATCGACGAGGATTGTTTCAGCCCCGTTCAGCCAAGTCCGCCACCACGCCCCTGCGGCGATAGGCTTTGCGCCCTTTGAGCAAGCCGCTGGACAGGGGCCGGTTCCAGGGCCAGCAGTTCAAGCCTACCACCGAGCAGTCAGAGTGACCGATCCGACGCCGCCAGGCGAATGCCCAAGGCGCGACCGGTATGGTGTAAGGGCGAGGTTTCCCGAGTGCGTCTGAAATTTGAGCGTGTGTTTATAATCGATTTCGGGATCGTATCGTTTGTATTTCCAGGAAAAACACGGTAATCTATTATAGATAAAAACAAATATTACATTTTATTCTCCTTTGTCTCATCGAATAGTATTGATTTTAGCTATTGCGTGACTTTTACTTGAAATTGGAGTGAAGGATCTTCCTTGCCGCGCCGTAGGAAAGCGCGCCCGTCGGTCGACTGCGTTTGGAGCCCCCCGAAATCGCGGGCGGCTCTTCGGTCCTCGCCAAGGCGCGAAATCCTAGTGTCCCGGCGCGCCTATTCGCACCACATGCGCATCAGATTCGCCGAATTTTTCAGAAGCATGTCGACGAGTTCGTCATGTCCGTGGCGCTCGACATAGGAGCGATGCACGATGTTCAATTCGCGCAGCACCGCGCGCTGCTGCTCGTCGCGCACGCGGCTCTGAATCCAGCCGATGCAGGCGAGGCGGCTGCCGCGCGTCACGGGCGTGACCCGATGGATGAGACCGGTGGAGTAAAGGAACAGACTGCCGATCGCCGGTTTGACCTTCAGGAGCCCATGCTCCTGCTCGAGCGCCAATTCGCCGCCGTCGTAATTTACGTGGTCCTCGAGAAACAGCGTGAAGGACAGGTCGCAGCGGCAGTCGTTCATGATCGGCGCGTCGGTGTGGCTGCCATATTCCATGCCAACGTCGTAGCGATTGACGCTCATGGCCGCGATTCGCTTGGGAATGGCGTAGAGCTCCACCTGCTCATGCGTCATCATCCGCAATGCGATGTCGTCGAGGATCTTCCGCCCCCGCTCGCGGTCCATCTGAAGATTGTTTTTGACTTTCGCCGCGCGTCCCGTTGCGGTCGCGCCTCCCGAGTTGAAGGGCGTCTCCAGGATGTTCTTGCGCAGCCGCGCAGCCGTCTCGCGATCCAGGAAATTGTCGATAAGCAGCAACGCGACATCCTTTCCATTGCCAGAAAAGCCCGGCGACGGAAGGCGAGCAGCCCGCTGATCGCAGGGGAGGCCCTTATATCAGAAGTTTTCGTGAAGGCGCTGAGACAGATCGCGCCCGGCGCTGACTGGCGGAGCCGCGCCGGGCGCTAATTTCGACCGCGGATGGAGACCGGTCGAATGTCAAAATTATAGGCGGCGCCGCGTCGGCCTTTATTTCTGGATCATTGCTGTATGGTCTGCATTCGGTTTCTGGCCGAACCGCCGCATTGACCTGGGCGGCGGCTTCCTCTACGAAGGTTCCGCTGCGCCGCAGCAGGGGCGCTCCAGCCGCGTAGATCGGACCTTTCCCTTTCCGGGCCTCTCCGACCAGCTGTCGAGCCTCCTCCACGCCCCAATCGACGGCCCGCTACGCAGGGCAAGTCTCCCATTTCAACCGGATCGAGCGAACCGCTCGCCCCAAGGGCGCGGCGGCGAGCGATTCACTTATGAAAGACGCTAAGTGACCAAATTTGCCGATCTCGGCCTGTCCGAGATTCTTCTTCGCGCCCTCGCTCGCGAAGGCTATGAAACGCCCACTTCCATCCAGTCCCAGGCCATTCCCCACCTGTTGCAGGGTCGCGACCTTCTCGGCATCGCCCAGACTGGCACCGGGAAGACGGCGGCGTTTGCGCTGCCGATTCTCGAACGCCTGGCCGTCGAGCGCCGCCGCCCGACGCCCTTCGCCGCGCGGGCTCTGGTGCTCGCCCCGACGCGCGAGCTCGCGGCGCAGATCGCGGACAGCTTTCGCGCCTATGGCCAGTTCATGCGGCCGAGCGTCGGCGTGATCGTCGGCGGCGTATCGCACCGCCCGCAGATCGACATGCTGGCGCGCGGGCTCGACGTGCTCGTCGCGACGCCGGGGCGCCTGCTCGACCATATCGCCTCGGGCCGCTTCAAGCCCGCCTTCACCGAAGTGCTCGTCCTGGACGAAGCCGACCACATGCTCGATCTTGGATTCATCGTCCCGATCCGCCAGATCGTCGCCAAGCTGCCGAAGAACCGTCAGACGCTGCTCTTCTCGGCGACCATGCCGAAGGAGATCTCCGGCCTTGCGCAGGACATGCTCAGGGATCCGGCGCAGGTGTCCGTCACGCCGGTGGCGACGACGGCCGAGCGCGTGGACCAGCATGTGTTCCTCGTCGACGGCGGCGCCAAGCGCGACATTCTCATCGAGCTGATGAAGGACGCCGAGATTTCCCGCGCCATCGTCTTCACGCGCACCAAGCGCGGGGCCGATCGCGTGGCGCAGCATCTCGACGCGGCGGGCGTCGGCGCCGAGGCCATCCACGGCAACAAGAGTCAGAGCCAGCGCATCCGCGCGCTCGACGCCTTCCGCAAGGGACGCACGCGCGTGCTCGTCGCGACCGACATAGCCGCGCGCGGCATTGACGTCGACGGCGTGACGCATGTCGTCAATTTCGAGTTGCCGGAGGCGCCGGAGGCCTATGTCCATCGCATCGGCCGCACGGCGCGCGGCGGCGCCTCGGGCCGGGCGATTTCGCTGTGCGACAATGGCGAACGGCCATTGTTGCGCCAGATCGAGAAGCTGACGCGCCAATCGATTCCCTCGACCGACCGCCGCAGCGCCGATCAGCGCCATGACGACTCCGAGCCGGCCCGTCGCGTCCGGCGCGGCAATGGCGGCGGCCCCGGCCGCCACGCGCCGAAGAATCCGAGACGCGAGGGCCAGCATCGCGACGGTCAGCGTCCGCAGGGCCAGCGACAAAATGCGCAGCGTCCCGGCGCAAACGGCCGACGCCGCGCGCAGGGCGGCAACCGCCCGCGCTCGGGCGGCCCGCAGGGCTGATAAGCTTCCAGGGCGGCCTCGCCTTCGAGACGCGAGCTTCGCTCGTTCCTCAGGATGAGGCCCAAGTGTTGGGCGCTGAAGGAAAAAGCCCCTCATGCCGAGGAGCTTGCGCAGCAAGCGTCTCGAAGCACGAGGGGCGTCCGGTCGGCGCGACGACGCGCATATTCGGTAGCGCGCGCATGATGGCGAGATCTTTTGTCGCGAAATGCGGCATGCCGAGCTGGCCGTAAGAGGGGCTGACGCGGGGGCTCGTCGCGCCTGTAGCTCTCATCCCACCCCCAGCTCGAACGCGTTCTCCAGATGCCGAGGCAGCTTTCCCGGCGCGACGAAGATCGCGTCGGCGCGCAGCGTGCAGCCCATCGCCCAGGGATGCGTCGCGACCCAGCGATTGGCCGCGCGCGAGACGCGCCGCTGCTTTTGCGGGGTGATGGCGATGGCGGCGTCATCGAGATCGCCCCGCGCCTTCACTTCCACGAAGGCGATCGTGCGGCCTCTCTTGGCGATGATGTCGATCTCGCCGTCCTTGATGCGAAAGTTTCTGTCAAGGATCGTATAGAGCCGCGCGCGCAGCCAGAGAGACGCGATGGTCTCGGCCTGCAGGCCATAGGCGCGCGCGGCGCGGCGGGCGTTTTCCTGTTCGCTCATGTGGAGAGCTTAGCCGTCGTTGCGAGCGAAGCGAAGGGGCGCCGTGGGCCCGGATCGCTTCGCTGCGCGCGATGACGGTCACTTCCCCCGTTCCGCCGCCAGTTGCAGGGCCCGCGCATAGACCTGCCGGCGGGGCTGGCCCGTCGCCGCCGACACCACGCTCGCGGCGTCCTTCACGGAATAGGAGCCGAGCGCTTCCGCGAGCCGCGCGTCGAGATCCGCCTCCGCAACCTCGGCCGCTCCGGCTTCCGGCGGAGCGACGAGCAGCACGATTTCGCCGCGCGGCGGCTCCTCGACCGCCAGCGCGTCGGAGAGTTCGGCGAGCGTCCCGCGCCGCACCGACTCGTACATCTTTGTCAGTTCCCGGGCGACGGCGGCGGCGCGCGGGCCGAGCACGGCGGCGCAATCCGCAAGCGTCTCGGCGAGCCGCCTCGGGCTCTCGAAAAACACCAGCGTGCCCGGCACCTGCGCCAGCTCCGCGAGCCGCGCGCGGCGGGGGCCGCTCTTGTGCGGCAAAAAGCCCTCGAAGAAGAAGCGGTCGGTCGGCAGACCCGCGACGACGAGCGCGGCCAGCACGGCGGACGGGCCGGGAACGGCGGTGACATGCAGGCCCTTTTCCAGCGCCTCCTGCACGAGCTTGAAGCCGGGATCGGAGACGAGCGGCGTGCCGGCGTCTGAGACCAACGCCAGCGCCGCGCCGTTTGCGAGCCGCGCCAGAAGATGCGGGCGAATCACCTTGGCGTTGTGTTCATGATAGGCGACGAGCGGCGTCGAAATGCCGTAATGCGCCAGCAGGTTCTTCGTGACGCGCGTATCCTCCGCGACCACCGCGTCGGCGGCCGCGAGGGTCGAGAGGGCGCGGAAGGAAATGTCCTTCAGATTGCCGATGGGCGTCGCGACAACGTGAAGGCCAGCCTCGATTTTCTCCGCCTCGGCGCGCAGGCCGAAAGCCGTGTAGCCCGCAGCGGGGGAGGGGGCGTCGTCGCTGGCCATGGGCTCGATCTCCAAAAGTCGTTCTTTATGTCGTCCGATCGTTCGGAATATGGAACGATAAGGCCGGTCTCGGCAAGGCCTCATTTCATGCGCATTCTGTCATCTATTGACTTTCGGGCGGGGAGGCGGACCCTATGCGCCGGAAACTGGGCGCGCGGAGGCTAGATCCGGCGCAGGGGGTTCTATGAGGATGGATTTTTCGACGGGCTTTCGTGGTCCCTTCCGACGCGGCGGCGCGCTCAGGCTGTTCGCAGGCGTGGCGGCGCTTGCTCTCGCCGCCTGCAATCCGGGCGCGGGTCCGGGCATTCCGGGCGCCAGGGACCTTCGAATGGGCGCGCCCGCGACGCCGGGCGGGCAGGTCGCCGTGGCCGACGCTGGCGAGAACATCGGCGAGGGCGCCGTGAAGGTCGCGCTCATCGTGCCGCTCACCGGACCGAACGGGCCGTCGGCAGTCGGCGCCTCGCTGCGCAACGCCGCGAAGCTCGCTTACGCCGACAGCGGCTCCAGCGACGTCACCATTCTCGTCAGGGACGACAAATCGTCGCCGGCTGGCGCCGCCGCCGCCACGCAGGCGGCGATCAATGAGGGCGCGGAGATCGTCCTTGGACCGGTCTTCGCAACCGACGTGAAGGAGGCGGGCCGCGTCGCGCGTTCCGCCGGCAAGCCCGTCATCGCCTTCTCGACCGACACGTCGGCGGCGGGCCACGGGCAGTATCTCCTGTCCTTCCTTGTCGAGGGCCATGTGGACCGCGGCCTGAATTTCGCTGCGCAGAAAGGCAAGAAATCCGTCGCGGTTCTCGCGCCCGAGAATGATTACGGCACGCTGGCGCTGGGGCAGTTTCAGCAGAGCGCGGCCAATTACGGCCTGCGCGTGCCGCTGATCGAGCGTTACAAGCCCGGGGCGCCCACGGAGTCGATCCAGCGCCTCGCCGCCGCGCGCGACCAATTCGACGCGATCTTCATTCCCGAGCAGGCCGACGCCATGCCGGCGGTCTCGAAGGAGCTTGTCGCGGCGGGCCTCGATTCCAAGAAGGTGCAGATCATCGGCACGGGCCTATGGAACGACGCACGCACGCTCAACCTGCCGGCGCTGCAGGGCGCCTGGTTCTCGGCGCCGGAAAACGCCGGCTTCAACGCCTTCGCGACGCGCTACAAGGCCAAGTTCGGCTCGGATCCGGCGCGCATCGCGACGCTCGCCTATGACGCCGTGTCGCTCGCAATCGCGCTGTCGCGCTCGCAGGGCTCGCAGCGTTATTCGGAAAGCGTGCTGACCAATCCCTCGGGTTTCAACGGCGCCGACGGCGTTTTCCGCTTCAAGCCGGATGGCACCAATGAGCGCGGCCTCTCGATTCTCGAGATTGGCGGCGGGGCGGCGAAGATCATCTCGCCAGCGCCGCGGACCTTTACGGGCAACGGGGCGTGACGCCCTCACCCGACCCCTGCTGACGCAGGGGCCGCCTGCTCCCGCTCTGTGGGTAAGGAGTGCGGATGGCGGATTGTGGTTCATAAATGTGGGTTCTCCCTTCTTTCGCGCGCGGAAGAAGCAGCTGTCGGGTGGCTTTGATCCATGGCTGTCCGCGCTGGAGGACGGCGTCGGCGAAGGTGACGGGCTTTCTGGCGCGGGCGATGGCGGCGGCGTTTTGGTGTTTGCCTTTCGCCTGATGCGCGACGACCGCCGCGGCGGGGGCGCGCGTCGCGGGGCGCAAGGCGCTGGGACAGAGGAGCGTTCTCGCACGCCCGAGATTTGCGCAGCGCAGCAAGTGGCGTTTGGGGCCGGCAGCGCCTAGATTAGCCTTTCCCGTTCCCGACCAGCCCTCAGCACATGGCGAGCAACAGCAAGAAATCCGCGCAAGCGTTAGAAAAGGCTTTCGACGCCAAGCGAGCCTCCGACGAGAAGACCATCTCGATCCGCGGCGCCCGCGAGCACAATCTCAAGAATGTCGACCTCGCCATTCCGCGCGACAAATTTGTTGTGTTCACGGGGCTCTCCGGCTCGGGCAAGTCGTCGCTCGCCTTCGACACGATCTATGCCGAAGGCCAGCGGCGCTATGTCGAATCGCTCTCGGCTTACGCCCGCCAGTTTCTGGAGATGATGCAGAAGCCGGACGTCGATCAGATCGACGGGCTTTCGCCGGCCATCTCCATCGAGCAGAAGACAACCTCCAAGAACCCGCGCTCCACCGTCGGCACGGTGACGGAAATCCACGACTATATGCGCCTGCTCTGGGCGCGCGTGGGCACGCCGTACTCGCCGGCGACCGGCCTGCCGATCGAGAGCCAGACGGTCTCGCAAATGGTCGACCGCGTGCTTGCTCTGGCGGAGGGATCGCGTCTCTATCTGCTCGCGCCGGTCGTGCGCGGCCGCAAGGGCGAATATAAAAAGGAGATCGCCGAATTCACGCGGCGCGGCTTCCAGCGCGTGAAGATCGATGGCGCCTATTACGAGATCGTAGACGCGCCCGCGCTCGACAAGAAATTGAAGCATGACATCGACGTGGTCGTGGACCGCATCGTCGTGCGCAAGGACATTTCCGCGCGCCTCGCCGACAGTCTGGAGACGGCGCTGGATCTATCGGGCGGGCTGGCGGTGATCGAATTCGCCGACGCCAAGGCGGGGGCGGAATTGGCGCTCGCGCAGGCCTCCGCCAACGTCTCCACCCATTACGCGCCGGGCCATATCGTCTTCTCCTCGAAATTCGCGTGCCCCGTTTCCGGCTTCACCATCTCCGAAATCGAGCCGCGCCTCTTCTCCTTCAACAATCCCTTCGGCGCCTGTCCGACCTGTGGCGGCATTGGCTGCGAGCAGAAGGTCGACGCCGATCTCGTCGTGCCCAATCCGAAGACGACCTTGCGCAAGGGCGCGGTGGCGCCCTGGGCGAAGTCGTCCTCGCCCTATTACATGCAGACGCTTGAAGCGCTGGGGCGGCATTACAAGTTCAAGCTCGACACGCCTTGGGAGGACCTTCCCGAGAAGGCGCGTAACGTCATTCTGTTCGGCTCGGGCAAAGAGGAGATCAAATTCTCCTATGAAGACGGCTTCCGCGCCTATGATGTGAAGAAGCCCTTCGAGGGCGTCGTGATCAATCTCGAACGCCGTTATCTGGAAACAGACAGCGAATGGGCGCGCGAGGAGATCGGCCGATATATGTCGGCGACGCCCTGCCTCGCCTGCGAAGGCTTCCGCCTGAAGCCGGAAGCGCTGGCCGTCAAAATAGCGGGCAAGCACATCGGCGAAGTTTCCGAACTCTCCGTGCGCGCGGCGCTGGAATGGTTCTCGAACCTTCCGGGCGAACTCGACAGGAAGAAGAACGAGATCGCCTACCGCATCCTGAAGGAGATTCGCGAGCGCCTCACCTTCCTTGTCGATGTGGGACTCGATTATCTGACGCTCTCGCGCAATTCAGGGACGCTCTCGGGCGGCGAGAGTCAGCGCATTCGGCTTGCTTCCCAGATCGGATCGGGGCTGACGGGCGTGCTGTATGTGCTGGACGAGCCGTCCATCGGCCTGCATCAGCGCGACAACGACCGTCTGCTCGACACGCTGCGCCGCCTGCGCAATCTCGGCAACAGCGTCATCGTCGTCGAGCATGACGAGGATGCGATCCTCGCCGCCGATTATGTCGTGGATGTCGGGCCAGGCGCCGGCATTCATGGCGGCAAGATCGTCGCGCAGGGAACGCCGCAGGAGATCATGGACAATCCGGCGTCGCTCACCGGGCAATATCTCACCGGCGAAAAGCAGGTGCGTCTCAATCACAAGCTGCGCAAGCCCACGCCGGGCCGCTGGCTCAAGCTCTTCGGCGCGCGCGGCAACAATCTCAAGAGCGTCAACGCGCAAATTCCGCTGGGTCTCTTCACGGCGGTGACTGGCGTTTCCGGCGGCGGCAAGTCGACGCTTGTCATCGAGACGCTCTACAAGGCGCTCGCGCGGCGGCTCAACAACGCGCATGAGGTTCCTGCGCCGCACGACCGGCTCGAAGGGCTGGAGCAGATCGACAAGATCATCGACATCGACCAGTCGCCGATCGGCCGCACCCCGCGTTCGAACCCGGCGACCTATACCGGCGCCTTCACGCCGATCCGTGAATGGTTCGCGGGCCTCCCGGAGGCGAAGGCGCGCGGCTATGCGCCGGGGCGCTTCTCCTTCAATGTGAAGGGCGGGCGCTGCGAGGCCTGCCAGGGCGACGGCGTCATCAAGATCGAGATGCACTTCCTGCCCGACGTCTACGTCACCTGCGACGTCTGCAAGGGCAAGCGCTACGACCGCGAAACGCTCGAAGTGAAATATCGCGAGAAGTCCATCGCCGACGTTCTCGACATGACGGTGGAGGAGGCGGCGACTCTGTTCAAGGCCGTGCCCGCCATTCGCGACAAGATGGAGACGCTGAAACGCGTCGGCCTCGATTACATTCATGTCGGCCAGCAGGCGACGACGCTCTCGGGCGGCGAGGCGCAGCGCGTGAAGCTCGCCAAGGAGCTGTCGCGCCGCTCGACGGGGCGGACGCTTTATATTCTCGACGAGCCGACAACCGGCCTGCATTTCCACGACGTCGCCAAGCTTCTCGAAGTGCTGCACGAGCTGGTGGAGCAGGGGAACACGGTCGTCGTGATCGAGCACAATCTCGAAGTCATCAAGACCGCTGACTGGATCATCGACATGGGGCCGGAGGGCGGCGACGGCGGCGGGGAGATCGTCGCCGCGGGACCGCCTGCTGAGGTCATCAAAGAGAAGCGCAGCCATACGGGCCATTATCTTGCGGAGGCGATGGCGCGGCGGCCGCTAATGGCTGAGAAGCCTCTCCTCGAGCGAAAGAAGGCTGCCCGAGCAAGATAGCGGTCGGCAAGGCTTTCAGCCTCTCCTCGCTTGCGCGGCTAAGGGAGTCGCATATCTCCAGGATTCCGTCATGGCCGGGCTCGTCCAGGTCCGTCCCGGCCATGACGGCGTTGGCGCTCACGGGGAGAGGGGGCCGCGCACCGGCCGCCCCTGATCGACCCATCTCTGCCGCAGCGCTTCGAGGCCCCACACGGCCCCGAGCATGAAGAAGACGAAGCGCCAGTGATCAATGTCGATCTGGAAGCCTTGCAGGAAAAGGCCGATGGTCGCCGGGACGACCGCCTGTGACAGGCGCTGCGCCGGCGACGGCGTGAACATGAGCCGTAATCCGACGAAGACCGTCACGCCGACAAGCAGGAAGAACAGAAAGCCGCCGATCCATCCATTGTTGGCGAAGGCGCCGACATAGGAATTGTGCGGCTCCAGATCGAAAACGAGGCGGAAACGCAGCGGTCCGAAGCCCATGAAGCGGTCGAGCAGCATGGGAATGGAGCGCAACTGATTGCCGAAGCGTCCCGTCGAGCCTTCGTCGTAATCCTGAGTCGCGGCCGTGCGCTGGTTGAAGAATTCGCGCGTCTCGGGCATCGACAGCAGCACGGCGATGACCACGGCGATCATCGCGACGGCGCCCGCCGCGGCGAGGACGATGCGCCGCTTCATCTTGCGGTTTTCCGACGTCGCATAAACCGAGACCACCATCAGCGAGAATGCGACGAACGTCGCGCCATAGGAGCCGCGCGAGAAGGATAGGAACATGCCGAGAAAGATGACGAGCAGCGCCGCGCCTGTGAGCAGGATGCTCTTCGCCCGCCCGAGCATGAGACTGTGCGCCAGATAGACGATCGGCAGCACGAGAAAGGAGCCGAGCACGTTCGGGTCCTTGAAGGTGCCCGATGCGCGGCCTGCGTGCAGGAAGACGCCCTCGCCCAGCCCCGCGACGTTGAGATAGCCAAGAATGCCGGCGATAGCCGCGACAAGCGAACCCGCGACATAGGCGTTCAGGCACAGCTCGACGCGGTGGGTCGTGCGGTTGCCCATGAACAGCGCATAGAACAGCGCCGTCAGCACCAGATAGGCCGACTGATACTGGTAGAGCGAGGAGTCCGGGCTGTCCCAAAAGGGGATGAGCGCCAGGAAGCCCATGATGTTGAAGGCGAGGATCAGAAAACCGAAGACGAGAAAGCTGCGGTTGATCGAGAAGCCGCCGAGAAACCACAGCGGCATGGCGATAAGCGACGCGAAGTCGTAGGGCGACGGCTCGATGACCGCAATGGCGCCGCAGGCGACGAAGATGAAGACGGCCGCGTCGACAAGTCGCTGGTAGCTGAAGACGAGGCCGCAATTCTCGCCCGGCGATGGCTGAGCGAGCTCGCTCATCGGCCGGCGCCTCGCGCGGCGATGGCGTCGCGGTAGCCTTGCAGGACTTGCTCGGCCATCTTCGAGACCGAGAAGCGGGACGCGGCATAATCGGCGAGCGCCCGCGCCTTGCGGTCGCGCGCCTCCGGGGCCTCGGAGAGAATGCGCTCGAGCGCGTCCGCGAGGAGGCCGGGATCGTTTGGCGCGATCAGCCGATCGGCGGAAGGACCGAAAATTTCGGCCATGCCGCCGACATTGGCCGCGACAAGCGGGATCTGCGCCCCCACGGCTTCGAGTACGACATAGGGCAGGGACTCGAAGCGGCTCGGGACGACCATCGCCTTGCCGAGCGCGAAGGCTTCGCGCGCCGGCCGAGGCTGCTTGAAGGATATCTGCTTTGCGACGCCAGCCTGTTCGGCGCGCGCCGCGAGCATGCCGCGATCCGGCCCGTCGCCGACAAGCGCGACGCTGGGAACGATGCCCCGGCGCTTGAGCAGCGCCACGGCGTCAATCAGCGTATCGATGCCTTTTGCGTCGCGAAATTCGCCGACAAAGAGAAGGTCGGCGGCGTCGGGACGCGGCTCGACAGGCGCGAATTCGCTTTCCGAAATGCCATTGGGGATGACGCGCGCAAGGCCCTTGGGCTTGCCCACATAGGCCTCGAAACGGCCGGCGATGAAGGCGCTCTCGAACAGCAGCGCGTCGGTGCGCGCGGCGAGCAACGACTCCATCGTCATGAAGACGCGGTGGCTGAGCGAGCCGGGCTCGTAATTCAGGCTGCCGCCATGCGGCGTATAAATCCGGACCGGCCTGCCTTCTCCGGAGAACAGGCCCGTCGCCCGCGCATAGGCGCCGCCCTTCGAGCCGTGGCCATGAACGACGTCCGGTTTGAGCGCCGCGACGCGCCTGTTCACGGCGATCGTCGCCGCGAGATCGGTGGGGTGTGGAAGGCGACGGATCGGAAGGCGCGTGAGGCCGAGCGCGAGATCGGGCAGCAGGCCGGCGAGCTGCTTGTCGGCCGTCGCGCCGCCGGTGAGAGAGTCGGCTATGATCCCAACCTTGTGGCCGCGGGCGATCTGCTCGCGCGTGAGGTCGGCGACATGACGGAAGAGGCCGCCGACGGGCGCGCGAAGCACATGTAGAATGCGCAGCGGCGCGTCGCGAGATTCAGCGGATTGCAGCACGGGGTTTCCCTTTTTTCCTCTGCCGAATCAGGCGCCGCGGAGCAGAGTCGAGCCGTTCTCCCTCACGCTGAAGTAAATGAGATTTGGGTTAAAAATGAATGAGCGGCGTCCGCCGGCGGACGCCGCTCATTCCGTTTCTCTCGCGTCTTGCGTTAGTTGCGGACCGGCGCCGGCTTGGCGTCGGCTTCCGGCGCGTCGGGCTCGCCGGCCGCGGATTCCGCCGGTTCGTCGGCGCTCGCGCGCTTCTTGCCGGCCTCGATGATGTCGCGTTCGGGACGCGGCAGGACCGGGCCCTCGGGGAAGACGAAGCCGAGCTTCTTCTCGCCCTTGTCGTCGCTGACCACCACCACGCGCACCGCCCCGCCATTCTTGAGGCGGCCGAACAGAACCTCGTCCGCCAGCGGCGTTTTGATGTGCTGGTGAATGACCCGCGACATCGGGCGCGCGCCCATCGCCTCGTCATAGCCGTGCTCGACGAGCCAGCTCCGCGCTTCGTCGGTGAGCTCGATGGTGACGTTGCGGTCGGCGAGCTGGGCCTCGAGCTGCATGACGAACTTGTCCACGACGCGCTTGATCACGTCCACCGGCAGATGGCCGAAGGGCACGATCGCGTCCAGACGGTTGCGGAACTCCGGCGCGAAGAGGCGGTTGATCGCCTCGCTGTCGTCGAGGTCGGCGCGGGTGCGGGTGAAGCCGATCGGCGTCCGGGCAAGGTCCTGCGCGCCCGCATTGGTCGTCATGATGAGGATGACGTTGCGGAAGTCGATGGTCTTGCCGTTATGGTCCGTCAGCTTGCCGTGATCCATAACCTGCAACAGGATGTTGTAGAGATCGGGATGCGCCTTCTCGATCTCGTCGAGCAGCAGCACGCAATGAGGATGCTGGTCGATTGAGTCGGTCAAAAGGCCGCCCTGGTCGAAGCCGACATAGCCGGGCGGCGCGCCGATCAGGCGGCTCACCGTGTGGCGCTCCATATATTCCGACATGTCGAAGCGCACGAGCTCGATGCCGAGCGACGTCGCGAGCTGGCGCGCGGCTTCCGTCTTGCCGACGCCCGTGGGACCGGAGAACAGATAGCAGCCGATCGGCTTTTCCGGATCGCGCAGGCCGGCGCGGGCGAGCTTGATCGCCGAGGTGAGCGCTGAGATCGCCTTGTCCTGGCCGTAAACGACGCGGCGCAGGGTCTCGTCGAGATGGGCGAGCACTTCGGCGTCGTCCTTGGAGACGGTCTTGGCCGGGATGCGCGCCATGGTCGCGATCGTGGCCTCGATCTCCTTAAGCCCGATGGTCTTCTTGCGCTTGTTCTCGGCGACGAGCATCTGCGCCGCGCCGGTCTCGTCGATCACGTCGATCGCCTTGTCCGGCAGCTTGCGGTCATGGATGTAGCGCGCCGACAGCTCCACCGCCGCCTTGAGGGCGTCGTTGGTGTAGCGGATCTTGTGGAACTCCTCGAAGTAAGGCTTGAGCCCCTTCATGATCTCGATCGCGTCCGGGATCGACGGCTCGTTGACGTCGATCTTCTGGAAGCGGCGGACGAGGGCGCGGTCCTTCTCGAAATACTGGCGGTATTCCTTGTAGGTTGTCGAGCCGATGCAGCGCAGCACGCCCTGGGCGAGCGCGGGTTTCAGAAGGTTCGAGGCGTCCATCGCGCCGCCGGAGGTCGCGCCGGCGCCGATGACCGTATGAATTTCATCGATGAAGAGAATCGCGTTCTTGTGGCCCTCGATCTCTTTCACGACCTGCTTCAGCCGCTCTTCGAAGTCGCCGCGATAGCGCGTGCCGGCGAGCAGGGCGCCCATGTCGAGCGCATAGACGGTCGCGCCGATGAGCACGTCCGGCACCTCGGCCTGGGTGATCTTGCGCGCAAGACCCTCGGCGATGGCGGTCTTGCCGACGCCCGGATCGCCGACCAGCAACGGATTGTTCTTGTGGCGGCGGCAGAGCACCTGGATGGTGCGCAAGACCTCCGCTTCGCGGCCGATCAGCGGGTCGATGCGGCCTTCGCGCGCCTTCTTGTTCAGATTGACGCAATAAGCCTCGAGCGCGCCTTCCTTCTTGCGGCTGTCTCCCTCCCGGCCTTCGCGCCCCTCGGCCCGGTCGCCATCCTCCTCCACCCCGCGCGGCGTGCGGGTCTGGTCCGAAAGGCCCGGGCGCTTGGCGATGCCGTGGCTGATATAATTCACGGCGTCGTAGCGCGTCATATCCTGCTCCTGCAGGAAGTAGACGGCGTGGCTTTCGCGCTCGGCGAAGAGCGCGACGAGCACATTGGCGCCGCTCACATCCTCGCGGCCGGAGGATTGCACGCTGATGATGGCTCGCTGCACGACCCGCTGGAAGCCCGCCGTCGGCTTGCACTCGTCGGCGTCCTCATTGACGAGATTGTCGAGCTCGCGGTCGATATAATCGCGAAGATTCTTCGCCAACAGCTCGAGGTCGACCGAACAGGCCCGCAGCACGGCGGAGGCGTCCGCGTCCTCGATCAGGCTGAGCAGCAGATGTTCGAGCGTTGCGTATTCGTGATGACGCTCGCGCGCGGAGGCGAGGGCCCGGTCCAGAGTCTGTTTCAGATTGCGCGAGAACGTCGGCATTCGCTGCGACCCCTATTTTTTCTCCATGATGCATTGCAAGGGGTGCTGATGTTTCCTTGCAAAATCCATCACTTGGGTGACCTTGGTTTCGGCGACTTCGTAAGTGTAGACACCGCACTCGCCGACGCCATGGTTGTGGACATGCAGCATGATGCGTGTGGCTTCCTCGACAGATTTGTTGAAATACTTACGCAGAACGATCACCACGAACTCCTGCGTGGTGTAATCGTCGTTGAGCAGCAGGACGCGATACATATTCGGGCGGCGCGTCTGCTGGCGCGTGCGCGCGATCAGCGCAGTCCCGGCGCCCGGGCCGCCGTCGCCGGGTTTTTTGGGCTCCTTGCCGGCTCGCAAGGGCGACGGCGGCGCGTCGCCGCCACGAACCTCGCCGGAGCGAGGTTGGCCAATCTGTGAAAGCGCTTGCTGGGGTTTGATGGATGTCAACGCCGCCACGTCGGTCTCGTCCCTCGATCCTTTCCATGTAGGTCCCGAGAAATGTTCTTTCAGGGGAGCATGGAGCAATTTCTTTGCCGCGGCCGCTGGGACTTTCAGAAAAATGCCCAGCGGCGCGGCGCGCCCAGTTTTCTGCTTCGCGGGCGCATTGGCAAGGCCCATGCGACGGCGCTGGTCAAGCAAACACTGACGTGAACCAGATATTTACCATATCGCGATAGAGAAGTGGGCCGACAATTCATAGGCCCGACAATGTCCGATTCCGAGGAAGAACGCATGCCGCCCCGCAACCTTTCGGGGCCTGTCTGGAGCCTTGCGGCCTTCTCCGCGGCCGTTTTCCTGTGCAGCGTGCTCGGCGCGAAGCTCCTGTCGAAAATGGTGGAGCGCAACGACCTGATGCAGACGGCTTTCGAGCGCACGATGGACGGCCTCGCGAAGCGCGCCCCCGCCCAGCAGCCCACGCAAGTCTATTCCGTGGTCCGGAGCGTCGGGGTCGACGGCATGACGACCGCAACGATTCCGCTGCGCGGCCCTGCGCCAGTTTCGCCTTGCGGCGACGAAAAAGCGCAATCCAAGGCAAAAAAATAGGCCCCCACGCCGGAAATTAAGCTTTTGCGGGGGCTTTACGGGAAAAAATCCCGGAAATTGCCCGCAGGGGCTCGCAATTTCATTGACATTTGCCCATTTGTTCTTCAAGCATGCCGGCGTGGCTTTCGCGCGCGCCTCTTTGCGGCGACCGTATGCGAGCCAGACCGTCTTCGCGGCGACGACGGCGCCCTCTCTTTACATCTTGCGCGCTTCTCGAACGGCTGGCGCGCATCGCCAACCCGCGTCCGTACAGCCGTAACCAGGATAATTGATGACATTCGACGAATTGGGCCTTTCGGAAAAGGTTCTCGCGGCCGTGCAGGCGGCCGGCTACGCTAATCCGACGCCCATCCAGGCCCAGGCCATACCGCCGGCGCTTCAGGGCCGCGACATTCTGGGCATCGCGCAGACCGGCACCGGCAAGACCGCGGCTTTCACTCTCCCCATGCTGAGCCGCCTCGAACAGGGTCGCGCCCGCGCCCGGATGCCCCGGACGCTCATTCTGGAGCCCACCCGCGAACTGGCGGCGCAGGTCGAAGAAAGCTTCGCTAAATACGGCGCCAACCACAAGCTGAACGTCGCGCTTCTCATCGGCGGCGTCTCCTTCGGCGACCAGGAGGCCAAGATCATGCGCGGCGCGGACGTGCTGATCGCCACGCCGGGCCGTCTTCTCGACTTCTTTGATCGGGGCAAGCTGTTGC
Source organism: Methylocystis sp. JAN1 (assembly GCF_052186135.1). Lineage (GTDB taxonomy): Bacteria > Pseudomonadota > Alphaproteobacteria > Rhizobiales > Beijerinckiaceae > Methylocystis. The sequence continues at coordinate 2,905,446 of NZ_CP181499.1, read as the reverse complement.
TGACCGGCATCGAGATCCTCGTCATCGACGAAGCCGACCGCATGCTCGATATGGGTTTCATTCCCGATATTGAGCGCGTCTGCAAGCTGGTTCCCTTCACGCGCCAGACGCTCTTCTTCTCGGCGACCATGCCGCCGGAAATCACCCGCCTCACCGAGGCTTTCCTGCACAATCCGGTCCGCGTCGAGGTCGCTCGCGCCTCCACGACGGCTTCGACGATTCGCCAGGCGCTCGTCGCCTCGCACGGCCACGCGGAGAAGCGCGAGACGCTGCGCAAGCTCCTCCGCAGCGCCGAAAATCTCAAAAACGCGATCATTTTCTGCAATCGCAAGCGCGACGTGGCGATCCTGCATCGGTCGCTGGCGAAGCACGGCTTTTCGGCCGGCGCGCTGCATGGCGACATGGACCAGCTCGCCCGCATGGCGTCGCTCGACGCCTTCAAGACCGGCGACGTGAATCTGCTCGTCTGTTCCGACGTCGCGGCGCGCGGCCTCGATATTCCGGACGTCAGCCACGTTTATAATTTCGACGTGCCGACCCATAGCGAGGATTACGTCCACCGTATCGGCCGCACGGGCCGCGCGGGCCGCTCGGGCGTGGCGCTGACCATCGTCACCGAGGACGACATGAAATATGTCGATCAGATCCAGAGCCTGATCGGCAAGGCGATCGAGTGGGAAGGCCCGACCTTCGACGCGCTGCCGCCGCCTATGGAGACCACGCGCCCACAGGAGCATCGGCGCGGCGGGCGGGGAGAACGCGGCGAACGTGGGGGCCGTCGCGAGCGCGGCGGCGAGCGCGGCCGCCGGCCCGAACGCGGCGAACGCGCGGAGCGCAGGCCCGAACGTGTCGAAAGGGTCGAGCATGTCGAGGCCGAGGGGCCCGTCGCCATGGGTCGCCCGGCGCATTCGCCCCGGCGTCCCGACGCGGAGCCCGTCCGCATGCGCTCAACGGACGACCGCCGTTCACGCCGTCGCCATCATGAGGACGACGGCCCGCCCGTCATCGGGCTCGGCGACCACGTCCCGTCCTTCCTGCTGCGGCCGGTCGTGCTGCGGCCGGCGAAGGTCGTGGAGGAGTGAGCGGACCGCGCGCCTTCGGGCGCGCCTGTGTCTCCGGGCGCGCCTGAAGGCCCCGGTCCTCACCCCGCAAACGGCGCCGTCGCCGCCCGGATCATCTTCGCCTGCTCGGCGAGCTTCTTGTCGTCGGCCATGGTTCCCGGCGGGCGCAGCGGGACGCCTTCCCAGCGCGGCAGGAGGTGGAAGTGCAGATGATAGATCACCTGGCCCCCGGCGCTTTCATTGAACTGATGCAGAGTCAGGCCATCGGCTTTGAAGGCCTTTTCGAGCGCCTTGGCGACATGCTGCACGCGCTTTATCAAGTCGCTTAGAGTCGCCGGAGAAACGTCCAGCAGATTACGGGCGTCTTCCTTCGGGATCACCAGCACATGGCCTTCGGCGCGCGGCATGATATCCATGATGGCGAGGGCGACCTCGTCTTCGTAAACCTTGTGCGAGGGGATTTCGCCGCGCAGGATCTTGCCGAAGATGTTGTTGGGATCATAGGCGACGGACATACTGGCACCTCGAAGACAAGCGGCGGCCGCAGCGGCCCCCGTTAGTAAAGGCTTTTTTCCCGTTGGGCCAGTCTTTTGCAAGGGGTTGGCGCCACGCGGGTCCGGCTTGGGCGAGCGCTCGACGGGAAGGCGGGTTGCATCCCAAGACCGGCTCAGTCGAAGCCGCGAATATTCGTGACCCGGAACTCGGCCGCGGGATAGACGCCCAGAACTTCCACTTCCTTCGAAAAGAAGCGCAGTTCCTCCAGCGCCCGCGCGACATGCGGCTGTTCGGGATGGCCGTCGACGTCGACGAGGAAGCGCGTCGCGGCGAATTCGCCGTCGACCATATAGCTCTCGAGCTTCGTCATATTGACGCCGTTCGTGGCGAAACCGCCAAGCGCCTTGTAGAGCGCTGCGGGCACGTTGCGCACGCGGAAGATGAAAGTCGTCATGATCGGGCCGCCCTCGACCGGCGCCCATTGGCTCGTCTTCGACAGCACGACGAAGCGCGTCGTGTTGTGGGCCTCGTCCTGGACATTTTCGGCGAGCACGTCGAGCCCGTATATGTCGGCGGCGAGGCGGGGCGCCAGCGCCGCCTTGGTCGGATCGTTCCACTCCGCGATTTCACGCGCGGCGCCGGCCGTGTCGCCCGCCGTATGCGCGATGAGGCCGAGATCCCGGATGACGCGGCGGCATTGGCCGAGCGCATGGATGTGGCTGTAGACGGCGCGCAGTCCTTCTCGGGTCGCGCCCTTCGGCGCCATCAGGTGAAAATGGATCGGCAAAAAATATTCGCCGACGATATGCAGGCCCGAATGCGGCAGGAAATGATGGATGTCGGCGACCCGGCCGGCGATCGAATTTTCGATCGGGATCATGCCGAGAAGCGCGCGGCCCTCGGTGACGGCGGCGAAGGCGTCCTCGAAGCTTGCGCAGGGCAGGGGCGTCAGATCGGGATAGGCGTCGCGGCAGGCGATGTCCGAATTCGCGCCGGGCTCGCCCTGATAGGCGATATATTGTTTTGTCACTGTTTTTCCTGCCCGATGGCGGCCCGTAAAGCCGCGAGGTCGCGCCCGGTATCTACCGATGGACCGGCTTTGTCCAGCACGGCCGCGTCGATACGCATCCCGGCCTCCAACGCGCGCAATTGTTCCAGCCGCTCGCGCAGCTCGAGCGGGGACGGAGGGAGGGCGGCGTAGCGCTCGAAGCTCGCGCGGCGATAGGCGTAGACGCCGACATGCTTGAAGAGCGGTCCCTCGCCCCAAGGCGCGCGGGCGCGGGTGAAATAAAGCGCGCGCAGACGGTTGGGCGCGATCTCGGTCCCGACCAGCTTCACCGCGTTGGGGTCGTCCGTCTCTTCCCGGCCTGCGGCCGCGGCCAGCGTGCCGATGTCGACGCTCGCCTCGGCAAGCAGGCGAAGCGCGGCCGCGAGCGCGCCCGCCGGGAGGGTGGGATTGTCGCCCTGCAGATTGACGACGGCGTCATGGCGGCCGCCGGGGTCGAGGAGGCGCAGAGCCTCGCCAATGCGGTCGCTGCCGCAAATATGCGCGCCGGTGGTCATGACGACCGCGCCGCCGGCCGCGCGCACGATCGCTGCGATTTCCTCGGAGTCTGTCGCGACCGCCACCGGGCCGAGCCCGGTCGCGACGGCGCGGGACCACGCGTGAAGGATCATCGGACGCCCGCCAATGTCGGCAAGGGCCTTCCTTGGCAGCCGGGTCGAGCCCAGCCGCGCCGGAATGACGATGATCGGCGCGCGGGGCGCCGCGCCTTTGATCAACGGCTCAGTAGACGTTGTTGTCTTCAGCCATCCAGCCTTTTTCGGTCTTCACGAAATGTAGCGTGCCTTCGCTGGTGTGAACCTCGCTCTTCGCGAAGGTGCGGTCCTCGTCGATGCCGAGAAAAGCGCATTTGCCGCGCTCCTTCTCGTCGCGGCACTTGGCCTCGAAACCCTCGGGGAACTGGACTTCCGCCTCGTACATCAGCTCGAAGGCCTCGACCTTGTCGCGCTTCACGTCGCGGGCGTTGACCTTTTTGAACGAGACGATCTTGGCGTCGACGCCGCTCTTTTCGAGGATGTTGCGCAACACTTTCGCGCCCGTGGCGTCGCCAGGCTGGTGATCGCCGCAACCGGCCAAAGCGATCAAGGCCGCGAGCCCGATGAACAGGCGCAGACTGCGAATTTTCATCTATTTCCTCCGAAGCGGGCGCGCTCCTCGCGCGCATTTTGTGTCTCTTTAGCGAAAAAGCGTCCGTTCGTCGCGGGAATTCACTTTTGCTATGACGTCATTGTGAAAAAACATATCAGATAGTTGCAATTTTGTGCAGCCGGGGTAACTTGGTGTCGCCAAGAGGATTGCGTATCTGGCGGCGGCGAAGGGGCTGGAAAAGCACCCACGTCGCATTCAAGCGTTTGATGCGTAACGGCAGAACTCGAATACCCTGCGGAGTGCTCAGGTCCGCCGCATCTCCTGGGTCCGTGGGGTTGGCCGGTTGACGATGGTTGGAGTGGCCTCCTTGAAGCCATTGTCAGCCGGCCGCCTTCATCTCCTTGGTGAAGCGCGCGCCGGTAGGCGCAGTTTTTTCAATCAGGGCAACGCTCTCATCCGACCCCTGCTGACGCAGGGGCGCCTTCTCCTGTAGGCGGGAGAAGGAATCGCGGCGCGACGTCCTTGTTCAGCAAATTTCAGGGTTCCTCCTGCTCCCGTTCACGGGAGATGGCGGCCCTCGCGTCAGCGAGGGCCGGAGGAGGGCGTTCTCCCCAAACAAAAAGGCCCCGCAAAAGCGGAGCCCTTTCTCGAAGGCCGGCGCGGCCGCCTGCCATGAGGCGCGAGCGCCTTACTTGATCTTGGTTTCCTTGAACTCGACATGCTTGCGCACGACGGGGTCGTATTTCTTGAAGACCAGCTTCTCGGTCTTGGTGCGCGCGTTCTTCTTGGTGACGTAGAAGTAGCCCGTGTCCGCCGTGGACAGGAGCTTGATCTTGATCATGGCGGACTTGGCCATTGCGCTCGTTCCAGTTCGATTGAAAAAACGAAATCGTTCCCGCTGCTCAGAGAGTCGGCGGGAGACGAATTGGGGCGCACCATACGTGCGGGGAGCCGGATGTCAAGGCGGCGACGGCCTTTTCCCGGGGCGATCGGGTGAACGCCGGGCATGAGCCAATCTCTCCTCCTTTACGGAGGGTTGCCTTGCCAAGGGCGCTGGAAAGACATCCGTCGCGAGGACGGGCCTTTTCCCGATGAGGGGCCGCCGGAAAAGGCCCCGGCGCGCTCAATTCCGCGACTTGGCTTTCCGGGTCTCCCGCTGGGCCGCGCGCGGCGCTCTGGCGCGGGAGGTCTTGCCGTTTCGTGGCGGCGTGCAGCGTTCACCGCCGCCCACAACTTCGAATCGCAGCGCGCCGGCGATGGGGGCGGCTTCGACGAGGCGTACTTCTATTATGTCGGCCAGCCGATAGCTTACGCCCGAGCGAGAGGTAAGAGAATGGCTCGCCTCGTCATAAGCGTAATATTCGCGTCCCAGCGTCGCGGCGGGGACGAAGCCGTCGGCGCCGGTCTCGATCAGTCGCACAAACAGCCCCGACTTGGTGACGCCTGAAATGCGTGCGCCGAAACGCGCGCCGATCTGATCGGCGAGATAATGGGCGATGAGCCGGTCCACCGTCTCGCGCTCGGCGGCCATGGCCCGGCGCTCGGCGGCTGAAATGCGCGCGGCGATCTCCGCGAGCTCGCTTGTTGGCATGTCGGGCAGGGCGCCCTCGCCGAGCTTCAGGGCGCGGATCAGCGCGCGATGCACGATAAGATCGGCGTATCGGCGGATGGGGGAAGTGAAATGCGCGTAGCGACGCAGGTTCAGGCCGAAATGGCCGTAATTCTCATGCGTATATTCCGCCTGCGCCTGCGTGCGCAGGATGATCTCGTTGACGATGTTCTCGTGCTCCAGCCCCTTCACGCGCTCCAGGATCACGTTGAAATGCGCGGGCTTCAGCACCTGTCCCTTGGCGAGTTTCACGCCGATGGTCGAGAGAAACTCGCCGAGCGCCGTCACCTTCTCCTTCGAGGGCTCGTCATGCGCGCGATAGATGAGCTGCTGGCGATGCTCCTCCAATGTCTCCGCGGCGGCGACATTAGCGAGGATCATGAACTCTTCGATGAGCCGGTGCGCTCCGAGACGCGGCGGGATGATCACGCGGTCGAACGAGCCGTCGGGCTTGAGCAAAATCCTGCGCTCCGGCAGATCGAGATCGAGCGGCGCGCGCAGATTGCGCGCGTGTTGCAGCGCTTCATGCGCGGCGTAGAGCGGCTTCAGCACGCTCTCCAATAAAGGTTCCGTCTTCTCGTCCGGCTTGCCGTCGATCGCCGCCTGCGCCTGCTGGTAGGATAGCTTGGCGCGCGAGCGCATCATGACGCGATGGAAGCTGTGGCCGATCTTCCTGCCCGTGCCCGTCACGCGCATCCGCACGGCCAGCGCCGGGCGGTCCTCACCCTCGCGCAGTGAGCAAAGATCGTTGGAGATGCGTTCGGGCAGCATCGGCACGACGCGGTCTGGGAAATAGACCGAGTTGCCGCGCTCCAGCGCGTCCTTGTCCAGCGGCGCGTGGGGCTTCACATAATGCGCCACGTCGGCGATGGCGACGGTGACGACGAAACCGTCCTGATTGTCCGGCGCGGTATCGGGCGCGGCGTGCACCGCGTCGTCATGGTCTTTCGCATCCGGCGGATCGATCGTGACGAGCGGCAGTTCCCGCCAATCCTCACGGCCCTGAAGCGTCGCGGGCTTCGCGCGTTCGGACTCCGCAATGGCCTCGGCGCGGAAGACATCGGGGATGTCGTGCGCGCGCAACGCGATGAGGCTCACGGCCTTCTCGCTCGTCACTGAGCCCAACGTCTCCCGCACCCGGACGCGCGTTGCGCCGAAGCGCGTCTTCCCGGCGAGATCCACCGAGACGAGATCGCCGTCCCGGCCATCGCCGATGTCGGCGGCGGCGACCATCAGTTCGCGGCCCGCCTGTTTCTTGTCGATCGGCATGATGCGGCCATTGCCGTTCGGCTCGATCTTCAACACGCCCAGCACCCGGTGGCGCGCGCGGGAAAGAAGCTTGACGACGCGGCCGACATAGGGCGGCCCGCCGGGGGCGGCGTCGCGGTCGGGTTCGGCGCGCACGAGAGCGCGGTCGCCGACGCCGGGGAGGGGCTCGCCCGCCTTTGCGCGTCGCGGCGCGCGGATGAGGATACGCGGCGCGGCCCCCAGCTCGTCTTCGTCCCATTCGACCGGCGTCGCGATCAGCTCTCCGTCGCGGTCCCGCGCGGTAATGTCGACGAGCGTCACAGGCGGCAGCGCGCCCTTCTGGTTGACGCGTTTTCCGCGTTTTTCCAGCACGCCTTCGTCGGCGAGCGCCGACAGCATGCGCTTCAGGGCGAGCCGGTCCTCGCCTTTCAGCCCGAAGGCGCGTGCGATCTCGCGCACGCCGATCTTCGTCACGCGGCCCGCTTCGCGCTCGCGCGCCAGGAAGGCGAGAATGTCTTCGCGGGAGGGCGGCTGCGGAGTCTTTTTTGTCGCCAAGGTCTCTCTCAAATCGCAGGCTTTTGTCGCCCGTCGGATCAATCGACTATTCAGCATAATGGAGGGCCGACCGCCACGCCATTTCCGGTTGCGCCACGGGATAACGACGGCTCGGCCCATGCCGCCCGTCGGCTTTCATCGGACTTTTGCAATATCTGAAACATCAGTGGTTAAGGTTCATGGAGGTTAACCCGCATTTCGAGATTCCGATAGGAAATTGCGTAACGCTTGCCCCCTAGCCTGTCCCCAGGTCGGGAAAACTCTCGTCGAATACGAGGGATTTTACGTAATTTTGGGGGTTCTGATGTCTCGCAACTTCACGCGCAAGTCCGCTGGGCGCGACTTTATTTCAAATGAAGGCGGCAACGCTTTCATGATCTTCGGCCTCGCCTTCGTCCCGGTCATGTTCATGATGGGCGCCGCCACCGATTACACGCGCCTGACCACCTTGCGGGCGGAACTCCAGCAGGGCACGGATCTCGCCACCCTCGCGGTCGCGTCGAAGATGACGGACACCACGACGAACCAGCAGGCGCAAAGCCAGGCGCAGGTTCTCCTGAACGCCAATCCAAAGCTTGCGAACGCGACGATCACAAACGTGTCGATCAGCGCCGACAAGCAGACCTTCTGCGCGTCTTCGCAGGCGTCGATGTCCAGCTTCTTCATGAAAATGGCCCGAATCGCAAATCTGAACGCGACCGTCAATTCCTGCGCCAATCTCGCCGGCGGCGTCGATCCCAACACCACTTACGAGATCGCGCTTGTGCTCGACAATTCCGGCTCGATGACGAACAGCACCAATGGGCAGACGAAGCTCGCGGCGCTGAAGACCGCCGCCAACAGCTTCGTCGACACCATGTTCAGCAAGGCGCCGAACAAGATTTCCTTCTCGGTCGTGCCTTTCGCCGGCGGCGTCGTCGCGGTGGATCCGACGGTGAGCGCCAATCGCACTCAGTCCTGGATCGACACGCAGGGCCAGAATTCCCAACACTGGATCGCGTTCGGCGGCAAGACGGCGGCCACTGCGGCGGGCTTCACCAACCGCTTCGACATCTTCGCCAAGCTGAAAGTGCGTAACTCCCAGCTCGATTGGCGCGGCTGCTTCGAGGAGCCGGCTTATCCCTATAATGTAAACGCGGACAGCCTTTCGACTTCCAGCGCCGAGACGCTGATGGTGCCTTATCTGGCGCCGGACGAGCCGGATGGCTCCAGCTATTTTCAGAACAGCTATATGAATGACGACGGCAAGAAGAAGTCCAGTTCCACTACCTCGACCTGCAGCGATTCGGCCAGCGGCGACTGGTCCGCTTTGACTCATGTCTGCAAGTATAATCAGACGGCGTCGCTCAGCGGCAGCTTCGGCCCGAGCGACTTCTATGGCTCAAATCAATTTTGTCCGGATAATTCCACGCAGGCCATCTTGCAGCTCAACGCCGCGCAATCGACGATCAAGAGCAAGATCAGCCAGCTTGTCGCGAACGGCAACACTGCTCTGCATACCGGCTTCATGTGGGGCTGGCGCACGTTGACTCCCAGCCTGCCCTTCTCTGCCGGCCGCGCCTACGGGACTCAGGGCAATCGGAAAATCATGGTGTTCATGACCGACGGCTTCAATAATTGGGGCGCGCAGACCAATACGGAGGTGGGGTCGGATTACGAAGCGCTGGGCTACTACACCTACAATGGCGCGGCCAACAAGCGTCTGCCCGACGGCACGAGCGGCGTTGGCGACGCCACCAATTACCAGACCGCGCTGACCGCCGCCGCCAACACCAGGACCAGCTACCTCTCGACGTCGCGAAAGGCGCTGGATCAGCTGACGCTCGAGGCCTGCAACAACGCCAAGGCCGCAGGCGTCGAGGTCTTCACGATCGGCTTCTCGATCCCGACAGACCCGATCGACCAGCAGGGGCTCAATCTGTTGCAAGCCTGCGCGACGAATACGGATCACTACTTCGCAGCGACGAACGCAAGCCAGCTGAATGCCGCCTTCTCTCAAATTGGCATCGGCCTGGGCAAGCTGCGCCTCTCGCAGTGACGAAAGAACACGCGTCCGCTATCAAAGGGGATCAATCATGAAATTCTCGGTCAAGGCCCTTTTTGTCTTCTCCGCGCTGCTGTTTTCGATGGCGGGAGCGGCATATGCAGACGACGCCTCCACCGACAGCTGCACAAGCTGCCAGTCGGACTACAGCAGCCGCGCCGCAGGATGCGCAGATAGCACACTGACCGCCGAAGCGCAGTCACTCTGCTACACGACCGCGCAATCGAACCTCAACAGTTGCACGAGCAACTGCAGCTATTCGAGCGGCGACAACTAACAATCGTATTTTGTCGCCAAAATGGAAACGCCCCCGGCGACGGGGGCGTTTTCTTGTTTGGTGGTCGCCGATCAAGCGGTCTCGCGTTTTTTTGTCGCCGCTTTTTTTGCGGGCGCCTTTTTGGCGGCCGTTTTCTTGATCGGCTTGCCATCCTCGAATGGCGTCTCGTCGCTGTCCTCGATGACCTTCTTCGCCTTGGCGGGCGCCCTCTTGGCCGGGGCTTTCTTCTTCGTCGCGCCGCCCTTCTCGTCGATGAGCCTGATCGCGTCTTCGAGGGTCACGTCCTCGGCGGAGATGCTTTTCGGCAGCGTGGCGTTGACCTTGCCGAGATTGACATAGGGGCCGAAGCGGCCGGCTCGCACGGTGATCGCGCCGCCGTCGGGATGTTCGCCAAGCACGCGCCCGCCCGTCGCGCCGCCGCCAGCGGCCTTGGCGGCGATCATTTCCAGCGCCTGTTCGAGCGTCAAGGAAGCGGGATCGACGTCCTTGGGGATGGTCGCGTTGACCTTCTTCCAATTGACGTAGGAACCGAAGCGGCCGGATTTCACCGTCACGGCGCCGCCTTCGGGGTGTTCGCCGAGATTGCGTCCCGAATCGCCGGCGCGCGAGAAGCGCGAGCCGCCGCCGCCGGACTCTTTCTGCACGATGAGATCGATGGCGCGATTGGCGCCGATCGTCAGCACGTCGTCCTCGCGGCCGACATTGGCGTAGGTCTTGCCGTGCTGAACATAGGGACCGAAGCGGCCGATATTGGCGACGATCGGCTCGCCGGTCGTTGGATGTTTCGCGACTTCGCGCGGCAAGGAGAGCAGGGCGAGGGCTTGCTGAAGCGTGAGATCTTCCGGCTTGATGTTTTTGGGGAGCGAAGCGCGCTTGGGCTTTTCGCCGCCTTCCTCCTGCTCGCCTTCCTGCACATAGGCGCCGAAGCGGCCGTCGCGCAGCGTGACCTCGGCGCCTGTATCCGGGTTGACTCCGAGAACCTTCACGCCCGGCCGCGCGTCGGCGGCGTCGCCCGTCGGCGGCGACAGCGTGCGCGTATAGCGGCATTCGGGATAATTCGAGCAACCGATAAAGGCGCCGAATTTGCCGACCTTGAGCGACAATTGTCCGGCGTTGCAGGCGGGGCACAGGCGCGGGTCGGAGCCGTCCTCCTTCGCCGGGAAGATATGCGGCCCGAGCAATTCGTTGAGACTGTCGAGCACCTGCGTCGTGCGCAGATCCTTCGTTTCGTTCACGGCCGCGGAGAAGTCCCGCCAGAAGTCGCGCAGCACCTGCTTCCAGTCGACCTCGTTGTTCGAGACGAGGTCGAGTTTTTCTTCCAGTGAGGCGGTGAAGTCGAATTCGACGTAACGCGAAAAGAAGCTTTCGAGGAAGGCGACGACAAGCCGGCCCTTGTCCTCGGGAATGAGTCGCTTCTTGTCGAGCCGCACATAGTCGCGGTCGCGCAAGGTCGCGAGCGTCGACGCGTAGGTGGAGGGGCGTCCGATGCCGAGCTCCTCCATCCGCTTCACCAACGTCGCTTCCGTGTAGCGCGGCGGCGGCTCGGTGAAATGTTGGGTCGCGTCGATCTTCTCGCGCGTTACCGGCTCGCCTTCCTTCATCGCCGGCAGGCGGCCGCTTTCTTCGTCGCCGTCGTCGTCGCGGCCTTCCTGATAGAGTTCAAGAAAGCCCGGGAAGCGCACGACCTGGCCTGTGGCGCGCAACTCCAGTTTTCGCGCGCCCGCCTTCGCGTCGATGTCGACGGTGGTGCGTTCGAGCTCCGCCGACTCCATCTGGCTCGCGACGGTGCGCGTCCAGATCAGTTCGTAAAGGCGCGCCTGATCCGGTTCGAGGAATTTCGCGACATGCTTTGGCAGGCGCGCGGCGTCGGTCGGGCGGATGGCCTCATGCGCCTCCTGCGCATTCTTGGCCTTGGCCGTATATTTGCGCGGCGCGCCGGGCACGAAGCGGTCGCCATATTCCTTGGCGATCACGCGGCGCACGCTCGCCACGGCCTCCGGCGCCATGTCGACGCCATCGGTTCGCATATAAGTGATGAGCCCCACCGTCTCGCCGTCGACGTCGACGCCCTCATAGAGCCGCTGCGCGATGCGCATGGTGATGGCGGGCGCGAGCCCGAGCTTGCGCGAGGCCTCCTGTTGAAGAGTCGAGGTGGTGAAGGGCGCGTAGGGGTGCCGCTTGACCGGCTTCGCCTCGACCGAGCGCACCGTGAAAGCCGCGGCGTCGAGCGCCTTCTTGAAGTCCTCGGCCTCCTCGCCCTTGCCGATGTCGAGGCGCGTGATCTTCCTGCCGTCGGCGCCGACGAGGCGGGCCGTGAAGGGCTCGCCCGCCTTGGTCTTCAGATGCGCGACGAGCGACCAGTATTCCTGCGGGACGAATTTCTCGATTTCGAGCTCGCGGTCGCAGACGAGGCGCAGCGCCACCGACTGCACGCGGCCGGCCGAGCGCGCGCCGGGCAGCTTGCGCCACAGCACGGGCGAGAGCGTGAAGCCGACGAGATAATCAAGCGCGCGGCGGGCGAGATAGGCGTCGACCAGGGCCTGGTCGATCTGGCGCGGATTGGCCATCGCCTCGCGCACGGCGTCCTTGGTGATGGCGTTGAAGACGACGCGCTCGATCTTCTTGTCCTTGAGCGCCTTCTTCTTATTGAGGATTTCGATGAGATGCCAGGAGATGGCCTCGCCTTCGCGGTCCGGGTCCGTCGCGAGAATGACCTTGTCGGCGCCCTTGACCGCCTGGGCGATCTCGGTGACGCGTTTGGAGCCGCGCGCGTCCATCTCCCAGACCATGGCGAAATCGGCGTCGGGATCGACCGACCCGTCCTTCGCGGGCAGGTCACGGACATGGCCCATGCTCGCTATGACGTTGAAATCGCGGCCTAAATATTTGTTGATGGTCTTGGCCTTGGCCGGCGACTCGACGATGACTACGTTCATTCGCGACTATTCCAACGGGGCGCCCGCCGGGCGCATGGGGCGGGAAGATGGTCAGAACGGGCGGCGCCTGTCAAATTCAGCGCCGTCACAGGAGGGGAGCGGCGGGTTATGGATAAAGTTAATAAAGCGCATCCGCCGGCCGTCCTGGCCTTGGCCGTCGCGCCTCGCGACCGTCCCTCCAACTATCCGGAGCCTTTCGCGACCCGGGTCGCGGGGCGCGAAAAGCGGGCGCTGGGCGACGCATTCGGCCTCGTCAATTTCGGCGTGAACCTCACCCGCCTTGCTCCCGGCGCGCAATCGGCGCTGATGCACCGCCACAGCCGGCAGGATGAATTCGTCTATATCCTCGACGGCCGGCCGACGCTCGTGACGGAAGCGGGCGAAACCGAACTCGGCCCCGGCATGTGCGCCGGCTTTCCGGCGAACGGAGTCGCCCACCATCTCGTCAATCGAACTGACACAGACGCGCTTTATCTCGAAATCGGAGACCGCACGGCCGGGGATTCCGGGGAGTATCCCGCGGACGACCTGGAGGCGCGCCTTGCGCCGGACGGGGGTTGGCGATTTTTCCACAAGGACGGTCGTCCCTATTGAGGCTGGAGATTTCATGGCTGGCCTGACCAGTTTCAATCCCGACGAATTGCTGAACACCTTTATTTCCCTCTTCGTCGCAATCGTGCTGGGCACACTGATCGGCGCCGAGCGGCAATATCGCCAGCGCAACGCCGGCCTGCGCACCAATGCGCTGGTTGCGCTCGGCGCCTCGGCTTTTGTCGATCTCGGCATGCGGCTCATGGGCAATCAGGGCGCGACGCAAGTTCTCGCCTATGTCGCCTCCGGCGTGGGCTTCCTCGGCGCCGGCGTCATTCTGAAGGAAGGCATGAACATTCGCGGCCTCAACACGGCCGCGACTATCTGGTGCTCGGCGGTGACGGGCGCCTTTGCGGGCGCCGACCACCCCGCCGAAGCCGTGCTGATGTGCGCCTTCGTCCTGGCGGGCAATACTTTCCTGCGGCCGCTGGTCAATATTATCGAACGCTCCCCGATCGACGAGAGCCAGACCGAATCGACTTTTGAACTCCGCGTCCTGACGGACGAGCAGAGCCGCGACGCCCTGCGCGACCTTGTGGAGGAGCGGCTGGAGGCGGCGAAATATCCCGCCCGCGAAATCCGCGAGGCCGAGCGGGAGGAGGGGGTCGAGATCGTCGCCACGCTCGCGGCCACAAGCGTGGAGGCCGAGGAACTCGACGCCATCGTCGAGGCGCTGGGCAGGCTGGAGAGCGTCGCCCACGCCACCTGGACGTCGCGGGCGTCGGATTGACCGGCGCTGTTGCGATGCGGGACGCACTTGCCGGCCGCGGCGCCCTCCTGTATGAGCGGGCTCATGCAAGGCGCTTCGCGCTTTGCGTCTGGACGGCCTCGTGGCGGAGTGGCTACGCAGAGGACTGCAAATCCTTGTACGGGGGTTCGATTCCCTCCGAGGCCTCCATTTTCATCGCGGCTGTTTCCGCCTATAACCGGCGAAGTTTTTCAGCCCGCTCGGCCACGCGCGTGGCTTCGCTGAAAACGCCGTCTTCACAACGGTTTTTCAAACCCACGAATGAGGGGAAGGATGCTCCACGCTCTGATCGCCGACGCTCAGGCCCGGCTCGACAACGCCCGCCGCGAGTTGCGCCTCGCCGCCATCAATTTCGACGTTCCAGACGAGCAGCTTCTGGAGCTGCGCGCGAACGCCCGCAAGATCTACGAGGAGCTCGCCGCGCTCGACCGCAAGAAGCTCAAGAAGGGCCTTTTCGGCTTCCTCAGGCTTTGGTGAGCGACGCCTTCCGCTGATTTGCGACTTGCTTCCGAAGCGGCCGCGCCCTCCATAACAGCGCAAGAGGGCGCGGCGCGTGTCGCCGCAGGCGATGAGGAAGAAAAATGATCAGCCCGGACACCCCTTCTGGAACGGAGGTCGTCTGCGTCGAGGCCAGGCCCGGACGCTATGGCGACGGTGGCCTCAGACGGGGCGCTATCTACACCGTGGAAAGGATCGCCCCCGCCATAGACGGCGGCTATGTCGTCGTCCTGAGGGAAATTCCGCCATGGGAGACCTACACGCCGCCCTGGGGCCTCGTCGGCATCGGCTTCGAACTGCGGCGTTTCCGCTATCTCGACATTCCCAATTCACTCACCCGTTTGCTTGAGGAGGCGGGACGGGAGCAAGAGGTGGTCGTCTAGACTGGCTTGTGGCGTTTCCCTGGGTCAGGGTGGCTCCGTCGCCGGCGGATCGGGCGGCTCCGGCAGCAGCGGGGCGGCGGCGCCTGAGCGGCGGATGAAGGCTTGCGGGTCCGGCGCGAGCGTGAGGTCGTCCCATGCGCCTGCGAGATCGAAGGCGATTTGCAGGCCCTTCTCGCGTGGTTTTCCCGAGGCGTCCGCCTCCCGCGCGGCGGCCTTGAGCGCGAGGCTGCGCTCGGCCAGATTGGCTGAACCTTTGAGGCTCAGCACGAAACCCGGCCCATAGGCTAAGGCCTCCTCCAGCGTCCCGACCCCGTTCTCGACGATGACCGTCGCGCCGGCCCGCGCCAGCGGCGAGCTTCCCGATCGAATGTCTTGTGCGCTGGAAAGCGGGCGTTTCTCAAGTCGGCGCAAGGCGCGTTCGAAGTCGACGCCCGCGATTTCGCCGTCGGCCAAAGCGAGCGTCGCGCGCCCGCCGAGGCTTTTCATCATATCTGCGACGGCGCCGCCGGAGGCGTCGAGCGTAAGCGAGGAAGTCAGCGCGCCGCCGATCGCCTGCTTCCCGAAAGCGTCCCAAAGCAGCGCGCGGGCGTCGACCCCGGCGGTCTGGGCCGTGGCGTGGACCGCCAGCGCCCCGCCGCTCGCCGGCTTGAACGAGGCGTGGGCCTTCAATCGCCCCCGATAGGCCTGGGCTTCGACGAGCGACAGATCGAGCGCCCCGTCGCGCAGCGTCGCCGCGAAGGTGGCCTCGTCGATCGTCAGGCGGCCAAGCCGCGCATGCGCCGCGCTGAGATGCAGGTCGACATCGGCGCCCGACATATCGGGCGGATCGAGCGGCTCGCGGCTCCACTGGCCGTCGGGACCGAGCAGCGCCGGGGCGTCCGAAAGCATGGGCTTCAAGGCGACGAAGTCGCTTTTCAGGGCGGCGGAGACATTCGGCCGCCCGTCCTCGTCCCGAACAATCAGTTCGCCGTCAAAGGCGTTTCCGTCGACATCGACATGCAGTTCCTTGAGGGCGGCCTCCCGCGCGCTCAACGCCGCATGGGCGGAAAATTGCGCGGCGCCAAAAGGGCCGGGCAGGGGCACGTTGACACCGAAAAGGCGCAAGGCCTCCCGTACCGAGGCCGCCGACCCGGCGACGCGCCCGGCGTAGTGAGCGTTGGGCAGGGTCTGCGCCACGCCCTGCGCCTCGATCCGCAGGTTCTCGCCATCGAGTCGCGCCGTCGCGACGGAGGGATCGCCGCGCAGGAAGGAGCCGGGGCGCGCGAGCCAGGCCATTAATTGCAGGCGTTCGCCGCGCCAGTCGAAGGCGCCGGTCAGCAGGGCCGGCTCGCCGATCTTGCGCCACTCGAGGGCGCCGTCGATCTTGTCGGCCGCATAATCCACGCCGCCTCGCCGCACGCGCAGCGAGCCGTCGGTTATCGTGAGCACGCCCAGGCGGAAATTATCGGCCGCCTGCGCCTCCAGGCTGGCCGGTTTGGCGGCGGCCGCGCGCGCCGCCGCGCCGGGCGCGTCGATCGGCTTCTGATCCAGATCGATCCTTGCGCGGGGCCGCACGAGGGCGAGGCCGTCGATGTCCAGCCGGCCGGAAAGAAGCGGCAGCAGCTTGAGGACGCCATGAATCTGCTGCGCCTCGATGACCAGCGCGCCGTTGCGGTCGGCGAAGACGACGCCCTCAAGCGTCACATGCGGCCGGGGCGTCAATGACAGGCGCGGATAGCCGCGCGCGGCGATGTAAAGGCCGGCGGCGTTCTGGAGCTGGGCGGAAATGGCCGACTTGGCGGCGGCCGGCGAATAGAGCCAGGGCGCCAGCGCCGCCGCGGCGCCGATGAGGATGGCGAAGGACGCGACGATCCAGAGCAGGATTCGCGCCCGCCGCCCGCCGAGGACGCGCCTGAGTCGCTTCGCCGCGCCCGATGGACGGGAGGCTGTCGACGGATCGCGATCCAAAGGCGGCAAGCGCTCTTCTCCTACGCCACTTTCCCATTGCTTCTCGCTTATTGCTTCTCGCGAGGAAGCGCGGCGAGAAAGTGGCGGACGGCGCCGGGGCGGAGAGTCGCGACTACAGCGCCGTCCGGGAACCCCCATGGCGGCGGCGATCGCCATTCATCACCGCAAGACGGCCTTGCGGGGTTTTCAACGCCTTTTCGATTGCGTAAAGCGCGCTCTTCTGGGACAGCGGCACGTCCGCGCTTTCGGCCAGCGACAGGAAGTCCGTTTCCTTGTAGGGATAATGGCTGCCGCGCTTCACGACCCGCACGCCCTGTGAGGTCACCACCGAATCGCCGGGACGCAGCGTCGCGTCCGACAAAAGCGCTTGCGTCGCGGCCGCCGCCGTCGCCTCTGTTTGGCAGGAGCACGCCCGGGCGTTCGGATCGAGCCGGGAGAGCAGCGCCGCATAGGACTCCCCGTTTTTCGCGGCCTTCGCCTCTTCCACCCTGTCCGAGCCTTCGGGAAAGACGAACAGCGTCGATTGCGCGCCGGGGCAGAGCTTCTCGCAGTTCGCCTGCTGGGCGGCGACATCTGATGCGCGCGAGACGGGGGAAGCGGGGAAATAATAGCCGTCGCAAGCGCGCACGCACACGGCGCGACGGCTGGCGCCTCCAACGGCTCCCTTGGCCGACGCCTTCAGGCTCACATTCGGCGCCGAGAGTTTGAAGCTCGCGTTCAGGATCAGCGAGACCGGTTCGGCAGCGCCCGTGCGGCGGCGCCCGACAGCCGCCGCGTGGCGGTTAAGCGCGAATTTCTTGCGCTCGACGATCTGGCGGCGGGCCTGGGCGTAATGGGCGCGCGCCTTTCTCGCTTGCCGGATGCGGCCCTCCTCGCGGGGGAAGACGAAGCGATAGCTCCGCGCGTAGCCGCCGTAGTAATCCTGCTCCCGCGGCGCGCCGGCCCCGAAGACCGCGTCGATGAGGCCTCCGGCCGCGCGGCTGGCGCGAATGTCGTATCCGGCGAAGACGGCGCAGAAGAGCGCGAAGGCCGCGCCCAGCGAAATGGCGGATCGCGCGCTTGCGGCGCGGCTGGGAGCCGGGGTGGTGCGCATGGACATCGAACGCGCTCACATTAGGAGAAAATTAACAATTCCTTCGCGCAGCGTAAAACGGACCCGCTCCGGCTTCAAGCGGTCAAGGCGAATTTTGCGTCGAAAAATCAGTTGCTTTCGCCATTGGCCAGCTCTT
The DNA here is from genome assembly GCF_052186135.1 of Methylocystis sp. JAN1. Lineage (GTDB taxonomy): Bacteria > Pseudomonadota > Alphaproteobacteria > Rhizobiales > Beijerinckiaceae > Methylocystis. The sequence continues at coordinate 2,887,673 of NZ_CP181499.1, read as the reverse complement.
CGCGCAGCGTGCGCAATATCTCTTCGACGTAGAACGGCTTTTCGACGATCGCCTGCTGGAGATAGCCTTCCGGCAGCCCCGCGCGCCCACAACCTGTCGTAAAGACGAAAGGGATTCCGCGCGCCGCGATGATGTCGGCCACGGGGTCGATGCGGTCCTGGCCGATATTCACGTCGAGAAGGGCGAGGTCGAAAGCGACGGTCTGCGCCAGTCTGATCGCCTGCGGGACGCTGCGGGCCGAGCCGGCGACGATAAGCCCGAAATCCGTAAGCGTCTCTTCCAGCGCAAGCGTGATGAAGGGGTCGTCTTCGACAATCAGCACCCTGCGCCCGAGCAAAGGGTCGCTCGGCCGTTGCGTCGCATCGCTCGATGCGCCGCCAGAACGGGGTTGTGGCGCGTCCGAGACAGACATGTGGAGAATGGTGCGGCCGTTTGCCGCGCGAGTCCAGCATTCGCGCGCGCCAGTTGAAGATAGCGCTCGACTGTTGCTTTTCGGCCGCAGGCGAATCTTCCCGGCGCGGCGATCCGTCACGGCCAAGAAGTTTCGATGAATGAAGGCGATAGCCGGCGTCGTTCCCAAACCCGCGCCGACTCTAATCGCGCCGAGCGATCGCCAGCGCTCCCCAGAGCGCAAGCGCGAGCCAAGCGAGAATCGTCAGCGAACCGCCCATGGGCGCCGCGAAGGGAAAGAGCTTGCCGCCGAGATAGACCCGCGCCGCGAGATCGGCGGAAAAAAGCGTCACGCCGGCTTGAAGGACGAAGGCCGCGCCGGCGAGGGCGCGTGCGAAGGGCGGCGCGGTTCGCGCCAGCGCGGCGAGACCGAGCCCCGCCGCCGCGTGCAAAGTCAGGAAGTGGCTCGCGGTCAAGAGCAGGGGATTGGCGTCGACATGCGCCGCGGCCGCCGAGAGGGCCACGCCCATGGCGCCCTGGAGCGCCGCGACGGTCGCGATGATCGACGCCGTTTTCAATCGTTGCTCCGTCCTGTCTTAGTAAGCGTTTTCGGCCTTGATCAAAGCGAAGGGGGTGAGCGCCAGAATATAGACGTCGAGGAAGATGGACCAGTTCTCGATATAATAGAGGTCGCATTCCACGCGCTTCTGGATTTTCTCCGGCGTGTCGGTCTCCCCGCGCCAGCCATTGATCTGCGCCCAGCCGGTGAGGCCCGGCTTCACGCGATGGCGGGCGAAATAGCCGTCGACCACCTCGTCATAGAGATGATCCGCCGCGCGCGAGATGACCGCATGCGGACGCGGACCAACGAGCGAAAGATTGCCCTTGAACACGACGTTGAACAGTTGCGGCAACTCGTCCAGCGAGGTCTTGCGGATGAAGCGTCCGACGCGCGTGACGCGCGGATCGCCGCGGGTCACCTGCTTCGTGGCCGCATAGTCGAGCTTCTCGACATACATTGAGCGGAACTTGTAGACCTCGATATTCTCGTTGTTGAAGCCGTGGCGGACCTGCTTGAACAGAACGGGACCCGGCGAGTCGAGCTTCACCGCCAGCGCGATGAGGGCCATGACAGGCGAGAGCAGGACGAGGCAGATCGCGCCCACGACCTTGTCGAAAATATATTTGACGACGACGTCCCAATCCGCGATCGGCTTGTCGAAGACGTCGATCACCGGAACGTTGCCGATATAGGAATAGGAGCGCGGCCGGAAGCGCAGCTTGTTGGTGTGCGCCGCGAGACGAATGTCGATCGGCAGAATCCAGAGCTTGCGCAGCATTTGCAGGAGCCGGGCCTCGGCCGAGATCGGCAGGGCGAAGATGACGAGGTCGATGCGCGTGTGGCGCGCGAATTCGACAAGGTCGTCGATGGATCCGAGTTTGGGATAACCCGCGACGACATCCGGGGAACGCTTGTCGGTGCGGTCGTCGAACAGGCCGAGGATTTGCAAATCGCTGTCGTTCTGCGCCGCGAGGTCGCGAAGCACGGGGTCGGCAAGTTCGCCGCCGCCGACGATGACAGTCCGGCGATCAAGCTTCCCCTGCCGCGTCAGCATCCGCACGATCAGCGAGAGCGCCAGGCGCTCGCCCGCGAGCAGCGCGAGGCCCGAGACGTACCAGCCCAGGAGCCAAACGCGCGAGAAGGAATCGTCGAGCTTGAAGAAGAAAAGCACGATGAGCGCGGCGACGAAGACGAGAGACCATGCGGCCGCGATCTTCAAGCCGTTGCGCATCGGCGCGCGAAAGGCGCTCGTGGCGTAGAGACCGAGCGACTGAATGGCCACGATGGCCGAAAGGGCCATGGCCGGCATGACGAGATAATAGTCGAGCGACCGCCCCCAATTGGCCGCGACGTAAATTTCGTGGATGAGAACGCCCGCGCCCAGAAGCAAAACGAGCTCGACGAGGCGAACGAGGCCCGCCAGCACGATCGGCGAATAGGACTTGCCCGGCGCGCTGTTGCTTGCGATCTCGGCGAGCAGCGGGCTGAGCTTCCTTTTTTCGGAGGGGCCTCCGTTCTTTTCAGGAGGCACGCCTTTCATGTCGCCAACGGCGAAAGCGCACATTTCTTTATCTCCCGGTTCAATGCGCTGAGCCGGCGGCCGCAAGCCGCGGCGTTCGGCTCAAGGCGGCGCGATATCCGCCCAGCACGCCTTCGTTCATCCTGTCGATCGTGAAGCGGGTTTTGACGAAATCCGCCATTTCTTCCGCAAGCGCCATGCGCGCCTGGGGGCTCATGTCGTGCATCGCGCGCATGGCGGCCGCGAGGGCCGCCGGGTCGCGCGGCGGCGCAAGCCTTGCCGCCTGCGAGCCAAAGATTTCAGGGATGCCCCCGACACGCGTCGAGACGACCGGCGTCTTCGCCGCGATCGCCTCCAGGACAATGTAGGGGAGGGATTCCGCGCGACTTGGAACCACCAGTATCTTCCCGTGCGCGAGCGCTTCGCGGGTCGGCGTCCGCGGGTGAAAGGCCACCCGGTCGGCCAGACCGAGTTCATGCGCCAGCGTGCGAAATTGCGCCTCGTCGAGACCTGAGCCGGCGAGCGCGAGGCGCAAATCCCCGGGCAGGGCAGCGAAGGCGTGGAGCAAATCCTCCACGCCCTTGGCGACGCGCATCTCGCCGATGAAGACGAAGTCGGCGGCGCCGGGCGCGGGCGCGACGGGCGCAAATTCCTGAGGCGACAGCCCGTTATGGACGACGGGCGCAAGCGCCCGCGGCGGCTCGACCGTTTCGCTGAAACGCCGCCGGGCGTAGTCGCTCTCGAAGGGCATAAGATCCGTCACGCGGCCCATTATAAGCTCGGCAGTAAAAAAAATTCTTCCCAACGGCGAATCGGGACGAAAATGCAGGCTGCCGCCATGGGGCGTGTAGACGCGCGCGGGCGCGGACGCCGGCTGGGGAAAGATGGGCAGGACGGCAGGCAGGCGCGCATAAAGGCCGCCCTTGGCGCCGTGGCCATGGATAATGTGCGGCTGCAGTTCGCGGACGAGCGCGGCGACGCGCCAGGCGATGCGCAGATCGTCCGGATGGGGCAGCCGCCGCATCGGCAGGCGCGTCACGCCCAAAGCAAGATGCGGCGAGAGTCCGCCAAGGATGCGCGCGGCGTCTTCTCCCCCGGTCAGCGAATCGGCGACGACGCCGACGTGGCATCCGGAAGCCGCCTGCGCGCGCGTGAGGTCCGCGACGTGGCGAAAAAGCCCGCCAACCGGCGCGCGCATGACGTGGAGGACGCGCAGTCCCGGAAGGGCCGCCGCATGTTCCCTCGCGTCCTGTTCGTCGGCTGCGGCCACAATTGACCTTTCTTCCTTTAGAAAATTCGTTCTCGCACCGTAATCGTGTCCCCGGGCCGAATGGGCGTGTCGAGCGGAACGCGGCCGGTGACGGGAACGCCGTCTATGACGCGCGTCAGATCGACCGCGCCCTGATAGCCGCGCGGGCCGAAACCGCCCGCAATCGCGACCGCGGTGCGCGCGGTCATCGCTTCGACGAAGGGATATTGTCCGGCGTTGGTGATTTCGCCTAGCACGAAAAACGGGCGGAACGCCTCGACTTCGACTGAAACGCGCGGCTCGCGAACAAAGCCGTTGCGCAGTCGAGCGGCGATCTCGCGCTCCACGTCCGGCACGGTGAGGCCCTGGACCGGGACCGAGCCGATCAGCGGCATGGCGATGCGGCCGGCGCCGTCGACCGAGTAGGCGTTGGAGAGCGCATCCTGGCCGAAGACGATGACGCGCAGCCTGTCGCCGGCGGCGAGCGTATAGGGCTCGAAGGCCGAGGCGGCGAAGAGTTCCGGCTTATAGGCTCCGGGAGCCGCGCAACCGGACAAGAGAGCGCTCGTCGTCATTGCTATCGCCAAGGCGAACGTCTTGCAGGAGGCGACCGGCTTCGCCATTTCGGTTCCTTGAGTTGTAGCAAATCGGATGACCGCCATAGGGCGACCGCCTGTTTTTATTGCTTCATGGTTAACAAACTTTGACCTGGGCGGAGCTGGGCGGTTTAACCAGCGCTAAACCATAATCGCGTAAAAAGCCGAGGCTGACCTCGGAGAAGCGATGCGTTCGGGTATTCCAATCGAGACGGAGGCGGTGACAAACGAAATCGATTTGTCACATGTCGGCCGCGCGCTGGCGAAGAAGCGCTGGTGGGTCATCGGACCGACCCTCGTCGCGTTCGCGGGCGCGCTTGTCTTCGTCAACGTCGTCAAGCCGCGTTACACTTCCGAAGCCCGGCTGCTGCTCGAAAACCAGGACGACTTCTACGCGCGCGTCGACAAAGGCGAGCGCATCGACGCGAACGGCCCCGACGCCGAAGGCGTGCAGAGCCAGATTCAGCTTCTCACCTCTCGCGACCTCGCGCGCCGCATCATCAAGCCTCTCGGCTTGCAGGGGAATGTCGAATTCGATCCGCTGGCCAACGGCATGGGCGCGCTGACGCGCGTCATGGTCCTGCTCGGCCTGACGCGCGATCCGAGGCAGATGACCCCGGAGGACCGCATTCTCGAAAAGTTCGGCGAGAAGCTTTCCGTGCTCTCGCCGACGAAGACGCGCGTTCTCTCGGTGGAATTCTCCTCGCGCAATCCCGATCTCGCGGCGCGCGGCGCCAACGCCGTCGCCGGCGCCTATATCGAGATGCAGCAGGAGGCGAAGCGCGACATCGCGCGGGCCGCCGCGCAATCGCTGGCGACTCTCGTGTCGGACTTGCGCACCCGCGTCGCCGAGGCGGAGGCGAAGGTCGAGGACTATCGGGCGAGGACGGGCCTTCTCGTCGGCGCGAACAATACGGTCATTTCGACCCAGCAGCTCGGCGAGTTGAACAATCAGCTCTCCAATGCGCGCGCCGTGCAGGCGGACGCGCAGGCGAAAGCGAATATTCTGCGCGACATGCTGCGGCAGAACCGCGTCGGCGAGATTCCCGACGTCGCGAACAACGAGGTGATGCGCCGTATTTTCGAGCAGCGCGTCGCGTTGCGCGCACAGCTCGCCCTTGAGTCGCGCACGCTGCTGCCGCAGCATCCGCGCATCAAGGAGCTCAACGCGCAGCTTCAGGACCTTGACATGCAGTGGCGCGCCGCGGCCGAGCGCACGGCGCGCACGCTGGAGAACGAAGCGCGCATCGCGTCCGTCCGCGTCGAAAATCTCACCAAGGTTCTGGAGGATCAGAAGCGCGTGGCCGGCGCCGCCGGCGCCGAGGAAGTCAAGCTGCGCGAACTGGAGCGCGCGGCGCGCCTTCTCAAGGACCAGCTGGAGACGGAGACGGCGAAATATCAGGAGGCGCTGGCGCGCGAACGCGTCAAGGCGACGCCCGCCGACGCGCGCATCATTCAGCGCGCGCTCGCCCCGCAATTGCCCTCCTTTCCGAAGAAGCTTCCCGTCACCGTCTTCGCGACTCTCGCGGCTCTCATTCTTTCGGCGGGCGCTGTCGTCGCCGGCGAATTGTTGACAGGGCGCGCCCGGATCGCGACTCCAGCGGCCCCCGCGCCGCCGGGCGACGAGCCGGAGAGGGAGCCCGCGCGCGTCGCGGCCGACGAGCCAGTCACTGCGCCCGACGAGCCAGCCATTGCGTCCGAAGAGCGGGCAGTCGCGGCGATCGAAGAGGAAGCCGAGCGGGTCGCGGCGAGGGGCGAGGCGGAAGCCGAGGCCGTGCAACGCATCGACAGCGCGCGCGCCGTGCAGAGCTGCGTAAAGGTTTTGGTGACCCCTTGCGAGACGGAGGGCAAGCCCGCCGAGACCGCGATCGCGCTCGCGCGCAATCTCTCCCGTCGCGGCCGAACGCTGCTCGCCGCGGCCGATCACGGCGCGATCGCCTTCGACGCGCTGGTGCATTCGCCCGAGGGACCACCCTTGGGCATGTCCGATCTTGCGGCCGGCGTCGCCGACTTCGCTCAGGTCATCCATCGCGACGTCGACTCGCGCCTGCATGTGTTGCCCGCCGGCGTCTTGCAGGGAGAAGAGCGCTACGATCTCGCGCTTGTCGTCATGGCGCTCGCGCACACCTATGATTTTCTGGTCTTCGCGGCTTCGGCCGAGCAGGCGCTGCGGCTGGCGCCGCATGTCGATCTCGCTTTCGTTCTCGGCGGCGACGCGGCGGCGGAGGCTCTACGCGCTCAGATCGCGCAGGAGGGCGCCGACGCTCACCTGCTGGAAGGCGTCGGCGATCTCGACGGCCTCGTGGCGGCCTGATCTATTTCGCGCGTCCGAAAAGACGACGCGCGCGATGATAGGCGCGCGACAGGCCGGGGCTCCGCTTCACGCGCCGCTTGAGCCGCAGATAGGCCGAAAGCAGCGGGGCCGCGACGGCGCCGCGCGCCGAGACCGGCAGAATGAGATCGCATAGTTCGATCGTCTCGTCGCAGACGGCGCTTTTGTAGCGCGCTTCGCCGGCGCCGAGATCGAAATGCGTCATGCCTCGCGTGACGAGATTGCGCATGAGCGCGTGCAGCAGCAGATCGCCGGGGGAAGAGCGGGCGATCTCTTCATCCATGTCGAACGAATTCAGCATGCCCGAAAAGCGTCCGCCGCGGGCGATCCCGGCATAGGTCGCCACGATGCGGCCGCCAACCGAGAGCGCGTGCAATTCAAGCGCGCCGTCCCCGGTCTCGCAATGCAGACGCTGGAGAAACGCGTTCACGCCGCGACCGAATCCGTCGTCGACGCCCATAGCCGAAAAACGCGCCGATTTCTGGCGGATGAGCGCGGCGAGAATGGCTTCGCCGCGCGCGCCGGTCGCGCAATGCTCGTAGAAAAGCTCGCCCAATTCCGCGAGGCGCGCTTCTTTCTTTTTCAGCTTCTTGCGCGTGTCTTTCGAGAGGCGCGCCGCAAGGTCTTCGACGCGCGCGGGCAGCGCCGCGCCATAGGCGAAGCTCGCGCTCGGCCGCGCCTCGGGGAAGGCGAGCGGATTGTCGAAACGCTCGAAGCGGCGCGGCTGGTTGCGCAGATAGACGAGATCCGGCGGATCGTCGCAGGCCTGCGCGGCCCGGCGCAGAAGCGCGCGCAAGGCCGCAGGGCCGAAAGACGCTTGCGGATCGAGAATGGCGAGATTGAAATTACTCTCCCTGCCGCCGAGAAAGAGCGCGATCTTCAGGCCGGCGCGCCGCTGAGCGCATAAGGGGAGAATCGCCTCCATCCGCCCCGCGTGGTTGCGCGCAACGATAATAAAGGGCCGGACGCCTTCGGCTCGGCCGATCGTGTCGGCCCATTTGGAGGCGAAGGAATAGGTTTGGTAAGGACTGACCGCCGCGCGCGCCGCCAACGCAATCCATTCGTCGCGGATGTCCGCCGGGTCCGCGAAGACCTCGATCACTGCCGGGTCGCACGGATTTTCGAAGGCTTGCGTGAAGCTGTCCTCCAGGCTTTCGAGCCTCGTCGCCATGTCCCGCCCAACCATCCCGTCCCGCCGAACCGTGGTTCCCATTAATGCCACGAGGCGCATAACAGATAGTTAGAGTCTGCGTCCTAAACCCAGGAAGCTGTCCGGGCGTCTCTACGGGAGGGCTAATGGCGACTTGGCGGGAACGGGCGATTGTGGCAGGCATGCAGCTCTTTCAGGCGAGCGGCGCGCACCGGCTGGCCGCGTCCTTCACGCGCGGTCTTGGCGCCATCCTCATGTTTCACCGGGTGCGGCCCGATCCCCGCGAGGCTTTCGCGCCGAACGCCGGGCTGGAAGTGACGCCGGGCTTTCTGGATCAGCTCCTCATCCATTTGCGGACGCAGGGTTACGACATAATCTCGCTCGACGCCGCGCTCGATTTCCTGCGCAAAGGAAAGGCGCCGCCAAAGCCTCTCGTCGTCCTGACTTTCGACGACGGCTATCGCGACCTGGTCGAACACGCCCTGCCCATCTTGGAGCGCCACGCGGCGCCTTTCACGGCCTATGTGACGGCCGGCTTCGCCGACCGCCGCGCGCGGCTCTGGTGGATCGAAATGGAGGAAGCGATACGCCGGCTCGGGCGTGTCGACGTGACGGTCAGCGGAACGCGCATCGCGCGCGACTGCGCCACGGCCGCCGAGAAGAGCGCGGCTTTCGCGGATATTTACTGGTCAATCCGGGACGGCGGCGAGGAACAGTTGCTCGATGTCGTCGCAACGCTCGCCGCGCAGGCCGGGGTAGACGCGCGCGCGCTGGCCGCGGAAGCCTGTCTCGGCTGGGCCGAGATCGCCGGCCTCGCGGGACACGAACTCGCAACCATCGGCGCGCATTCGGTCGCCCATCCGCGCCTCGCCAAGCTCGACGCGGCGGCGGCGCGGCGCGAAATGGCGGAAAGCCGCGACCGCATCGCCCGCAAGACTGGCGTGACGCCCCGCCATTTCTGTTACCCGGTCGGCGATCCGACCTCCGCGGGACGGCGCGAATTCGCGCTTGCGGCGGAGCTCGGCTTCGAGAGCGCCGTCACCACGCGGCCGGGGATGATTTTCCCGGAGCATCGCGATCATTTCCACGCGCTGCCGCGCCTCTCGGTCAACGGCAAGCATCAGAGCCTCGCGGCGCTCGACGTGTTGTTGAGCGGCGCCCCTTTCGCGCTGATGAACCGCGGCCGTCGCGTCGCGGCCTAAAAGGGGAGAGGGGCGATCAGTTTCGATCCGTTCGAAGCCTCCTGGCGAGAGATCGAGTCCGGCCAAAGCCGTGGGATGCTGCTGCCTGCGATCGGCGCGGCGGCCGCGGTGCTCGGCCTTTCGGTCGTCATCGTGCTCGCCTTGCATGTGACCGAGCCTCAGGAGCTGGCGCCTTTGCCGGCCAGCGACGAGGGAATGCGCCGCTATGCCGAGGCCGGCTATTTTCCGCTGATCGCCGCGGCCCGCGCCGTTGAGCGTCACGCGCTCGCGACCGCCGCCGGACTGCAGACTTTTCTCGGCCTGACCATCATTTTCTTTTCGACGGCCCATGCCGCCTGGCGCGGTTTCGCCAGCTCCCGCACCCGTCGCTGGTCCAACGGCTTCTGGATGGCGGGGGTTATCGCGCTCTGTCTGGCGGCGTCGGCTTTCCACGGCCTGACGCCCTACATGCTGGATTACTGGATAACGTCGTCGGCCGCCCAAACCGGGGGAAGCCTGGGCGGGCCGGTCAGCGACATCTACGGCGCCAACGGCTTGAACAGCCGAATGTCGCCGGCCGCCTTCCTGACCGAGCGGGGGTTGTACGGCGCGGGATTTGCGGCCTTTCTCGCGCTGCTCGGCCATGACCTTGCTTACCGGCTGCGAGAGGCGCTGGAGGATTTCGGTCTTATCGAAGAGGCCGCGGATCGCCATCGGCGCTCGCAGTCCCGGAGCGCCGGGCAGGGGACGAAAGGCCAGTTCCGGCGCCGCGCCGAGCGGCGGGAGGGGGCCGGGACCGAGCGCGGTTTCGGGGAGCGCGACGCCCCGCAGGCCTGGAGCGCGCCCTTGAGCGAGGAGGCCCGCGCCCGCGCCGTCCTCGGCGTCGGAGCCAACGCCTCCAGGCGCGAGATCGAGCGGGCCTATCGCTCCCAGATGAAGCGCGCCCATCCCGACCATGGCGGTTCGGTCGAGCGCGCCGCCGCCCTCAACGCCGCGCGAGACGTGCTGCTGGGCCGCTGAGCCGGCGTGACCGGCGCGGCGACATTCTCGCGCCCGCCCGCTTGACCCCTAGCAAAGCTGGGCCAGAGCGCCTATTTTTGACGGAAATCAGACAGTGGAGCGGATCGATGAGCCTTATGGGCGTTCTTATTTGTGTCGCCATCGCCTCGTCGGCGGGTTTGGGCGTTTATCTGCGTCACCGCCAGACCGAAAACGTCGCGGCCAATCGTGATGCGGTGCCGCCCGATTTCGCCCGAGAAGTGACGCTGGAGGAGCATCGCCGCGCGGCCGACTACACGATTGCGCGCACGCGCTTCGCAATGGGCGAAACCCTGTACGACGCCATCCTCTCCATCCTCTGGCTCGTGGCGTTCATGGGGCCGCTCTATGCGCTCGTCTCGCAGGTCGTCGCGCCGGGCATGACGCGCAGCGTCGTCTTCGTGCTCGCCGCGGGCTTTATCAGCCATCTCTTCGAATTGCCGTTCTCGATCGCCAACGCCTTCATCCTGGAGGAGCGTTTCGGCTTCAACCGGCTCACCCCGAAGACCTTCCTTCTCGACGAGTTGAAGGGCGTCGCGCTCGGCGTCGGCATGGCGGCCCCGCTGCTTTACGGCATGTTCTGGCTGTTGGAGGCCTTTCCGGAAAGCTGGTGGCTTTTCGCCTATGTGGCCTTCATGGGGCTGGTCATCGCCATGACGGTCATTTATCCGACCTTCATCGCGCCTCTCTTCAACAAGTTCACGCCGATGGAGGAGGGCTCGACCAAGGCGCGCATGGAGGCGCTCCTGCAAAAGTGCGGCTTCGAGTCCAAGGGCCTCTACGTGATGGACGCGTCGAAACGCTCGGCCCATGGCAACGCCTATTTCACCGGCTTCGGCAAGGCCAAGCGCATTGTCTTCTTCGACACGCTTCTGGAGAAGCATTCGCTGGAGGAAATCGAGTCCATCCTCGCGCATGAGCTTGGCCACTTCAAATACGGCCATGTGCGGCAGATGCTTGTCCAGGCGGCGATCCTTACCTTTGTCGGCTTCGCCGTGCTGCACTGGGCCTTTGGCGGCGGGACTTTCGCCGGCTGGTTCGGCCTGCCGAGCGATCCCGGCGTGGTGCTTGTCGCCCTGCTCCTCGCCAAGGAGCCGATCTCGCATCTCCTGCATCCCCTCCTGGCCTATCGCTCGCGCAAGAACGAGTTCGAGGCCGACGACTTTGCCCGCCGCATGGTCGGAAAGGAGCCGATGATCTCCGCGCTCACCCGGCTGACGCGCGACAATCTCGCAACGCTCACGCCCGATCCGCTTTACGCCAAGTTCTATTTCTCGCATCCGCCGGCTCCGGTGCGCGTGGCGCAATTGCGGGGCGCGGAAGGGTAGGCGACCAGGGAATAAAAAGGGGCCGAATTGGCCCCTTCTCTTACCTGATCCTTGTTCGGGACGCCGCGGCCTTCTCCCTCACCAGCGGCGATAATAGGGGGCATAGTACGGCCGGCGAACGACAGCGCCGCCGTAAGGCCCGACATAGGCCGCGCCGCCATAGCGCCCACGATAGGTGGTGCCTCCGTAGGGCCCGCGCACGACGGAGCCCGCCGGACCCGCGCAGCCGGCGCGATAGGGGCCGCGCGCGCAGACGTAAGCTTCGGAGACGTCGATGGTCGCGAGCAGCGATGCGCTCGCGAGGGCGGCAACAACAAGCAGTTTCTTCATCATGTTTTCTCCTTCAACGCCCGCCCCTCAATCGCGCGGCGGCGACTCGAGCGCCGACGCGCGCATGCGAGATTAGACTGCTTCCAGGCTGAAACAAAGCCGTCGCGCGCGCCCCGCCCCGCTTCACGGGAGCGCGCCTGGATTCAGTGGGTTCGCTATAGTCCTCCGGGACTTGCCCACTATGTTCCGCCTCAACCGGAGGCGCCGAAAATGACCACGCAGACCGCCTTAAGCAGCCGGCTCGCTCTCGTGGTCACGCGGCGCAATCCGGTCGTCGCCTATGGAATCGCGATAGCGGCGCTCGTTGCGGCGACCTTCATCCGCTGGCTCGCGCAGGGCTGGCTTGTCCCGGGAATCCCTTTCGTCACGTTCTTCCCGGCGGTTCTGGTCGCGACGGTCTTCGGCGGGATGCGGGTCGGCTTGTTCACGACGCTGTCGTCCGTCGTCATCGCCTGGTTTCTCTTCATGGAGTCGACGCAGACATGGGGACTCGATCTGAAGGCGATCGTTTCCCTCTCGTCCTTTCTTTTCGTCGCCGTAATGATCGTGCTGGTCCTGTCGCTGTTCGAGGACGCCGTTCGGCGCATCGCCGCGCAAGAGCAAAGCCAGCGCGCGCTCATCGAGTCCGCGCCGAACGGCATTGTGATCGTCGCGCGGAGCGGGGCGATCCTCGGCCTCAATTCCAGCGCGGAAAAGCTTTTCGGCTATGCGCGCGAGGAACTGCTCGGAAAACCCGTGGAAACGCTCGTGCCCGAAAATGTCGCCGCCGCACATGCGGAACTTCGCCAGCGGTTCCAGCAGTCGCCGGAGACGCGGCCCATGGGCGCGGGGCGCGACCTTTGCGGACGTCGCAAGGACGGCTCGGAATTCCCTGTCGAGATCGGCCTCAATCCCCTCCAATGGGACGATCAGAAGGCGGTGCTCGCAACCGTGACGGACATTACCGAGCGCAAGCAGCAAGAGGAGCGGCAGGCGATTCTCGCGCGCGAACTGGAACACCGCGTCGGCAATATCTTCGCGGTGATCCTCGCGACCATTCGCCGGACTTTGACGCGGGGCAGAAACATGGCCGAGGCGGAGGAGGCCTTGACGCAGCGCGTGCAGCTCCTCGCAAATGCGCATGCCGTCTTATCCGAATCGATGTTCAAGAACGTGTCGGCGGACAAGGTGATCGGCGTCGCGGTCGGCGGCTTCAAGGGCCAGATCGCTTCGACCGGCGAAGATCTACGCGTGAACGCGCGAGCGGCGCAGGCGATCTCCTTCATTGTCCACGAGCTTCTCACCAACGCCGTGAAACACGGCGCGCTGTCGTCGCCGAGCGGCTCGGTGGCGATCCACAAGGAGATACGGAACGCCGAGGGAAAGGAGACGCTCGTGTTTAGCTGGGAAGAGAAGGGCGCGCCCCGCCCCCAGCTCTCGGCGCGCAAAGGCTTCGGCAGCTTCATCCTGCTCGAAACGCCCAAGCAGTTCGGGGGCGAGGCGAAGATGCAGTTCGGCGAGAGCGGCCTGCGCTATGAGTTGCTTCTGCCGGTTGAGGCGATCCGGTGAGGGCGAGCCGGAGCCGCCATGTTGTGCAATTTCTGCCTATCCGCCCGTCACCCTGCAGGAATTGCAAGCAAATAAACCGCTTTCCCGCCAATCCGATTGACTTGCCGCCCCGCGCTTCCGCTTAATTCCTTTCGCGGCGCAATATGCCGCTTTGCAAAAGGCGCCGCCCCCTTGTCGATCCAAGTCGCGCTTCATCACGTCACGCACTACAAATATGATCGCCTTGTCGGTCTCGGCCCGCAGATCATCCGGCTGCGGCCCGCCCCGCATTGCCGGACGCGCGTCACCGGCTACTCGCTGAAGATCCTGCCGACCGGACATTTCATCAACTGGCAGCAGGACCCGCACGGCAACTGGCAGGCGCGGCTCGTCTTTCCGGAGAAGGCGCGGGAGTTCAAGATCGAGGTCGATCTTCTCGCGGAGATGGCGGTCTTCAATCCGTTCGATTTTTTCGTCGAGCCCTACGCGGAGGAGTTCCCCTTCGTCTACAAGGCGGAGCTGGCGACAGAGCTCGCTGCCTATCTCGAAATCGAGCCCGGCGGCGCGGCGATCGACGAATATATGCTGACGGTTCCCCGCGAGAAGCAGCGCACGATCGATTTTCTGGTCGGTCTCAACGCGCGCGTGCAAGAAGAGATAAGCTACGTCATCCGCATGGAGCCCGGCGTGCAGGCGCCGGACGAAACGCTGACGCTGCGCTCCGGCTCGTGCCGGGACTCGGCGTGGCTGCTTGTCCAAGTCCTGCGGCGCCTTGGCTTCGCGGCGCGTTTTGTCTCCGGCTATCTCGTCCAGCTTAAGGAAGACATCGATCCCGTTGAGGGCCCAAAGGGCACGGATCACGACTTTACCGATCTCCACGCCTGGACGGAGGTGTATATCCCCGGCGCGGGATGGATCGGCCTCGACGCCACGTCGGGCCTTTTCTGCGGCGAGGGCCATCTGCCGCTCTGCGGCGCGCCGCATTACCGTTCCTGCGCGCCGGTGTCGGGACTCGTCGAGCCCGCCGAATGCGATTTCAGTTTCGAGATGCGCGTGGAGCGAATTCGCGAGGCGCCGCGCGTCACCGCGCCCTTCTCGGACGAAGCGTGGAAGCGACTCGACAAGCTCGGCGAAGCCGTCGATGAAGATCTAAAGGCGCAGGACGTGCGGCTCACCATGGGCGGCGAGCCGACATTCGTGTCGATCGACGACTTCCAGTCGCCCGAATGGAACACGGCCGCTGTCGGGCCGACGAAGCGCGCGCGTTCGGACGATCTTATCCGACGCCTTCGCAACCGCTTCGGTCCGGGCGGTTTTCTGCATTACGGGCAGGGCAAGTGGTATCCGGGCGAAAGCCTGCCGCGCTGGGCCTTCGCGCTCTATTGGCGCAAGGACGGCAGGCCGATCTGGAAGAATGCGAATTTGGTTTCCGGCATGGCGCCGAATTCCGAGGTCGCCAACCATCTGAACGCCGGCCGTTTCTGCTTCGAGCTCGCCGAGACGCTCGGCGTCGGCAAGGATTATGTGATCCCGGCTTATGAAGACCCCGCCCACTGGATGCTGAAAGAGGGGCAGCTTCCGATCAATGTCGATCCGCTCGACCCAAAGATAGAAGACGCCGAGGAGCGTGCGCGCATGGTGCGCGTTTTCGAGCGCGGTCTTGCGTCGCCCACTGGTTACGTTCTGCCCGTTCAGCGCTGGAACGCCTGCGCAGGGCAACGCTGGATTTCCGAACGCTGGCCGCTGCGGCGCGGGCGTTTGTTCCTGGCGCCGGGCGACTCGCCCGTGGGCCTGCGCCTGCCGCTGAATGCGCTGCCATGGGTTCCGCCGTCGGTTTACCCTTACATCCATAATCAGGACACGTTCGAGGAACGCGGGCCTTTGCCTGATCCCGCGCATTTCCAACAGATCTACAGCGAGACGCGCGCGAGCCGGCAGGACGTGATGGGGCAGTCCATCGTCGAGGGCGTGGTGCGCACGGCGCTCGCCGTCGAGGCGCGCGACGGCGCGCTCTGCGTTTTCATGCCGCCGGCGTCGCGGCTGGAGGATTATCTGGAGTTGCTCGTCGCTGTGGAGACGACGGCCGAGGAACTCGACATGCCCTTGCATATCGAAGGCTATCCGCCGCCCGTCGATCCGCGTCTTGAAATGGTGAAAGTGACGCCCGACCCCGGCGTCATCGAAGTCAACATCCATCCCGCCGCGTCATGGGGCGAGGCGGTGGACAACACGACGACCCTTTACGAGGAAGCGCGACAGGCGCGGCTCGCCACCAGCAAATTCATGACGGATGGCCGCTGCGTCGGCTCAGGCGGCGGCAACCATGTCGTGCTCGGGGGCGTGACGCCGGCCGACTCGCCTTTCCTGCGGCGGCCCGACCTGCTGAAGAGCCTCGTGCTGTATTGGCAGCGACACCCGTCGCTCTCCTATCTCTTCTCCGGCCTCTTCATCGGCCCGACGAGCCAGAGCCCGCGCATCGACGAAGCGCGGCACGACGCGCTGTACGAACTTGAAATCGCGCTCGCCAACACGCCCGCGGCGGGCGAGACGAATTTTCCGATCTGGCTCGTCGACCGGCTCTACCGAAATCTGCTGGTCGACGTTTCGGGCAATACGCATCGTTCGGAAATTTGCATCGACAAGCTCTATTCCCCCGATGGGCCGACAGGCCGTCTCGGCCTCGTCGAATTCCGCGCTTTCGAGATGCCGCCGGACGCGCGCATGAGCCTTGCGCAGCAATTGCTGCTGCGCGCGCTCGTCGCCTGGTTCTGGCGCGAGCCGCAGGAAGGCGATTGCGTGCGCTGGGGAACGGCGCTGCATGACAAGTTCATGCTGCCGCATTTCGTCTGGGCGGATTTTCTTGGCGTGCTCGACGACCTCGAACGCGCCGGCTACGCCTTCGAGCCCGAATGGTTTCAGGCGCAATATGAGTTCCGCTTTCCGCTCGCCGGCCGCGTCGAGCATGGCGGCGTGACGCTGGAGATTCGTCACGCGCTCGAGCCCTGGCACGTCCTCGGCGAAGAGGGCGCCATTGGCGGTACGGTGCGCTATGTGGATTCGTCGGTCGAACGTCTCGAAGTGAAGGCGAAGCATTTCGTGCAGAACCGCCATGTCGTCGCCTGCAATGGCCGCCGCGTGCCGCTCGCCTCCACGGGGGTCGTGGGCGAGGCGGTTGCAGGCGTCCGCTTCAAGGCATGGCGGCCGGCCTCCGGCATGCATCCGACGATCCCCGTTCATACGCCGCTCACCTTCGACATTGTCGATAGCTGGAGCAACCGCTCGCTCGGCGGCTGCGTCTACCACAGCGCACATCCGGGCGGGCGCAATTACGACACCTTTCCGGTCAATTTTCACGAGGCCGAATCCCGGCGCCTCTCGCGCTTTCAGGATCACGGCCACACGCCCGGCCGCGTCGAGCCGCCGCGCGAGGAACCTGCGGGCGAGTTCCCGCTGACGCTCGATTTGCGGAGGCGATTTGGCCGTTGAGCTCCAAGCAGCCGCAGCTCCGGGAGACGAGGCGCGAAGGCTCGCCGCCTGGATCGCCGACTACCGGCCGCTGCCCGGCGTCCCCGACGAGCTGATCGGCCCGGACGGGCGTCCGCGCGCGCATTGGTCGACGCTGCTCGATACGCTCGCCGGGCTGGGGCAGGAGGGCGTCGAGAGCCGCTTTGCGGCCGCCGCGCGCCGCATCAACGATATGGGCGTGACCTATCGCGTCTATGGCGAGACGCGCGAGCGCCCGTGGCCGCTGAGTCGCCTGCCGCTCCTGATTGCGGAGCGGGAATGGGTCGAGATCGCGGCGGGCGTCGCGCAGCGGGCCGAGCTTCTCGATCGCATCCTGCACGACGTCTATGGCGAGGGACGCCTCGTCGCGGAGGGCGCGCTGCCGGCGGCGGTCGTCGCCGGTTCGCCGGAATTCATCCGCCCGATGTGCGGCGTGAAGCCCGTGGGCGGCCGCTGGCTGCGTTTCTATGCGGCCGACCTGGGACGCGGGCCGGACGGCGAATGGTGGGTGCTGGGCGATCGGGGGCAGGCGCCCTCGGGCGCGGGCTACGCTGTGGAGAACCGCCTGATCCTCGCCCGCGCCTTTCCGAGTCTCTACCGGGAGATGAAGGTGCGCCGGCTCGCCGGCTTCTTCCGCGACTTTCGCGCGGGCCTCGCGGCGGCGGCGGCGCGCAGCGATCCGCGCATCTGCCTGATGACGCCGGGCCCATGGAGCGAGACCTATACCGAGCAGGTCTACCTTGCGCGCTATCTCGGCTTTCTCCTCGTCGAAGGCGAGGACCTCGTGACGAGCGAGGGAAAGCTCCATGTGCGCACCGTCGCCGGGCTGAAGCGCGCCGACGTCGCGTGGCGGCGCGTCGACGCCGACTGGCTCGATCCGCTGGAAGCGAACGCCGCATCCAGGCTTGGCGTTCCGGGCTTGTTCGACGCGATCCGCGAGGGCGCGGTCGCCGTCGCCAACATGCCCGGTTCGGGCTTCGCCGAGTCGCGCGCGCTGATGAGTTTTCTCCCCGCGATCGCGCAAAGGCTGCTCGGCGAGCCGCTGCGTCTCCCCAATGTCGCGACCTGGTGGTGCGGGCAGGAGGCCGAGCGCGACGAAATCCTGCGCGCCTTCGACAGTCGCGCGATCGCCGGCGCGTTCAGCGACAACGCCGAGGGACTCGACGGCGCCCGCGCCGCGATCGGCGCCGAGCTCGACGCCGAACAGCGCGCGCGCCTCGTCCGCGCCATGCAGGCTCGCGGCCTGGATTATGTGGGGCAGGAGATCGTGAAGCTGTCGACCACGCCCGCCTGGGACGGCGGCGCCCTCACGCCGCGCCCCTTCACGTTGCGCGTCTTCGCGGCCGCGACGCCGGAGGGCTGGAAGGTCATGCCCGGCGGTTTCTGCCGCGTGTCCGACAGGCGCGACGCGCGCGCCATTTCCATGGGGGCCGGCGCGCAATCGGCCGATGTGTGGGTGGTCGGC
Organism: Methylocystis sp. JAN1; assembly: GCF_052186135.1. GTDB lineage: Bacteria > Pseudomonadota > Alphaproteobacteria > Rhizobiales > Beijerinckiaceae > Methylocystis. The sequence continues at coordinate 2,869,502 of NZ_CP181499.1, read as the reverse complement.
GAGGAGGCGCCGGAAAACGCGACCTCGCTGTTGCCCACGAAGAATGACGCGCCGGTGGTGCGCGTGCCCGGCAATCTGCCGAGCCGCGCCGCCGACAATCTGTTCTGGATGGGCCGCTATCTCGAACGCGCGGAAGCCACGCTGCGCGTCGTGCGCTGTCTCTGCAACCGTATGACGGAAACCGCCGGCGCCGCCCTGCAGGGACGCCAGCCCATCGACCGTTGCGAACGTCTGCTTTTCGCCTGGGGCGCCGCCGCGCCTTGCGCCGCGCCGCATCCCAGCGCCGTCGTCGCGCTCACCGCCGCGAGCAATGCGGACTTCTATGGTTCGGCGCGCGCCCTTGTGGGCCAGGCCAAGCGCGCGGCCTCCATCGTGCGCGAACGTTTGTCGCAGGATATGTGGCAGTTGATGGTGCGTCTCGAATTGCGTCTTGAACGCGCGGCGGCCGGCGCGCCCTTGGAGCCAGAAATTCTGGAGATGTCAGAGCGCGCCCTGCATACGCTCGCCGCGCTCTCCGGGCTGATGGACGAGAATTTCAACCGCGCCTCCGGCTGGGCCTTCATCGATCTCGGCAAGCGCATCGAACGCGCGGTCAATACCTGCCGCTTCGCGCGTCAATTCGCGGACCACAATCCGACGATGGAGACGCTCGACGCGCTGCTCGAACTGGTCGACTCGCAGATAACCTATCGCTCTCGTTATCTCGCCGGCCCCGCGCTGGCGCCGACGCTCGACATCGCTATGCTCGATCCTTTCAACCCGCGATCGGCGGCTTTCCAGGCCCGACGCATCGACGAGCATCTCGCAGGTCTTCCGGCCCTCGCCGACGACGGCATGATGGAGCCGCAGCGCCGGCTCGCCGTGTCGCTGCGCGCCGATCTCGAAGCGGCGGACGCGCGGCGCCTCGACGCGGGGAGCGTCCTCATGATCGAACAGCGCCTGATGGCGCTCGCCAACGCCATTTCCGAGCGGTATTTTTCGCATTCCAGCGATCCGGCGCCGACGGATAAGCGATCGAAGCTCGCGTGATCTACGACATCGAACACGTCACGACCTACAGCTACGAGGCGAGCGTCGCCTCCACGCGCTGCGCCATAAGGCTGACGCCGCGCGACAGCAAGGGCCAGCGCGTGTTGAGAAGCCGCGTCGAGGCGGCGCCGGCGCCGGAGGCCACGCGCGAAAATGTGGATTTCTTCGGCAATCGCGTCGTCGAAGCGATGATACGCGAGGCTCACGCGCGGCTGCGCATTTCAGTTTCCGCCCGCGTCGAGGTTGAGCGGGAGGAGCCGCCGGCCGCATGTCTTACCCCCTCGTGGGAGTCTGTCTCGCGCGCCGCCGGGGCGGCCAAAACGCTTTCGCGCGAGTCGCCGGTCCACTGGCTCTTCCCCGGCCGCCAGACGCCGCTCCACGCGCCGGTTACGGATTATGCGCGCGAAAGTTTTCCGCCGGGCCGACCGGCGCTCGAAGGCGCCGAGGAGCTGATGCGGCGGATCAAGGCGGATTTCGCGTATGATCCCAATGCGACCCATGTCGCGACGCCGCTCGCGGCGGCTTTCGCGGCGCGCGGGGGCGTCTGTCAGGATTTCGCGCATATCATGATCGCCGGGCTGCGCGGCCTCTCGCTGCCGGCGGCCTATGTCAGCGGCTATATCCGGACGTCGCCGCCGCCGGGTCAGCCGCGGCTCGAAGGCGCCGACGCCTCGCACGCCTGGGTCGCCCTGTGGTGCGGCGAGCCTTTCGGCTGGATTCATCTCGATCCCACCAACGCGATGTACGCCGACGACAACCACATCGTCGTCGCGATCGGCCGCGACTATGCAGACGTTTCGCCGATCGACGGCGTGATCGTCGGAGCGGGGCGGCAGGCGCTGGCCGTCTCCGTGGACATCAAGGCCGTGGGCGGCGCGCAATGAACGTCCATGCGCCAGTCGAAAGCGAAAGCGACGAGAGAAGCCTCGTTATCCTCGCCGTCCTCGCGCTCCTTGTCGGCGGCGTCGCGGGCGTTGTGGGCGCGCTGTTCCGGCTCGCTTTGCAGCAGGCGGATCGGTTGCGCGACCTTGTCGTCGTCTGGGCGCAGGGCAGGGCGCTTCTCGGTTTTCTCATCGTCGTCCTGCTTTGCGCCCTTGCGGCGCTCGTCGCCAGATGGATGGTGCGGCGCTTCTCGCCGCACGCCTCGGGCAGCGGCATTCCGCATGTCGAGGCCGTGCTGCGCGGCGAGGCGCCGCCCGCGCCGTTTATTCTGTTGCCCGTGAAATTCGTCGGCGGCTGTCTCGCCATCGGCGCGGGGCTCGCGCTGGGGCGCGAGGGGCCGAGCGTGCAGATGGGCGCGGTCATCGGCCATCTTACGGGCGGCGCGTTCCGCCGGAGTTGGGCGGATTGCCGGGCGCTGCTCGCCGCCGGAGCGGGGGCGGGGCTCGCCACGGCCTTCAACGCGCCCATGGCTGGCGCCGTCTTCGTGCTGGAGGAACTCGTCCAGAAGTTCGAGCAGCGCATCGCCCTCGCGGCGCTCGCCGCCTCCTCGACGGCGATCGCCGTGGCCCATCTTCTGCTGGGCGACTCGCCCGACTTCCTGCTGCCGCCGCTGGATTATCCGCCGCCCGTCATCGGGCCGCTCTTTTTTATAATGGGCGCGGCCATGGGCTTCTTCGGCGTCCTTTACAACCGCTTTCTGCTGGCGACGCTCTCGGCTTTCGAGCGTCTGCGCCTGCCGGGGGAGGCCAAGGCCGCGCTGACCGGCGCCGCCGTTGGCGCGCTGGCCTGGTTCTCGCCGCGCCTCGTCGGCGGGGGTGACGGGCTGACGCTCGCAGCGCTCGCGGGATGGCAGGACATCTTCATTCTGCCTTTCGTCCTGTCGCTCAGATTCGGGCTTGGCGGCGCGTCCTACGCTGCGGGGGCGCCGGGCGGTCTCTTCGCGCCGATGCTGGCGCTGGGCGCGCAGGCGGGCCTTTTCTTCGGCGTCGCATTCGGGCTGCTGCTGCCGGGCGTCGATATTCAGCCGCAGGCTTTCGCCGTCGTCGGCATGACGGCCTTCTTCACCGGCGTCGTGCGCGCGCCGCTGACGGGGATCGTGCTCGTCACCGAAATGACCGGCGGCGTGACGATGCTGCTTCCGATGCTTGCCGCCTGTTTCACCGCGATGCTGGCGCCGACGCTGCTCGGCAGCGCCCCGATCTACGAGTCGCTGCGCGACCGCCTGGCCCCCGCGACCTCTAAGAACTAGACGTCGCCTTTGCTGCAAACAAATGAATATTAAATGAATTTCGACGTCAGGCGAGGTTCATGCCCGCCGTGCGAGGATGACTGCGGCTTGGGGTATTAGCAATGGAGCACGAAAGATGAAGAACGTCCTTTTTGCGATGGCCCTCATTGTCGCCGGCGCCGCTTTCGCCCAACCGAGCTTCGCCGCGACCGAGGAACCCGCGCCTGCGGCCACGGAACCCGCCAAGGCGAAGCCCACGAAACACAAGGCGCAGCAGCGCCATATCCAGAAGCATGAGCGCCACTCGTCGCTGACGAAGGCGCACAAGGCCGGGTAAACGAATTTCCCAAAGAAGGCGCCGGGGGGCGATCCCCGGCGCCTTTGTTTGACGCCGTCAGCGCGGCTCTTCGATAATGTCGACGACCTTTCGGCTGTCCGGGTCCACCAGAACGACCTGATCGTTGAGCACGAAATAATCGAAGCGCGCGACATCCGGAGTGTCGGCCGCGATCTGGCGCGGCACCGGTTCGATGTCGACGAACTCCGGCACCCGGTCGCCGACGCGCACGCAGACCTGCCGCAGATTCGTCCGCGCCTCCTGCATCACGCCGCGATAAAGCGCGCGCTCCTGGCGGTTGTCGAGCCGGACGCGCGGCGCATAGCCATAGGCTTCTCCCCGGCGCTCAGCGCGGCCCTGGTAGCCTTCGTCGCGACGGGCGGATCCGTAGCGGCCGCCTTCGCGCCGCTCATAGCCGCCCCCGCCGCCGCGCTCCTCATAGCCATACATTGCCGGCGGCTCGCCGCCTTCGCCCAGCATGGCGACGACCTGGCGGTCGCCTGGATCGATAATCGCGATCTGATCCTCGACACGAACGAAATCATAGCCGCGATATTGCGGGGCGATCGCCACCACTTCCGGGGGCAGGGGGTAGAACTGCACATTGGGCGGAGCCACGGCGCCAATGCGGACATCGAACTCGTTGCGCGAGACGCTCCGCTCGCCGCGCCGTTCGATGATGTCGCGCACGCGGCTTTGATCGCGGGCGCTCAGGCGCATGCCGCCGCGTTCATCGCGCCTCGCGGCCCGTTGCTGTTCGTCCTGATCGGTTCGCCCGAGGGTTTCACGGTCCTCGCCGCGCATCCTGTCGGCCTCCGGCGAGCGGCCAAAGACGTCGCGACCCTGCTGCCGATCCCGGTCCGTTTCCCCGCGCTGCTCCATCGGACGCGGAGCGCGATCCGTTTCATTCCGGGCGCCGCGCCGATCCTCGTCGCGCCTGGCCTCGCCGGCGCGCTCACCCTGAGACGATTCGGCGCGACCGGTCCTGTCCTGCGCATCCGGCTCCTTCGCGCCATGCGTCTCTGCGCCCGGGCGGGCGGGCGATTCCCGTTTGGCGCCGTGTTTGGCGCCCTTCTGGCCGCGATTCTCGTCCATGCCCGGCTTTCCGCGGCGCTCCTCATCCTTCGCGTTTTTCGCGGTCTCACCCTGCTTTTCGGGCTCCGCGACGCCCTGACGCTCCGATTCCTTCGCCGCCTTGGCTTCGTCGCGCTCTCTTTTCTGGGCGCGTTCTCCGCGTTGCTCATGCGCCTTTCTGGCGGCCTCATGCCCGCGATTGGCGGCGTTTTCAGATTGACCGGGCTTCGCGGCCTCGCCTCCCGCGGGGTCCTGTCCGGCGTTCTGTGCATAACCCTGTGAGATGCAGAGCGATAGCGTCGCGACTGCCACAGAGAGAAGGAGCCTGGCTCGCATTGCGGCCTCCATTTGGAGAAGGCGCTCGCCGTCGCCTTGGCTGCGCCTGCATGGTCGGTAATGCCGCCCAACGCGCGTGAACACGGAATGTTCTCGCCAAATTTGCCAGATGCGCGGACTCGACGTAACGTGCAAATGCGGTCGCGCGTCGGCTGCCAGGCGGCCGCCTCGGAGCGTGGATAATTGGCTCCGTCGCGGGATTGGGCTTGACAAAGACCAAGCCCTCCGCTGTACTGCCGCACGCGTAAAGCAGAAAAAACGGCGCTTTAAGAGCGCATTCTGAGGGAGGTAAAGATGGGTTGGCTCGTCCCCGCTGCCATGCTGGCTATGGTTGTTATCGCCGCTGTGACCATCACGCGCCTCTGATCTTCATGATCAGCGTGTGAATCGGCACCTTCGCGGTCCGGTTTAAAGACCGTCAGCGTGAACGCGCTGGCGGTCTTTTTTTATGACCGCGCTCGTTTTGTGACCACGCTTGCGGCTCTTCGAGAGTTTTCCCGGATGGATGGTCGCGCCCGAGACCGATCAGAGACCGCGATTAATTGATAATAAAAAAGCTTTCACTGTCCACATGGGAGGCTTGTTGATGTGTCAGTCCTGCGGATTTCCGAATATTGCGCATCAAAAGAAAATGCCTCGCCGGGGCTTCATGTTCGGCGCCGGGGCGGCGGGAGCGCTGTTCGTGGCGGGCGAGGCGCGCTCGAAAGCCAAAACTCGCGAATCGCGCAAGCCGGCCGCCTCTCCGCCCAGGCCGCAGAATGTCATGACGCCGGATGAGGCGCTGGCGCGCCTGATGGAAGGAAACAGACGCTATCAAAGAGGCGTCCCGAAGCGGCATGATTTTATCGCGGAGCGGGAAGCGCTCGTCGGCGGGCAGAATCCTTACGCCGCGATCCTCAGTTGCGCCGACTCACGCATCGCGCCCGAATACGCCTTCGATAGTTCGCGGGGCGATCTCTTCGTCTGTCGCGTCGCCGGCAATTTCGTCAATCCGGAAAATATCGCGAGTTTCGAGTTCGCGGTCGAAGTGCTGAAGACGCCGCTGCTGCTCGTGCTCGGCCACGAAAGCTGCGGCGCGGTGAGGTCGGCGATCTCCTCGATCGCAGACAAGACGACGCTGCCCGGTCATCTTCCTTATCTGGTGACGGCGCTGACGCCGGCGGTCAAGGCTGTCGCGGGCCGACCGGGAGACGAGCTTGCGAACGCCACGAAAGAGAATGTTCGTCTCGGCGTGGAAGCGCTCAGGACGGCGACGCCGCTGTTGAGCGCCGCGGTCAACGACAAGCGACTCAAGATCGTCGGCGGAGTCTATCGTCTCGCGGACGGGCAGGTTGAACTCTTCGCCTGAACCGAATGTCGGAGCGGGAGCGCCATCGACGTCAAGGACTGGCGCATGATTGTGAGAGCGGCGGTTTCGAGCCGCTCGATTTATGCGCGACCCCGCCGAGGAGGAACTGCGGCAAAAACCGGAGCGTTTCCAGTCAGTTGTGACTTATTAATTGATGGCTCCCCGAGTAGGGGCGCTTGTCCCTTGGGAGGCCAGTAAGCCTCTGACGTTGCAGCAATTTCTTTCGGCGAGTTGACCCGGTATCCCACTGGGTATCCCAAAGGTGGGGCAAGCGCAACCGCCCTCACATTGGCAGCAGCTTCATGCCAAACCCTGATAGACTTGATTGCAAATGGTCGACCGACTGACACCGAAGCAACGCAGCAACCTCATGCGACGTGTCGGGGGAAAGAATACAGCCCCCGAGATGGTTGTGCGCCGCCGGGTCGCACATACGGTGGGTTTCCGCTACCCTTCTTCGAAGGCTTTCTCGGCAAACCAGACCTATAGAGGCAACGTTGGATGCGCCGTCCAGAGAAACAAGCAGCCGTATGGCGCGTGTTCCTCAGAAAAATACTACTCCCGAGTTGGTATTGCGAAGGGCGCTGCACAAGCAGGGCTTGAGGTATCGCCTCAATGACCGAAGCTTACCCGGCACGCCAGACATAGTGCTTCCGTCACGCAAACTGGTAATCTTCGTTCATGGTTGTTTCTGGCATCAGCACTCATGCCACAGGGGAACGCAGCCAAGGACACGAGCGGACTACTGGCGCGCTAAGTTCAAGAGAAATGCTGAGCGCCATGAAGCGGCATCGCAAGCCCTCGATCAACTCGGTTGGGCTGTTCTCGTGGTGTGGGAGTGTGAGACCAAGGACAAGGCGCACCTCGAGCAACTTGTTGCGCAAGTAAGGTCTATGCCAACAATCAGTAAGTGACCATCTTGCGTCTTGTTAGACGCAGACCGGCTTACGATGAAGCAGAGGCCGCTTATCAGACTCGATTGAAGCCATATGGTTTTCGGAGCTGCTTTCGTTTATCCACTGGCAAGGCTGCGTTAAAACCCCTCCGAGGACTTCCGCAAGGATAGGCGAGACGGCGTTCGCGATTTGCAGTCGTTGCGAGGTTACGCCTCCAGCAAATAAAAATTTATCCGGAAAACCTTGTAATCTGGCTCCCTCACGCGCCGTTAGACCTCTGTGTTGGAAAGGATGGATGCAGCGAGTGCCCGATGGCTTACCCATGTTCTGAGTAACTGCCACCGCTGGGGAGAGGCTATGAAGGCGCGAGTATGAATTGTGGTAACCACTGGCCGGCTGGAGATGATGGGGAATAGATTGGCGATTCCCGCCATCCGGAATGTATGAGATGGCTTCGACAAGATAGGCGGGGTGGTCGCTCGCCTCATGACTTGTCAAACGCCTGCAAGCGCCCCTCAATTTTCGCTGGTAGGCTGTCGAAGGCTTGCTCGTATACTTTTCCACCCTTTCACCGGGCTGCAAGGCAGGCAAGTCACCGATTGCATCCCAAACAGTGACATATTCGTCTGGGGCATGCGTGGGTTTCGGCGGAACAAATTGGCGGCCCTTCAGATCGCCCACGAAAAAGATACGGCGGCGGAGCTGAGGCACACCGAAGTCGGCTGCGGTTAGTATGACAGCGGAGACGCTATAGTCAGGGAAGAGTGACGATACGAAGTCCACGAACTTCATATCCTTCAAGCCAAGCACGTTTTCCATCAGGAAGTTTCTCGGTCGAAGCTCGTTCACAACCCGCGCGAACTCTCTGACGAGCATGTTCCGAGGATCAGACCTCTCGCGACGGCCAACCGTCGAAAACCCTTGGCAAGGCGGTCCTCCGACAACCCAATCTGGTGAGGTCTTTACAAGCGAAGCGAGGCGCTTACCCGTCAGGAGAGAGATGTCCCCGGCATGAAAAAGTTCTTGTGGAAAATTCTGTCGGTAAGTCGCCGCCGCATCTTCCCAAATATCCGAGGCGAGAAGCGGCTTCCATCCAGCATTCTGTAAACCGAGGGACAAACCGCCCGCGCCAGCGAACAGGTCCACGAACGTCGTCATCTGCGTTTCCCACCAACCCGAGCAAACTGCCGATACAAGAGCGCGGCTCGCTTTACTTGTGAACGAACGGTTTGTGTTGCCTGCTTGAAACCGTCGCATTGGGTCAATGCGAACACAAATTCCTCATCTGCCTTTGGCGCGAGCAAATCCACCAATGTCGCCGCCCTATTGGCCCTCGAAACAACATCGCGCAGAGAGCGTTCGGAAAGCTGGGTGTTTCGCTGTAGCCAGTGATGGAACTCCTCTTGACGAGAAAGCATCTTTTCAGTCCCTGCTATACTCAGCGCCCTATTAACTGAGTCGGGAGAAGACGTCAAGTTTTTGACGTCAAACTTAGCATGGATGAAGCTGCTCTCTTCGAGGAACTCAAGGCCGAATTTAAGCGCAAAAAATTTGCCGCAGGGCTGCTCGTGGCAGAAGTGGATTTGATGCTTGCGCTGGACACCCCCTCACTGCACGCATCGAGCTTCGATGATGTCCTTGCCCTCTTTCCAAAGAGAGACGTGACTGCGTCTGGAAGCACGGCGAAAACTCTCATTGTCGACTTTGAAGAAGGAACCCTGAGCCTTCGCAAATTCTACAACATGGTTGAGCATTATTTCCGAGTCGAAAATCAACGCTATGACTATCCGAGCTGTCCGGGCCATGCCACGGGGTCTTGGGAGCAATATCGGCGCTGGCTGGACGCTCTCGCGACATTTGACAAGGCAAGCCTTGAGGCGCTGCGGCGAAAGGTTATTGATTTTGTGCTGGCTGAACTGCCAAGCCAAGCGTTTGATCCAGAGAGCGTGACGCGCGCTCCTCCTCTTTTCCAATACGTTCTCGAAGAGTTTGACCTCACTTCACGCAGGTCTGAACCCACAGGCGCCGCATATCAGGCGATTACTTTCGGCTTCATTCGAGCTGACAATCCTCACCTCCAATTAGAGACTCGGAAGGTTAGAACCGGATCAAAGCGCAGAGGAGGCATCGGTGATATTGACGGTTGGGATGGAGGCAGGTTGGCTACGTCTGCCGAGGTGAAGCAATACCAAGTCAAAGAAGAGGATGTCTCGACGTTTGAACCATTCGCAGCCGAGGTAAACCGGAGAGGTGCCATTGGTCTCGTCGTATCTCTCGGTTTCGTGGGGCAAGCCGCGTCAAAAATCGCAGACCTTGGGCTACATCCTCTGGATAGAGACGGGATGCTGGGCATCGTTAAGCTGTGGGATCCTCTCAAACAGAACGTTGCTATAGCCTCAACAAGCTATCACTTAGAGCGCATCGAAAGGAACTCGAACCTATTCGAGAGGTTTGATGCCTTCCTTGAAGGCAAAACGGAAGAGCATGCTGATAGCAAACACTCAACTGACGAATAAGTTTGTTATCCTGTGTTCCCGAGGCCAAATAAGGAGCCTCAGGAAGTCCGGGCCTAAATTTTGACCCCACAGCCTCACGTTAGACGACGACGACGACCTTTCAGGTGGATTTGTGAAGTCGGTAGGGAGGGGGGGTAGGATAGTAGGTATCCTACGCCGGAGGGACCCGTTGAGGGCTTGAGCGGTCGGCGTTGGTTGGTCTTTGTCCTTCTCCCGCAGCTCCCGAGGCTGGCGCGGCCGGCGGTCGACTGAGGGAACCTGCCAGCATCAATGGGCGCGACGTGGGCCCACTGCAAAATCATCGCAGCCGAAAAAGAACACAGCCCAAAAGCCTGCGCCTGAGTAGGTCAGAGGGCTTGTACGACCTGACCTGCCCCTAAGCTTTCATCCAGCGGCGAGTTGAGTCCTGGCGGTTGATACGCCCGAGGGCGCGAATGTAGCAACAGGCGATCGGCGGAGCTGGTCAGGGTTGCGCAGCCGGTCGCCTGTTGCGGTGAGATTGGCCGCGAAGGCCGCTGGCGTCGCGTAGCCGAGAGCGGAATGCGGGCGACGATGATTGTAGTCGTGGGTCCATGCGCCGATCTTCGCCCGCGCGTGGTCGAGCCCGAAGAACAACGTCTCGTTCAGGAGTTCGTCCCGCATGCGCCCGTTGAAGCTCTCGCAGAATCCGTTCTGCATCGGCTTCCCCGGCGCGATGTAACGCCACTCGATCCTGTTCTCGCTCGTCCACGACAGAACCGCGTTCGAGGTAAACTCCGTCCCGTTGTCGGAGATGATCATGCCGGGTATGCCGCGTCGCTTGATGAGCGCCGAAAGCTCCCGCGCCACGCGCTGGCCGGAGATGGAGGTGTCCGGGATCGCCGCCAGGCATTCGCGCGTCACGTCGTCGACGATATTGAGGATGCGGAAGCGCCGGCCACAGGCGAACTGGTCATGCACGAAGTCGAGCGACCAGCGCGCATTCGGCCGCGCCTCGACCGGAATGGGCGCCCGAGCTCCGACCGCGCGGCGGCGGGCTCGGCGCTTTCTCACCGTCAGCCCCTCCTCGCGATAGAGGCGGTAGATGCGGTTCTTGCCGGCCCGCTCACCCTCCTGCCGCAGCAGAACGAACAGCCGCCGATAGCCGAAGCGCCGGCGCTCATTGGCGAGGTCCCGCAGTCTGGCGCGCAACGCCGTGTCGGCCGGCCGCTTCGAAACATAGCGGACCGTCTTACGGTCGACGGCGACGATGTTACAGGCCCGACGCTCCGACAGGCTCATGACGGCCCGAAGGTGCGCGACGGCTTCGCGCTTGGCGGCGGGCCCTACCATTTTTTTGACAGAAGCTCCCGAAGCGCCGCCGACTCAAGCATCTGATCCGCCAAGAGCTTCTTCAAGCGCGCGTTCTCTTCCTCGAGCCCCTTCAGCCGCTTCGCCTCGGAGACGTCCATGCCCCCGAACTTGGCCTTCCAATTGTAGAGGGTCGTTTCCGAAACCGCGTATTTTCGCGCCAGATCAGCCGCTTTCGCGCCGGCCTCCTGTTCCCGCAAAATCCCGATAATCTGCTCTTCCGTGAACCGTTTCTTCTTCATCTCGTCCGTCCTGCAATAGCCCGGACTCTAATCGCTTCTGGGGGAATTTCTCAGGGGCAGGTCAGACCATTTGCGATGCTGTATCATCTCTGGCAACGTTCGATGCCAAAGTTGAGAGAAGGCTGCGAGACAGATGGCCACGGGGAACTTCGTCGCTTACCTCAGAGTCTCTACCACTAAGCAGGGCCAGAGCGGCCTTGGCCTTGAAGCACAGCAACGGGCCGTCGATAACTTTCTGAACGGTGGCCAATGGACACTGGTGGAAACGTTCGTCGAGGTCGAGAGCGGGAAGAACAACGACCGCCCGAAATTGGCCGAAGCCATCGAGGCTTGCCACCTTTACAACGCTACTCTGGTCATTGCGCGGCTGGATCGGCTGAGCCGTGACGCGCACTTTCTGCTTGGGTTGCTGAAGTCTGGCGTGAGGTTCGTGTGTTGCGACATGCCCCAGGCTGACAGCTTCATGGTCGGCATAATGGCGCAGCTTGCCCAGAAGGAGCGAGAGCTAATCAGCGAGCGAACGAAGGCCGCACTTCAGTCAGCTAAGGCCCGGGGCGTGAAGCTCGGAGGTGACCGGGGCAACTTCGCTGAGGTAGCTGCGCAGGGGCGCGCCGAAGGACGGAAGACGCAGGCGCAAGCTGCTGATGAGCGGGCCAAGCGGCTTGCCGGAACCCTCCAGCGGATGAGGGATCAGGGGCTATCCCTGAACGCAACGGCGGCTGAACTGAACGCGAGAGGCGTCGCAACCCCAAGGGGAGGCAGATGGACGGCTACGGCGGTCAAAAGAGCAGTCGAACGCTTGGGCGGGCCTCCAAGTTACGGATAGGGCCTCCAGACCCGCGAAACGAAGAGGGGAGCTACAGGCGTAGCTGAGCGGACCCAAAGCGCATCCAGACGGCTCAGGCGTAGGTCCGGCAGAAGCGAGAGCCCGGGACATAGTCTACTGTATCAGTGGTGTGATAAGAGGAAACCGTTCGATATCAATTTTTTACAAGAAGTTTTTCGGAAAAGCGCGCCCTGAAGGAAAGAGCGTCCCTACAGGATTGAAATAATTGTCTGCCAGATAGTTACCGGCTTTTTCTTGGGAAAGTCTACATCAGAGGGAGGCGGCAGCGAGAGTCCGGGGACTATAGTCTGCTGCAGCAGTAGTCTGATAGGCAGACTCGCTTTCTAATCAGAATCTTATGAGCATTTTTCCAGAAAAGTCCGACTCAGGGCAGAAGGAGGAGGTCTCAGCAACCCCTCCCCAATTGCACACACATTTTCACAAGAGAAATAAATGGCAAATATCAGAAAGAAAGGCGACATCAGTCGCATCAATGATGTTACCAAAGATTACTACAGCTTCTATGTGCGTCTCGTTGGCGAGGACCGAGAGAACCTTGAGAGATGCATTATAAAGCTTGAGAGAAAGCTCGGTATTACTCCGTCAAACCCTCTCATGATGAAGGTTCTGCTCAAGGAATATGCGAAAGAGGACTAAAAGGCTCCGGGGAAAGCTCTTTCCCAAGGCTACTGACGAACAGATTGCTCGGGAACTGCTGGTGCTGGCGAAGTCAGGTCATTTCAGGACGACAGAACGCCTCGCCAAGGCTCTCGGACTAACACAAGCAGACATGACGGAACTCCTCAGGCTCGGCCCAAGGTTGGGCCTGTGGGAACGCGGGGAGCTTCGGAAGCTTCTGGCCTCCCACAAGACCAACGAACAAAACCTAATAAACGATGCTATTCAGAGGCTTACATCAGATGGAAATTGAAGAACTTTTAGACAGCTACCGCTTTGAGAAGACGAACCCCGACCATCATCGCTCCAAGGCTTTGAAGACCAAAAATGTTAGATGCGAAGCCTTAGACCTCTCGGGTAAACCTGTCGAAGGCGACTGCGTAGTCTGTGTAAGCCATTCATCTCAAAATGGAAAAGGCTACACCAAGATCAGGATTGGGGACGGCCACTACTATCTCCACAGGCTGATGTGGGAGGTGTTCAACGGGTGCGAGATACCTGAGGGTTATGAGGTAGATCATATCTGTCGCAATAGGGCCTGCATAAACCCCAAGCACCTACAGGTCCTCTCAGGTGAAAGTCACCGGCTAAAGACCTTGCTTGAGCGCGGTAAGTTACCTGACAGCGAGGTCATTCTCTTGAAGAAACTTGGCCCCTTGCCTGAGGCCGCGATTATTGACCATTACGAAGTTTGGACTGTTATTCGGCGTGCAATTTTGACCCCTATACGAGGGGGATCGGCGTCCAAAATTGACCCCCTCCGGTGAAGCCGGGACAGTCCGCTCGCTTTGGTTGAACGGCGGGCGGTGGGGGGATGTTGATTGTGGAGACGATCGGGCGAATCCGTCGCGAGCATTTCGTCAAGGGCAAGACGATAAAGGAGATCGTTCGCGATCTGGGCATTTCGAGGAACACGGTCCGGAAGGCGTTGCGCTCGGAGGAAACGTCCTTCGCTTACGAGCGCGATTATCAGCCGTTTCCCAAGCTCGGACCTTGGTCGGACAAGCTCGATGAGATTCTGGCGGAGAACGAGAAGAAGGCGCCGCGCGAGCGGCTGACCCTGATCCGCATTTTCGAGGATCTGAGCGGGCTGGGCTATGCGGGCGGCTATGACGCCGTGCGTCGCTACGCGCGCAAATGGCGCAGCGAGCAAGGCGCGGCGACGGCGGCCGCTTATGTGCCGCTGAGCTTCGCGCCGGGCGAAGCCTATCAGTTCGACTGGAGCCATGAGATCGTTCTGCTCGACGGCGTGACGACGATCGTGAAGGTCGCGCACATGCGCCTGTGCCACAGCCGCATGCTCTTCGTTCGCGCCTATCCACGCGAGACGCAGGAGATGGTTTTCGACGCGCATGAGCGCGCCTTTTCCTTCTTCAAGGGAGCCTGCACGCGCGGCATCTACGACAATATGAAAACGGCGGTGGAGACGATCTTCATCGGCAAGGAGCGCAAGTTCAATCGTCGCTTCGCGCAAATGTGCAGCCACCATCTCGTCGAGCCGGTCGCCTGCACGCCGGCGTCCGGCTGGGAGAAAGGCCAGGTCGAAAATCAGGTCGGCTTGGCGCGGGAGCGGTTCTTCACGCCGCGCCTGCGGTTCAAGACCTATGACGATATGAACGCGTGGCTTCTCGATAAATGCGTCGGCTACGCCAAGGCGCATCCGCATCCGGAAATCGCGGACAAGACGATTTGGGAGGCATTCGAGGAAGAGCGCCCGAAGCTCGTCCAACTTCGCGGGCGGTTCGACGGATTCCACGAGCTGACGGCGTCGGTGTCGAAGACTTGTCTCGTGCGCTTCGACAACAACAAATATTCGGTCAATGCGAGCGCCGTCGGCGCCCCGGTCGAGATCCACGCCTACGCCGATCGCATCGTCTTTCGTCAAAAAGGACGCGTCGTCGCCGAACATGCCCGCGCCTTCGGGCGTGGCGCGACGATCTTCGATCCCTGGCATTACGTGCCGGTTCTCGCGCGCAAGCCCGGCGCGCTGCGGAATGGCGCGCCGTTCAAGGACTGGGTATTGCCGGGAGCGATCGAGCGCGTGCGGCGCAAGCTCGCCGGCAGTGACGATGGCGATCGCCAGATGGTCAAGATTCTGGCCGCCGTCGTCGACGACGGATTGATCGCGGTGGAAGCCGCCTGCGCGGAGGCGCTCAGCCAAGGCGTCCATTCCGCCGACGTCATTCTCAACATTCTCGCCCGCCGGCGCGAGCCGCCGCCCCCGCCGGCGATCCCGACACCCGAGTCGTTGACGCTGGTGCACATGCCGCTCGCCGACTGCGCCCGCTATGATCAATTGAGGAGAACGGCCTGATGGAACGCACGCAGCTCTTCGATCTCATGGGAGAGCTCAAGCTCTTCGGCATGAGATCGGCCTATGACGAGGTGATGTCGACCGGAATAAAGAGGCAGCATGAGCCGCCGCGCATCGTCGGCGATCTTCTCCAGGCGGAGATCGCCGAAAAATATGCGCGCTCCATCAAATATCAGATGACGATCGCCAAATTGCCGCTGGCGAAGGACATCGACGACTTCCAGTTCGACGGCACGCCGATCAATGAAGCGCTGGTGCGCGATCTCTCGAACGGCGGCTTCCTCGATCAACAACGTAATTGCGTTCTCGTCGGCGGAACCGGCACGGGGAAGACGCATCTTTCGATAGCGATCGCCAGAAATTGCGTTCGCGCCGGAAAACGCGGCCGATTCTTCAACACCGTCGAGCTCGTCACCAGGCTCGAGACCGAAGCGCGGGGAGGCCGTCAGGGGCGCTTTGCGGAATATCTCACGAGAATGGACTTCATCATTCTGGACGAGCTCGGCTATCTGCCATTCGCACAATCGGGCGGACAATTGCTCTTCCATCTGATCAGCCGGCTCTACGAACGCACCTCGATCATCGTCACCACCAATCTCGCTTTTGGTGAATGGCCGAGCGTGTTCGGCGACGCGAAAATGACCAGCGCGCTGCTCGATCGCCTCACCCACCATTGCGACATTGTCGAGACCGGCAACGAAAGCTGGCGCTTCAAGAACCGCGCCTGACGCTCCCAATCATATCGCCACCTGGAACGCACTCGCCCCGGCTGCGCTATCCCGCCAGCTCCGCCGGGGCGAGCGCTCGCGTTCCGCCCTGTGAAAAATGGGGGTCAATTTTGAACGCCGATCGGGGGTCAATTTTGAACGCCGATTGACAGTTTGGACTGCAGGGCGTGATATTCAGAATTGACTTGGTTCCCGCTAAGGGAAAGACTGCGATGTATTGGGATGGTCGGCATCTCGGTAACTCAGGTGAACCTCTATTCGCCGCTGCGAGACTTCTACTCGGGAGTGGAGAGGCCAGACCTGAGGACACTATAGAGACCTTCAGAGACGGCATGTTGTGCCTGAGGGCATCAGTAGGGGTTGCCTCACGACTGACTGTCGATGAGCGAGCGAAGGGCGGTATTCGCATCTGCCAAAGCTCGGAACGGGTTCCAGCCGTGGCCTTCTCTCTGGAAAGCCTCCGGAAGCCACGGATAAGGCTTCCAGATTCGCGAAAGGGGAGGCCGAGCTACAGGTGTGGCTGAGCGGGCCCAAAACGTATCCACGAGGCTTATACGTGCCTTAGAAAGGATTCCCCCGGTTCTCCGGGGGTCTCCACAAGGAAGGGGAGGATTTTGGCTCCGGGGTCTTGAAATATCGAAAACGGTTACTATCCGCGCGTGCGCAATCTTTGTTATACATTAGTTATACTATAGTATCTTGAAGATTAACGAGTGGTAATAACCTGAATAATATAACTCAAGTTACCTTATTATGCATTAGTATTCCATAGCAGACTTGGCCTAACTGGTCCGGCTTCTTCATGGTCATTTCTCTTTGTGTCCTAACTTCGGTGTTCCTTATCGGTAAGCTGCTTGTGTTACTGCAAGTTACCTGAGGGTATCCTATGCTTGTGGTCTAAGGAGGCTTGTGTGATATTTTTGTCACAGTAAGCCTGGCTATAACGTGACCTCAGTCAAATGTTCTATGCCTCTCGCAGTAGGTTGTTATCGAAGGCAAATGCGAAGCAGCCAATCCCTCAGGACCTCCAAGGGATAACCTTTGCCATATCCCTGAGATACACTTCGGCTACCCCATCCTCCGACTTGTTCGGCTATGGCCTCAGGACACTGAGCGGCCCTCAAGCGGTCCCTGAGGCTGTGGCGAAAGCTGTGCGAGGTCTTTCCCCCGGATAATGGCCGAAGCCACTTGTTGATTGCGTTGGAAGCGTGGGTCGCCTTGGAGCCTTCGTAGCGAGGGAATAGCCACGGTCTACTTCCGGCCCCCCCGCAGCTTGCCGCCTGAAAAGCCCTCTGCGCCGCCCACAGGCTGACACCTACCAGCGGCACCTCCCTTTCGGATTGCCGAGTCTTCAGGGAGCGTTTCTCGTGGGGCCTGATCTTGATGCAGGGGGTAGGACCGAGGTCAATATCGGTCAGCCTCAGCCCCACAAGCTCGCCCAGTCTGGCCCCAGTCTCGATCTGGAGGGCTACCAGCCACCTGAGGTCGTCATCGGCGTCTCGGGCCTTGTCGCTGATGAGCTTGAGTTCAGACAGTGTGAACGGCGCTCGCTCCTTGCTGTCGTGACCCTCGTTCGGGATGGTGAGCCGCTCGAAGGGGTTGGAGACCGTTATCTCGAACTCAATCAGCGCCTTGTTGAGGACGGCCTTGATGGAGGCAAGACGCCTCTTGAAGGTGACGGTGGTCATCTGCGAGAGGAGGGCGTCTCGCCACTCAGCGACCTCTCGGCGTCTATAGCTGTCTATCGGCCGGTCTCCGAGGACCTTGGTCACCAAGCCAATCGCAAGCTCGGTTTCTCGGGCGAACTTGGGCTTCTTACCGTTCTTGTGTTCGGCCAGAT
This sequence comes from Methylocystis sp. JAN1, assembly GCF_052186135.1. Taxonomy (GTDB): domain Bacteria; phylum Pseudomonadota; class Alphaproteobacteria; order Rhizobiales; family Beijerinckiaceae; genus Methylocystis. The sequence continues at coordinate 2,851,839 of NZ_CP181499.1, read as the reverse complement.
AGACGGACAGCGCCTCGCTCAGAAGCGGAACGGACTTGTCCCTTTCAAGGAGGTTGATGGCCTCTTCGTGGACCACGGAGCCGTACCTGTCGTCATCCTCAAGAAGTTCGGTGAGAACCTGGGCTCGGCTCCAGACACCTCTTTCACCCTTGGGGCCGGGCTCTATCCACTCGGTAGGCCGAAGCTCGTCTATGAGAGCCTGAGCAGCTTCGCGAACCTCAGGGGGACTGAGGTCGCTACGGTCGCTCATAGACTTCCACAGAGCTTCGTCCGCTGCGGCCATCTTGGACGCCTTCTTCGCCGCCACCAGCTTGTCTGAGGTTTCGAGCGATACGCGCTTGAGCTTCCGGCCTCCATACCGAGCCTGTAGGTGCTTCGGAATCTTGCGCCAGTAGTAGTAGGTGCCGTTTCGGAGGAGGAGGTGCTTCACCATCAGGACGAGGCCGTTCCCAAGGACGAAGGTAGGCAAGGCGGTATCCCTTCCGGTATCCCAGACGAGCCGGGAGGACAAGGGTCAACCGCTTGAAAAAGCAGACAGTTTGTCGATTGGAACTGGCTCCCCGAGTAGGACTCGAACCTACGACCTAGCGATTAACAGTCGCGTGCTCTACCAGCTGAGCTATCGGGGAACGTCGTGGTGCAGGGCGTATACAAGGGGCTGACGGGTTTGCCAAGCCCTTTTACGCGTTCTGTGGAAAACGCTGTTAAACAAGGGCTTTCGTTGTGACGCTTTCGGCGAATTCGGCTGTGGCGCGGGCAATGTCCTCGCGACTCGGCAGACCGGCCTCGTTACCGAGACGCTGGACCTTGTACGCGGAGGCGGCGCGGGCGAATTCGAAATGCGCGCGCCAGGGAGCGTCGGGCCGTTCGAGATAGGAGGCGCAATAGGCGCCGTGGAAGACGTCGCCTGCGCCGGAGGTGTCGACCACCCGATCCGAGGGCACGTGAAGCGAGGGCAGATGCTGGAGCACGCCATCCTCGCCATACCAGAAGGTTCCCTTCTCGCCGACGGTGACGGCGCCGATCCGGCAGCCCTTGGACTTCAGCCAGGCGAGCATTTCCGGTTCGGTGAAGGACATCTGCTTGCAAAGCTGCTTGGAGACGACGGCGACGTCGACGAAGTCGAAAATCTCCTCGATATGCGGGCGCATGGCCCCGCCGTCGATCGAGACGAGCACGCCGCGCTCGCGCGCCGCCCTGGCGTAATGAATGGCGGCGTCGGGCATGTGGCCGTCGAGATGCACGACCCGGGCGGACGAAATGTCCAATCGCACGAAGGGCTGGAGATAGCGGTCGTCTCTCGCGCGCAGAATGGCGCGCTGGCCGTCATTCGGCCAGATGAAGGAGAGCGAGGAGCGCGCCACTTTCCTGGGATGCAGCCGCACGCCGTAGCAGTCGGCCATTTCCGCGAACATATGGCCGAGCCAGTCGCGGGCCTGCGTCGTGAGGATATGCACGTCATGGCCGAGCTTGGCGCAGGCGAAGCCGGCCGTCACGGCGTTGCCGCCGAAGCTCACCGCATAGTCGCGCGCGACCGTTTTTTCGTCGTCGACGGGCATTTCATCGGCGAGCATGGTGACGTCGATATAGGCGTGACCGATAAAGAGCGCGTCCAAGGCAAACTCCGCTGTGCGACGATCCGCCTAATCTCGCCGAAGCAAATGGCGCGGACGTGTCAGATCGAAAAGCTCGTGCCGCAGCCGCAGGAGGCGGTGGCGTTCGGGTTCTCGACGCGGAAGGACTGACCCATCAGATCGTCCACGAAGTCGATCTTCGCGCCGGCGAGAAAGCCGATCGAGGCGGGGTCGATCGCGACGCGCGCGCCGTCGCGCTCGACAAGCGCGTCTTCCGCGGTGGGCGCCCGGTCAATTGCAAACTGATACTGGAAACCCGAGCAGCCGCCGCCCTCGACCGACACGCGGAACACGGCGCCGGGGGCCTCGCTGGCGAGAAGCGCGACGATTCGCTTCGCCGCCTGTTCAGTGAGCGCCACATCGCTGGCCGCGGTCGCCGTCATGCTTATGTCCTCGTTGTCTTCTTGCTTCCATCCGGAAATGCGGTCTATGCGCTGCAACATAGGCCCGCCGCCCGGGCCTTTCAATGACTGGAGCCCGACCGTGGCGCTGCGCCAGCCCCTCGCGCCTTACGCCTGCGACGCGACGAAATCGCGGGGCCGCCTCTACGCCGTGTCGCCCTCGCCGACGCGCAGCGAGTTCCAGCGCGACCGCGACCGGATCATCCATTCGACCGCCTTCCGGCGCCTCGCGCACAAGACGCAGGTTTTCGTGCCCCTCGATGGCGATCATTTCCGCACGCGCCTCACCCATACGATCGAAGTCGGCCAGATCGCCCGCGCGCTGGCCCGCGCGCTCGCCGCTGACGAAGACCTCGCCGAGGCGGTGGCGCTGGCGCATGACCTGGGACATACCCCCTTCGGCCATGCCGGCGAGGAGGCGCTCGAAGCCTGCATGAAGCCTTATGGCGGCTTCGACCACAACGCCCAGGCGCTGCGGGTGGTGACTCTGCTGGAACGGCGTTACGCCGACTATGACGGCCTCGATCTCACTTGGGAATCGCTCGAGGGCATCGTCAAGCATAATGGACCGCTCGAGGGGCCGCGGGCGCTCAAGCCTTTGCCGCGCTATGTGCGCGCGTTCAACGCCGCCTGTCCGCTGGAGCTTTCGACTTTCGCGAGCGTCGAGGCGCAGGCGGCGGCGCTCGCCGACGATATCGCCTATCTCGGTCATGACCTCGATGACGGCCTGCGCGCCGGGCTCTTCTCGCTCGACGAGATCGCCGGGGCCGTCCCTTTCGCCGCCGCCCTGCTGGAGGAGGTGAACGCGAAACATCCCGGCCTCGAACGCGGCCGCGTAATCCACGAGCTGGTGCGCCGGGTCATCACCCGCTTCGTCGAGGACGCCGTCGCGACCGCAAGGGCGCAGCTCGAGCGGCTGGCGCCCGGAAGCGCCGCGGATGTGCGCAACGCCGAGGCGGCGATGGTGGCGCTTTCGCCGGGCATGGCGCAGGCGGAACACGATCTCAAGCGCTTCCTTTTCGTCCATATGTATCGCCATGCGCGCGTTTTCGGGGTCTGGGAGCGCGCCCGCGACGCCATCTCCCGGCTCTTCCCGGCGTTTCTCGAAACGCCGGCCCTGATGCCGCCCGAATGGGCGACGCTCGCCGCCATGGGCGGGGAGGCGGCGCGGGCAGTGGTGGTCGCGGATTACATTGCGGGTATGACGGACAGATACGCCCTCGGCGAAGTGAAGCGCATCTTCGGAGAATGAGGGCGATGAGGGGAACGCCTGGCGTGAGCGAGTCCTTCCTCTTTATGGTCGCCGCATGCGCACATTTCGAAAGTCGCCAACGCCGTCATGACCGGAACGAGCCACCGCTCTCGATGCGGCAATTGGAGGTAATCGATGGACAAGCTTGCGCTGGCCCGGGCGATCCATGTGGCCGCCATTGTTCTCTGGATCGGGGGCGTCGCCTTTGTCACGACGGCGCTGCTTCCGGCCATCGGACGAATGGACCGCCGCGACAAGCTCGCCTTTTTCGATTTTATCGAACGGCGCTTCGCCTGGCAGGCCCGCGCGACGACTCTGCTCGCGGTGGCCAGCGGTTTCTATATGGTCGCGGAATACGACATGTGGGACCGCTTCCGGTTTGTCGCCTATTGGTGGATGCACGGCATGGTCGCGGTCTGGGCGGTTTTCACTTTCATGCTGTTCGTGGCGGAGCCGCTTTTTCTCCACCGCTGGTTGGAGTCGCGAGCGGCCGCCGATCCGGAAGGGACATTCGCCCTCGTGGGACGGCTGCACCGGTTTCTCTTGACGATCAGCCTGATCGTGGTGATCGGCGCCGTCGCCGGCGCGCATGGCGCGAGCTTCTTCGGGTGACGCGCCGGGCGGATGATTTCAGGCCGCGAACCTGCTAAACCGGCGCGCAATCCCCCATCTCGTCGGACCTCCATGAACATTTTCGATATCTTCCACGCCCGCATCGCTTCGATCCTCGAAGGCTTCCAGGCCGAGGGCCGCTTGCCGCCGCTCGATCTCGCGCGCTTCGTCGTCGAGCCGCCGAAGGACGGGGCGCTGGGCGATCTGGCCTGCAACGCGGCCATGGTCTACGCCAAGGAAGCCAAGCCGTATTTCGCCAATCCGCGCGAGCTGGCGGTCGCGATCTGCTACGCGCTGGCGGAGTCGGAAGGGGTGGCGACGGCCGAGGTCGCCGGGCCGGGCTTCATCAACATCCGCCTGAAGCCCGGGATCTTCTCGCAGGTGCTGCGCGCCGCGCTGAACGACCCCGAGAATTTCGGCCGGGTCGAGAAGGGCAGGGCGGGAGCGCTTCAGGGCAAGGTCAATGTCGAATATGTCTCCGCCAATCCCACCGGCCCGATGCATGTCGGCCATGGCCGCGGCGCGGTCTTCGGCGACGCGCTCGCCAATCTCCTCGCCTTTTCCGGCTGTGAGGTGACGCGCGAATATTACATCAACGACGCCGGCGCGCAGATCGAGGTGCTCGCCCGCTCCGCCTTTCTGCGCTACCGCGAGGCGCTGGGTGAGGCCATAACCATTCCGGAAGGCCTCTATCCGGGCGATTATCTCAAGCCCGTGGGCGAAACGCTCGCCAAGGCGCATGGCGAGGCGCTGCTCGGCAAGAGCGAGGGCGAGTGGCTGCCGATCGTGAGAAACGTGGCCATCGACGCGATGATGGACATGATCCGCGACGACCTCGCCGCGCTCAACATCCGCCACGAGGTCTTCTTTTCCGAACGCACGCTGCACGACGCGTCGCATGGCCCGTCGAGGATCGACGCGGCGATCGAGTGGCTGCGCGGGAAGGGCCTCGTCTATGAAGGCCGCCTGCCGCCGCCCAAGGGCCAGTTGCCCGACGACTGGGAAGATCGCGAGCAGACGCTGTTCCGTTCCACGGATTTTGGCGACGACGTCGACCGCGCGCTGAAGAAGTCCGACGGCTCGCCGACCTATTTCGCCGCCGACATCGCCTATCACAAGGACAAGATCGATCGCGGCTTCGACACCCTCGTGGACGTCTGGGGCGCGGACCACGGCGGCTATGTGAAGCGCATGGGCGCCGCCGTCGCCGCGCTCTCTGACAAGAAAGTCTCGCTCGACGTGAAGCTCTGCCAGCTTGTGAAGCTGATGCGCAATGGCGAGCCGGTGAAAATGTCGAAGCGCGCCGGGGATTTCGTCACCTTGCGCGAGGTCGTCGACGAAGTCGGCGTCGACGCGGTGCGCTTCATGATGCTCTACCGCAAGAATGACGCGCCGCTCGATTTCGATCTCGCGAAGGTTATCGAGCAGTCGAAGGACAACGCCGTCTTCTATGTGCAATACGCCCATGCGCGGGCGAAATCCGTGCTGCGTCAGGCGCTCGCCGCTTTTCCCGACCTCGACGCGTCGTTATCGACGCTTGCCGAGTCGAAGCTCGAACTGCTGACGGATGAAGGCGAATTGCAGCTCGCGCGCATGATCGCGCAATATCCGCGCGCGATCGAGGCGGCGGCGGCGGCGCACGAGCCGCACCGCGTCGCCTTCTATCTCCATGAGCTGTCGAGCATTTTCCACGCCCATTGGAACCGCGGCAAAGATCAGCCACAATTACGCTTTGTTAATGCAACGGAGAGAGATTTAACGAGCGCCCGGGTCGCAATGGTTTTATCCTTAACCGTCGTCCTGGGGTCGGGCCTGAGACTTCTCGGCGTGAGCGCCCCCGACGAAATGCGTTGACGCGCGCCCCTCGGCCCGCCGCGCGACGCTTGACGATAAGCTCCGCGAACGGGAAGACGATCGAGGTGGATCATGCGTGAATCGTCCGTCAGAGGCCCCGCTATCGACCTCTCGGAATTCGAGCGGCGCATGCGGGGAGGGGAGCCGCCCAAGGCCGCCCCGAAAGCTGACCCGCTGAGCGAACTCGCCCGGCTGATGCAGGGCGAGCAGGCCGAGGCCGATCCCTTCCGCGAATTGCTGCCCGATCCGCGCGCGCAGCGGGCCGCTCCGCCGGCCCCGCCGGCGTCGGCATGGGACGCCCGTCTGCGCGGCTCCTACGACGCGCCGCCGCCCCTTCCGCCGGAGCCGGCGGCGCATTATGACGACAGCCATCAGCATTACGCCGAGCACGACGCGGCCTATGGTCAGGATCAGGGCTACGCGGAGCATGGCTACGCCGACCGCCAATATGACGCGGCTTATCACGGCGGCGCGGAGGGCGGCTGGGGAGACGACGCCCAATATCTGGATTACGGCGCCGAGGACGGGCTTGACGGCGACGGGCGCGGCGGCGGGATCCGCAAATTGCTGCGCCCCTGGCACGCCGCGGCGGCGATCGCGGTCGTCGCGATCGGCAGCATCGCCTGGGGCTTCATGCATCGGAACGGCGGCGGCGCCTCCAAGGAAATCGCCGTGATCAACGCCCCGGAAGGACCGGTGAAGGTCAAGCCGGCGGCGGAGGCGGACCAGGAAGCTCCGAACGCCAGCGGCGCCGCGGTTCTGGACCGCAAGGATCCGACGCCGGTCAAGCAGGTCGTCACGCATCAGGAGCAGGCGGTCGATCCGACTGTCGCGCCCAAGGTTGTGAGGCTGGGCAACGGCCCGGTCGACGCGCCGCATGAACCCGCCCTGGGCGCGCAGCCGAAGAAGGTGAAGACCGTGACGGTTCGCCCGGACGGCAGCCGCGTCGACGACGCCGCTCTGCCGCCGGCGGTGGCCAAGAACGCCGCTCCGGCCCCGGCCGATCCGGCGCTCGCGAAGGGCGCGACGCCCAAACCCGACGCCAGGACCGCCACCACGCCGGTCGCCAAGCCGAAGCCCGCGCCGAAGGTCGCCGCGACCGAGCCCCCGCCTGCGGCGGATGACGCCGCCGACGCGGCCGCGCCTCCCGCATCCTCCAGCGGCAACTACGCCGTGCAGTTCGGCGCCGCCAATAGCGAGGAAGAGGCGCGCAACCTGCTCAAGACGGTCTCCGCCAAATACGGCGTCAAGGCCACATTCAAACCCGCCAAGGTGGGCGACAAGACGGTCTTCCGCGTCCGCGTCGCCGGGGTGAGCAAGGACTCGGCGAATGCGATCTGCAACAGGGTCAAGGCCTCCGGCGGCAATTGCTTCGTTGCGGGGAATTGACGCCCCACGCCGTCATGGCCGGGCTCGTCCCGGCCATCCACGCTCGGCCGCCTCTCCTCTCTTCACAAATTTCTTGTAACTGCCGCGTGGATGCCGGGCACAAGGCCGGGCGTGGCGGGCGGCTAGGTTTTGGACCCATCACGCATGCGCGCCTTCATCTGCGGCCTGAAAGGCCTCTCCCTCGACGCCGAAGAGCGGGCCTTTCTGCGCGACGCCGCGCCTTGGGGCGTCATCCTCTTCCGCCGCAATGTCGAGAGCCGCGAGCAGATGGCGCGGCTGACCGCCGAGCTGCGTGACGCGCTCGGCCGCCATGCGCCGGTGCTGGTCGATCAGGAAGGCGGGCGCGTGCAGCGGCTCAATACGCCGAACTGGCGCGCTTATCCGAGCGCCGCGCGCTTCGAGGCGGCGGGGCGCGACGCGACGCAAGCCGAGCGGCTCGCCTGGCTCGGCGCGCGGCTGATGGCGCATGATCTGCGCGAGGTCGGGATCGACGTCGACTGCCTGCCGGTGCTCGACGCGCCGGCCGAAGGCTCCCACGCCATCATCAGCGACCGCGCCTATAGCCGCGACCCGGCCCGCGCCGCGAAGCTCGGCCGCGCCGCCGCCGAGGGGCTGATGGCCGGCGGCGTCGCGCCGGTGATGAAGCACATCCCCGGCCATGGCCGCGCCAGAGCGGACAGCCATCTGGAGCTCCCCGTGGTCGAGGCGAGCCGCATCGAGCTGGAGGCGGTCGATTTCCCGCCCTTCGCCGCGAACGCCGATCTGCCGATGGCGATGAGCGCCCATGTCGTCTACACGGCGATCGACCCCGCCGCGCCCGGCACGCAGTCGAAAACGGTGGTGGAGGAGATTATCCGCGGCCTGATCGGCTTCGACGGCCTGCTGATGACCGACGACCTTTCCATGAAGGCCTTGACCGGCAGTTTCCGGGAGCGCGCCGAACGCGCCATCGCCGCCGGCTGCGACATGGTCCTGCATTGCAATGGCGACCTCGCCGAGGCCGGCCCTGTGGCCGAAGGCGCGCCCGTGCTGGCCGGCAAGGCGCTGGAACGGGCGGAGAAGGCGCTTGCCTGCGTCCGGGAGAGCGAGCCGTTCGACGTCGCGGCGGGCGCCGCGGAGTTCGAGGCGGCGATGGGGACGGTCGCTTGACGTGGCGCGCCCCGTGAACTCGCGCTATCATTCCCCCATGTCCGCCGTCGCCCTTCCACAGCAGCGCATGAGCGCCCAAGAATTTCTCGCCTGGTCGCAGACGCAGGCGGGACGCTACGAGCTTGCCGGCGGCGAGGTTTTCGCCCAGGCGGCCGAGCGGGCGGCGCATGCGAAGGTCAAGTTCCGGATCGCCATGGCCCTGCACAACGCGATACGGTCCAAAGGCCTGCCTTGCCATGCGCTCCCCGACGGCATGGCCGTGCGTATCGACGCCGACACTGTTTTCGAGCCCGACGCGCAAGTCTATTGCGGACCGGAGCTGCCGCCCGACACGATCATCGTCGAAAGCCCGATCATCGTCGTCGAGGTGTTGTCGCCGTCGACCGGCAAGAATGACGCGCTGGGCAAGCTCGCTGCTTATTTCCGGCTGCCGAGCGTCGCGCATTATCTCATCGTTTCTCCCGACGCGCGGCTGATTTTCCATCACGCGCGCGGGGAAGGGGCGACGATTCTCACCCGCGTCGTCCGCGAGGGCGCGGTCGCGTTCGATCCGCCGGGCCTCGAAATCGCGCTTGCGGATATCTACGGGGAGTAGTCGCCGACTTTATCCACCCCTCTATCTTGTGGATGGAGCCCGCAACAGCTTCGCTGCGCTTGCGGGGCCGCCTTAAAGGGACCAATCTCCGGGCGTCATGGTGAATAAGCCGTAAACGGCTGAGTCGCCGGAGAATTAATGGCCCAGGAACTGTCATTCGATCTGTCGGAGGAACCGCGCGAGGAGGGCGAGGCCTTTCTCGTGGACGTCGACGGATTCGAGGGGCCGCTCGACCTGCTGCTGGAGCTGGCGCGTCGTCAGAAGGTCGATCTTTCCCGCATCTCCATTCTCGCCCTTGCCGAGCAATATCTGGCCTTTATCGAGGCCGCGCGGCGCGTGCGGCTGGAGCTGGCGGCGGATTATCTGGTCATGGCGGCCTGGCTCGCCTTTCTGAAATCCCGCCTCCTGCTGCCCGAGCCGCCCAAAAACAGCGACGAGCCTTCGGCCGCCGACCTCGCGGCCGCGCTCGCCGAACGCCTCAAGCGGCTGGAGCTGATCCGGCTCGCCGCCGACAAGCTCACCCAGCGCGGGCGGCTCGGGCGCGACATGTTCCTGCGGGGCGGGCCGGAGGGATTGGAGACAATCTCGCGGGCCAGATATCAGGCGAGTCTCTTCGACCTTCTCTCGGCCTACGCCCGCCAGCGCCAGAAAACCGCCGTCACCCGCGTGGTGCTGCGGCAGCGCGCGGTCTGGTCCCTCGCCGAGGCGCGCGAGGCGCTGGAGCGGCTCGCCGGGGTCGCGGCCGAATGGACCGTGCTCGACGACTTTCTGCTGCAATATTGCGCGGACATGCAGACGGCCCGCACCGTTCGCGCTTCGTCCTTCTCGGCCTCGCTGGAAATGGTGCGCGAAGGACATTTCGACATCCGGCAGGACCGGCCCTTCGCGCCGCTCTGGCTGCGCCGCAGGGCGCCCCGGGCCGAGGGAGAGCCGGCGAGCTTGTAGGTGGACCGCGAGCCTTCAGGCTCGCTCATGACGACAGGCGAAGCCTTCAGGCTCGCGATCCATATGGAGGACGCGCATTGGCGCAGCCCGCGGAAAAAATTGAGCTCTTCGACGTCAATAGCGACGAGGCGCTGGCCCGCAACGAAGTCGCGCTGCGCGAGGCCGAGCGCATTGTCGAAGCCATGCTCTTCGCCTCGCCCGAGCCGCTCGACGAGACCGAGATGGCGCGCCGCGTTTCGGACGAGGTCGAGCTGCCGCAGGTGCTGGAGCGGTTGAAGGCGCATTACGCCAATCGCGGCGTGAACCTCACCCGCGTCGGCAAGAAGTGGTTCTTCCGCACGGCGGCGGACCTCAATTGGATTCTCGCCCGTGAGCAGGTGGAAGAGAAGAAGCTCTCCCGCGCCGCGCTGGAGACGCTCGCCATCATCGCCTACCACCAGCCCGCGACCCGCGCCGAGATCGAGGAAATCCGCGGCGTCGCCATCTCCAAGGGCACGCTGGACACGCTGCTGGAGACGGGCTGGATCCGCCTGCGCGGCCGCCGCAAGGCGCCGGGCCGGCCGATCACCTACGGCACGACCGACAGCTTCCTGATGCATTTCGGCCTTGAGCAGATCGGCGACCTGCCTGGCCTCGACGAGCTCAAGGCGGCGGGTCTTTTCGACGGCCGCCTGCCCAAGGGCTTCGGCGTGCCGCAGCCCTCCGACGATACGGCGCTGCGCGACGACGAGGAGCCCCTGGAGGATGACGCTCCGCAGGCGCTGGAAATGGATTTCCCCGAGGAGCCGGAGCCCGCCGAGGCGCCGGAGGCTTTGAACGACGACGACACATGAGACGTCTTTCCGCAAAACGGCAGGCGCCATAGAGGCTGCGGAACGTCTCAATGACGCGCAATTGATCTGTTTCGAGGCGATGGAGGCCTCGACGGCCAAAAGGCGGGTCGCCTTGGCGAAGAAAGCGCTCGCGCTCAGCGCTCATTGCGCCGACGCTTACACGATACTCGCAGATCACGCGGCTTCTGGCGAGGAGCGGTTCGGCTTTCGCCGAAACGCTGTGGCGGCGGGCGAGGAGGCGCTCGGCAAGGATTTCGACGAGATCGTCGGCGCCTTTTGGATGGTGCTGGAAACCCGACCCTTTATGCGGGCAAAAGCGAATCTGGCCTCCGAACTCTGGGAGCGGGGAGAAAAGGCCGCGGCGATCGACGAAGCGCAGGACATGCTGCGCCTGAACCCCAATGACAATCAGGGGATGCGCGACTATCTGGCCGCCTGGCTCGCGGAAGCCGGGCGTTACGACGTTCTGGATTTCGCCGGCGGCTGGCGAACGCCGGAGGGCGCTCTCGAATGGCTTGGCGCTATTTTGCCGGACGCGGCGGCAAAAGCTCAGCCCTGCCGCTGCGTAAAAAAGCCCCCTGCCTGAATCTCCGGAAGAACGCCCGGTCCTTGTTTTTGGGTCTCGGGCCGCATAGTTTCGCGACAGGAGTGGCCGGAGCGCTCGGTCTGTATCTTATTCGGAGGTTTCCGCCATGGGCGGTTTGTCGATCTGGCACTGGATCATCGTCGGCGGCGTGGTGTTCATCCTGTTCGGCGGCAAGTTCAAAATCTCCGATGTGATGGGCGACGTCGCCAAGGGTATAAAGGCCTTCAAGAAGGGCATGGCCGAGGATGAGGCCGTCGAGGCGCCGAAGCCGGAGACGCGCGCCATTGATGTCGACAAATCGGCCGACGGCAAGCAGGTTTGACCGGGTAGGGACCCCTTCGCCAACCCTCCCCCGCGATGCGGGAGAGGCAGCAATCCGGGCCTTCGTCGACGCTGCCGGTCGGGCGCGTCCCCTTTCCCGCAAAGCGGGGGAGGGATAGGAGGGGCCTCTCACAGTCGCCCCTGTCTCGGACAAGGACATGTTCGATCTCGATCCTGGCAAGCTTATCGTCATCGGCATCGTCGCGCTCATTGCGATCCCGTCGAAGGATTTGCCGCGCGTGCTGCGCACGCTGGGTCAGGCGACCGGCCGCATGCGCCGCATGGCCGCTGAATTTCAGGGCCAGTTCATGGAGGCCATGCGGGAGGCCGAACTCGTCGATCTCAAGAAGGAGATCGAGGAGACGAACCGCGCCATCATGGCGAGCGCAAAGCTCGACGGCTCCTTCGACCCGCTGACGGAGGCGCGCAAGCAGATCGCCGGCGCGATCGAGGGGGAGCCCAAGGCGGAGAAGCCGGCCGAGGCGGCGAAGGACGATGACCCGGACGACGTCATGGCCGCCTTCGGAGCGGCCCCGCCTCCGGAACCGCCGCCCTCGGAGGCCGGCGAGGCGAAGGAACAGGCGGAGAAGCCCAAGGAATGAACGAGGCCGACGAAGCGGAGATCGAGGCCAGCAAGGCGCCGCTGATCGAACATCTCATGGAATTGCGCGAGCGTCTCATCAAGGCGTTGCTCGCCTTTCTTGCGATGTTCGTGCTGTCATTCTTCTTCGCCAAGGACATCTACAACATTCTCGTCATCCCCTATACGCAGGTCGCGGGGCCCGAGGCGAGGCTGATCTACACGGCGCCGCAGGAATATTTCTTCACTCAGATCAAGGTCGCGCTCTTCGCGGCGGCCTTCCTGTCCTGCCCGGTCGTGTTCTCGCAGCTCTACGCCTTCGTGGCGCCGGGCCTCTACCGCCACGAGCGGGCGGCCTTCCGGCCCTATCTCTTCGCGACGCCCATTTTCTTCGCAATCGGCGCGCTCGTCGTCTATTTCCTCGTCATGCCCAATTTGCTGCGTTTCTTCATCGGCATGCAGCAGGCGAACGAGCCTGGAAAGGCGCAAATCGAGCTGCTGCCTCGCGTGTCGGAGTATCTCTCGCTCATCATGACGCTGGTGCTCGCCTTCGGCGTGGTGTTCCAGATGCCGGTGATTCTAACCCTGCTGGGACAGGTCGGCATCGTCTCGTCCGATTTTCTGAAAGAGAAACGCCGCTACGCTATTGTCATCGTCTTCGTCGTCGCGGCGATTCTCACTCCGCCCGACGTCTTCTCGCAGCTTGCCCTCGCATTGCCGGGCATGCTGCTTTACGAGGCGTCCATCTATTCCGTCCGCATGGTTGAAAAGAAGAAGGCGGAAGCCGAGGCTGCGGCGCAGGAATAAGCGGCATCTGGTCGGCTTGACCCTCTTTCGCGGCTGCGAGAGAAATCAGCGCGACTCCCTCTCTCCGCAAGCGGGGAGAGGTAAAGACGCGAGCTGTTCATCTTTTCTGGCGCCGGGTGCGACATGTACGACATCAAATGGATTCGCGAGAACGCCGAGACCTTCGACAACGGCCGCAAGAGGCGCGGGCTGGAGCCGATGTCGGCCCAGCTTCTTGCGCTCGACGACGCGCGCCGCGCGGCGATTGCTCAGTTGCAGCAGGCGCAGGAGCGGCGTAACGCGGCCTCCAAGGAAATCGGCGCGGCGCTGAAGGCGGGCGACAACGCCAAGGCCGAGGCGCTCAAGGCGGAAGTCGCGCAGATCAAGGAGAACTGGCCCTCGCTCGAAGAGGCTGAGCGCTACGCCATAGCGGAGCTTGATAACGCGCTGGCGAGCATTCCGAACACGCCGCTTGATTCGGCGCCCGACGGCAAGGACGAGAACGACAATGTCGAAGTCGCCCGCTGGGGCGAGCCGCGCAAATTCGACTTCACGCCGAAAGAGCATTTCGAGATCGGCGAGGGCTTGGGCCTGATGGATTTCGAGGTAGCCGCCAAGCTGTCGGGCGCGCGCTTTGTGGTGAACAAGGGCGCGCTTGCGCGGCTCGAACGCGCGCTCGCGCAATTCATGCTCGATCTGCATACCAGCGACCATGGCTATCTGGAGGTCGCGCCGCCGCTGCTTGTGCGCGACGACGCCATGTTCGGCACGGCGCAATTGCCGAAGTTCCGCGAGGATCAGTTCTCCGTGACCGCCGGACGCCAGAGCGGACAGCCGGACCCGACGGCCGAGCCGCTGACGCCAGCGGCCGATTACTGGCTCATCCCCACCGCCGAAGTTCCGCTGACGAATCTCGTGCGCGAATCAATCCTCGACGAATCGCGGCTTCCGCTGCGCATGACCGCCGGCACCTATTGTTTCCGCGCGGAAGCGGGCGCCGCGGGCAAGGATACGCGCGGCATGATCCGCCAGCATCAGTTCTACAAGGTGGAGCTCGTTTCCGTGACGACGCCCGAGCAGTCGCAGGGCGAACATGAGCGCATGACCGGCTGCGCCGAGAAGATTCTGCAGGCGCTGGAGCTTCCCTATCGCAAGGTCGCGCTCTGCACGGGCGACATGGGCTTCGCCTCGCAGAAGACCTACGACCTCGAAGTCTGGCTGCCGGGACAGGGCAAATATCGCGAGATTTCGTCCTGCTCCGTCTGTGGCGACTTTCAGGCGCGGCGCATGAACGCGCGCTCGCGCGGCCCGGACGGCAAGCCGCGCTTCGTCCACACGCTCAACGGCTCCGGCGTCGCGGTCGGCCGCGCCATGGTCGCGGTGCTGGAGAATTATCAGGAAGCGGACGGCTCGGTGACGATTCCGCTCGTCCTGCGGCCCTATATGGGCGGGCTGACGAAGATCGAGCGTAAGGCGTGAGCACGTCTTCCTCAAAGTCGGGTTGACGCCCCTCGTGCTTCGAGACGCCTGCTACGCAGGCTCCTCAGCATGAGGGGCTTCTTCTTTCAGCGCTAATTACTTAGGCCTCATCCTGAGGAGCGAGCGAAGCTCGCGTCTCGAAGGACGAGGCCGCCTCGGAGGTTTTGCGGCAAACTGCGGCGGGCTCAAAACCGTCTTCCTTGCGCCCGCCACTGCCTGCCTTAGAGTGAAGCACGGGCGGGAGCGGCGCGCATGTTATACGATCTTCTGATCATCGGCGGCGGGATCAATGGCTGCGCCATTGCGCGCGACGCGGCGGGGCGGGGGCTTTCGGTACGCCTGGTCGAGCAGAACGATCTTGCCAGCGGCACGTCGTCCGCTTCGACGAAGCTCATCCATGGCGGCCTGCGCTATCTCGAACTTTACGAGTTCCGGCTGGTGCACGAGGCGCTGGCCGAGCGCGAGCTGCTGCTCGCCGCCGCGCCGCATATCATCTGGCCGCTGAAATTCGTTCTGCCGCATGAGAAGGGCCTGCGTCCCGTCTGGATGCTGCGGCTTGGGCTTTTTCTCTACGACCACCTCGCGCGCCGCAAGCGGCTCGAGGGGTCGCATATGGTCTCTCTCAAAGGCAATGCGCTCGGCGCGCCTTTGCGCGAGAGCTACAATGTCGGCTTCACTTACGCCGACTGCTGGGTCGAGGATTCGCGCCTCGTCGTCCTTAACGCGCTCGACGCGAAGGAGCGCGGCGCGACGATCAGCGTGGGAACGCAGCTGACGCAGGCGCGGCGCGAGGGCGGGCGCTGGATCACGACGCTGGAAGGCGGCGCGGAGATCGAGGCGCGCGCGTTGATCAACGCTGCGGGGCCGTGGGTTTCGCAAGTCATCGGAGGCGCGCTGCATGCGCATTCGCGCAAGCATGTGCGGCTCGTGAAAGGCTCGCATCTGGTCACGCGCAAGCTCTATGAGGGCGATCACGCCTATATCCTGCAAAACCCGGACGGCCGCATTGTCTTCGCCATTCCCTATGAGCGCGACTTCACCCTCATCGGCACGACGGACGCGCCCTATGACGATGCGCCGGGCCCGGTGTCGATCAGCGAGGCGGAAACCGGCTATCTGCTGACGTCGATCAATCATTTCCTCCGCAGACCCGTTGTCCGCGAGGACATTGTCTGGAGCTATTCGGGCCTGCGTCCGCTTTACGACGACGGTTCGCTGAACGCTTCCGTCGTCACGCGCGATTACGCTTTCGATCTCGACGCGCCGGAAGGCGCCGCGCCCGTTCTTTCCGTCTTCGGCGGCAAGATCACCACGGCCCGTCGACTCGCCGAACATGCGCTGGACGACCTTCGCGGCTTTTTGCCGCGGCATGGCGAGGCATGGACGCGCGGCGCGGTCTTTCCCGGCGGCGACATGGAGTTCGACGCCTATCTCTCGCATCTGAAAGCCGAGAAGCCTTTCCTCGGCGACACTCTCGCGCTGCGCCTTGCGCGGGCTTACGGAACGCGCGCCGAGCGCTTTCTGAAGCATGCGCATTCGATGGCGGATCTGGGTCGCGATTTTGGATGCGGCCTGACCGAGATGGAGCTGCGGTATCTGGTCGAGAATGAATGGGCGCGAAAGGCGGATGACGTCTTATGGCGCCGCTCGAAATTGGGATTGCATATGAGCGCGCAGGAGCAGACGGCTTTGCGAGAGTTTATGGGCGGTTAACGCGCGTAACCCCCTCTCCCCGCTTGCGGGGAGAGGGCCGGGGTGAGGGGCGAGCCACGACGCGAGCCTTTCGTCATTGCGCTAAAGCGCGGCTTACGAAAAGTGGGAGCCCGGTTTTTTGGCGACGCGCTCCAAATTATTAGAATCGATCTCGGTGTCTGCATAAGCATTCCGCCTGAACGCAGCGTGGTCTGATGACCAGCACGCACGGACATGGCCTTGCCCCTCACCCTAACCCTCTCCCCGCAAGCGGGGAGAGGGGATATGCTTGCGCCCGTCATTGCGAGCTTGTTTTCGAAGTCGGGTATACCCGACTTCGCAGATAGGCGAAGCAATCCAGAGTTACAACGCGGCCATTGGATTGCTTCGTCGCTTCGCTCCTCGCAGCAATGACGGCGTCACCCCCCAAACCAGCCATCGCCTTCCGTCACCGACTTCGCGCCCTCCATCACCATATTCGCTAATCCCGGCGCAGCGACGGCGATGTTCTTCGCGAAGAAATGCGTGAGCGTCTCATATCGCGCGGCGTCGGAACGGCCTGCATGACGCGCGGTCCGTGCGGCTTTTTCCAGCAGCGTCGCGCCGCGCGCCAGCGCGAAGAGGCGCAGATAGGGCGTGGCGCCGGCGAGCGCTTCGCCCGGCGCGGATTTCATCGCGCCCGCGAGATAGTCGGTCGCCTGCGCGAAGGCTTCAACCGCTTCCGCGACCGCGGCGTAACTGCTCTCGCGCGCAATGACGCGCATGTCCTCGATCTCGCGTTTAAGCGCCGCGCTGTTGTTCATTGGCAGTTTGCGGCCAACGAGGTCGATCGCCTGAATGCCGTTCGTGCCTTCATAAATCGCGCAGATGCGCGCGTCGCGCATGAGCTGGGCGACGCCCGTCTCTTCGATATAGCCCATGCCGCCATGCACCTGCACGGCGAGCGACGCGACCTCATTGCCGATGTCGGTCGAGAAGGCCTTGGCGACCGGCGTTAGCAGGCTCGCCCGCTCGTCTGCGTCCTTGGCTTTCTTTGCATCGTCGCAGCGATGCGCACGGTCGAGCGAAGCGGCGGTCTCGAAGCAGATCATGCGCGCCGCCATCGTCAGGCTCGCCATGGTGAGCAGCATGCGCCGCACGTCGGGATGCGCGATGACGGCGCTCGTCCCGGAGGCGCCGATCGCCCGGCCCTGCTTGCGCTCGCGCGCATATTCGAGCGCCGCCTGCGTC
Organism: Methylocystis sp. JAN1; assembly: GCF_052186135.1. Classification (GTDB taxonomy): domain Bacteria; phylum Pseudomonadota; class Alphaproteobacteria; order Rhizobiales; family Beijerinckiaceae; genus Methylocystis. The sequence continues at coordinate 2,834,501 of NZ_CP181499.1, read as the reverse complement.
GCGCGCTCAGCCAGCGCCACGCCCTGAACGCCGACATTGAGACGGGCGTTGTTCATCATTGTGAACATGCAGGCGAGGCCGTTGTTCTCCTCGCCGATCAGGAAGCCCGTCGCGTCCTCATAGGCCATGGTGCAGGTCGGCGAGGCGTGGATGCCGAGCTTGCGCTCCACGCCGACGCAGCGCACGGCGTTGCGGCGCGTGAAGGCGCCGCTATCGCCCGGCAGCAACTTCGGAACGAGGAAGAGCGAAATGCCCTTCACGCCCGCCGGCGCGTCAGGCAGGCGCGCGAGCACGAGATGCGCGATGTTGTCGGTAAGATCGTGTTCGCCATAGGTGATGAAGATCTTCTGCCCCGTGATGCGATAGGAGCCGTCGCCATCGCGCTCCGCGCGCGTGCGCAGAAGCGCGAGATCCGAACCCGCCTGCGGCTCGGTCAAGTTCATCGTGCCGGTCCATTCGCCGCTGACGATCTTGCCGAGATAGGTTTCCCGCAGCGCGGCGGGGGCGTGCGCCTCCAGCGCTTCGATGGCGCCGTGGGAGAGCAGCGGGCAGAGCGCGAAGGAAATGTTCGCCGCGTTCCAAATTTCCGTGCAGGCGGCGTTGAGCAAAACGGGAAGGCCGAGGCCGCCATATCGCGGATCGGCGGAGATTGCGTTCCAGCCGCCGTCACGCCAACCCGCATAGGCCTCGCGCCAGCCGGGGGCGGTGGTCACTTCGCCATCCACGAGCTTCACGCCAGCGCGGTCGCCGACCCGGTCGAGCGGCAGAAGCTGGCCTTCCGCGAATTTCGCCGCTTCGTTGAGCGTCTGCTCGGCCACGCCCCCGGCGATATCCGCGTAGATCCCTTCGGCGTCTTCGCCCGCCGCGAGATGGAGCGCGAAGAAAATGTCTTGAAGCGGGGCGCGATAGGTCATGTCGTTTCTCGAAGCGAGGTCTCGGGACTCAATCTAGCGCATTCGGCCGCGCGGTCGTCCCGCTTTGCCGCGGCGCAGCGACGGCGTAACATAGGCTTCCTCGAATTTTCCACCTTGTGAGAGACCATGCCCCTCTACGCCTTCCGCTGCCAGCAATGCGCCCATGAGTTCGAGACGCTGGCGCGTTTCGAGGAAACGCCCGGATGCCCCGCTTGCGGAGCCGCTCATGTCGAGCGCCAGCTTTCCCTGATCGCCAAGCCCGCCGCCGGCGGCGATGCGGACGCCGGACAAAGCTGCGGCGCCATGTCGGGCGGAACGCCCTGTCCGAGCTGTCCCGCCCTGGCGAATTGACGTGAGAGGGCGCCCCTCCCGGCGCCCGCCGGATTTTGGCTCCCGCCAACGGGCTGGCCTTCGAGATTTTCGAGGCCGGGGAAGCTCTGGCTTACGCCTGCCTCTCCGGAAGAGAGCGCCAAGTTGGTGATCCGGGGGCGAAAAACTGCCGGGGGCGAGCCATTTTCGACTCCAGGGCGCGCGAAATAAAGTGGCGGCGTTCGTCGGCGGTTTCTTTTAATGCGTAGTTCGGCGTGAATAATGCCCAAACGGCGGGTCTGGCCAGTTGACATGCCGCGCTTTCGTGAGAATCTCCCGTACTCCGGACTCCGGTCCGGAGCCCTATATGCGCGCGCGAGGGCGCGCTGATTTCAATCAGGGCCGAGTTTTTTCGGTCTGGTAAAGGAGAAAGATCCATTCGCAGGCCAATGAAGAGCACCGCGGCGCCACAGAAGGAAGGCCCGCGCATCAACCGAGAGATTCGCGCCCGTGAAGTGCAGTTGATCGATTCCGAAGGAAAGAATCATGGCGTCGTTCAATTGCTGGACGCGCTGGGCATGGCCGAGCAGGCCGGGCTCGATCTTGTCGAGATCGCGCCGAATTCGATTCCTCCGGTCTGCAAGATTCTGGACTATGGCCGCTTCCGCTTCGCCGAGCAGAAGAAGGCCGCCGAGGCCCGCAAGAAGCAGAAGGTGGTCGAGGTCAAGGAAATCAAGCTTCGCCCCGGCATCGACGAGCATGATTACGACGTCAAGATGAAGGCCGTCCGCCGCTTCTTCGAGGAAGGCGACAAGGTCAAGGTGACGCTGCGCTTCCGGGGCCGCGAGATCGCCCATCAGGACATCGGCTATCGCCTCATGACGCGCGTGAAGTCCGAGACCGCGACAGTGGCCAAGGTGGAGCTGGAGCCGTCCATGGAAGGCCGGCAGATGGTGATGGTTCTGGCGCCGAGATAAGGCGCTTCGCTCGTCGGCCTCGCCGGCGGGTCTGGAAGGGGTTGGGCTTGCCGATGTCGACCGCGCCGTCCTGGACAATTTTCGCTCGGGCGGCCGCCGGAGCGATGTCGGCTGCGCTAATTTGCGCCGCCGCGCCCGTGACGGCTCAGCTTGCGCTTCCAGGCGCCGTTGCGCCCACGCCCGAGGGGACCGTGACCTCGCCGTCCGGCCCCCCGAAGAAGAAGAAAGTCAGCAGCGGCGAAATGGGCGCCGCGCGCGGGCCGATCGTCATGCCCAAGGCGCCGTCCGAAGATACGATCGTCGGCAAGACGCTGAAGCTGGACGGCTCGGGCAGCGCCGTCGAATTCTCGCGCGCCGGGACGGAGCTTCAGGTCGCCAAGCTCACCCTCTCGGGGGATCGTTTGTCGCGCTCCGGCGAGGAGTGTCGCGTCGACGTTTCCGGCATGCCTCTGAAACTGACGTCGCAAAACAGCGGCGCGGGGCTGCGGCGCTATCAGATCAATTTTCCCGCCTGTCCCTTCACCATGGACGTGCTGGACGGCGCCGTCCTTGTCACCAACGAGGGCAAGGCCTGCGAAATCAAGGTTGCCGACTGCCGTGCCGATCCGAGCGGCCTGTGGGGCATGGCCGAGAGCGAGTTCGACCCCAAGAAGGCCGAGGAAATGCTCGGCGCCCGCGCCAAGGTCGAGAAGACGGTGCGCGCCGATTTCCGCGAGCTTTATCAGCGCAACAGCAAGGACAAGCTGGTCCGCAATTTCGTGGTGAAAGAGCAGGCGGGCTTTTCGTCCTGGCGCGAGGAAGTTTGTCGCAATTATGCGAAGGAATCGGACTTCGGCTATTGCGCGCTCCGTCTCACCGAGGCTCGCGCCATCGTGCTCGGCGCCCAGCTCGCGAGCGGGGTGAAGCTCCCCGAGGGCTACGCCGAAGCCGCGGCGGCCGAGGAGGCCGCAGCCAAGACAAAGAAGAAGTAAGCCTCTACAGCCGCGCGACGAAGCGCAAGCGGACGTAATCCGCCGTCCAGTTTCCTTGCCCGTCGCTCAGCACGGGACGCAGGAGATCAATCGCGTCGTCGCGGGCGGCGCGACGCCTTTCCTCAGGCAGCATCGCGAAAACGCCCGACGCGAACACGTCGAGCCAACCGCCTATGTTCGTCGGCAATGGCGTCGGGCGCGGCATGAGCGCGATGTCATCGACGCGAAAGCCATGAGTTTCGAGGCGGCGACGATAATCGTCCGCTGTCGGGAAATACCAGGGCAGGAGGCTTTCGGCGCGTGCGCCGTGCTTTTTCGTCGTGGCGATCAGGGCGACGCAGATGGCGGCGACATTGCCATGGCCGCCAAACTCGGCCGCGAAGCGGCCGCCCGGTTTGAGCGCGCGGCGAACGCCGTCGATGACGGCGTCTGCGTCGCGGATCCAGTGCAGCGCCGCGTTCGAGAAGACGGCGTCGAATTCCCGATCGAAGTTGAGCGAGGCCCCGTCGGCGACCCGCGCATCGAGGCCCCTGGCGCGGGCGGCCTCGACCATTGCCGGCGAGGCGTCCACGCCGACGACCGACACGCCGTTTTGCGCGATCTGCGCCGTCAATGCGCCGTCGCCGCAGCCAAGATCGAGGATCCTTTCGCCCGCCGCCGGGGCCAGCAGATCCAGGAGCGGCGCGCCGAGCCGCGGAACGAAGGCGGCGTGACGCTGATAATCCGCCGAATTCCAGTCCTGCATCTACCCGCCCTTGCGCATGAGCATGCCGCGCGCCGGATCGTAAGCGATCATCGCCGCGACGAGGAAGACGGCCGTGTAACATGCCACCACGAGCAGCGAGACCCATTCGACCTGCTGATAGAAGGCGAAGCGGATCAGCTCGACGGCGTGGGTGAAGGGATTGATCGAGCAGACGTAATAAAGCCAGGGACTCGATTCCTTCACGCGCCAGAGCGGATAGAGCGCGCTGGACGCGAAAAACATTGGGAAGATGACAAAGTTCATCACTCCCGCGAAATTTTCGAGCTGCCTGATCAGCGACGACAGGAGCATGCCGAGCGCGCCGAGCATCATCCCGCCAAGCGCAAGCGCCGGCAGCACGGCGAGATAACCCCATTTGGTCGGCGGCTCGATCTCCCAGAAATAGGCGATGAGCAGGAAAGCGTAGACCTGCAGGATCGAAACGGCGACGCCCGCGAGAAGCTTCGCGCCGAGCAGGAACCAGCGGGGGAAGGGCGAGACGAGCAGCGTGCGCATGTTTCCCATCTCCCGGTCGTAAACCATGGAGAGCGACGACTGCATGCCGTTGAAGAGCTGGATCATCGCCATGAGGCCCGGCGCGATGTAGACCTCGTAGAGAACATAGGTTTCATAGGGCGGGATGATCGAGACGCCGAGCACCTGCCGGAAACCCGCGGCGAAGATGAAGAGCCAGACGAGCGGGCGCACGAGCGCGGAGACGAAGCGCTCGCGCTGATGCAGAAAGCGCAGCCCTTCGCGCCAGACGACGCCCATCAGGCAGATCAAATATTCGCGCGCGGTGAACCCCTTCTCCCCGCTTGCGGGGAGAGGGCCGGGGTGAGGGGCAGGCCCACTGGTCTCGATCGTCGTCACAGGCATGCGCCCTTCATTTTGTTTTTCGCCTTTCGATCGCAAGCCATGACGGAATCCAGCAGATATGTGACTCGCTTAGCGCTGGAGGGGGAGAGTGGACGGACGTCACGCCGAGGCCCTCTCCACAACGGTTCCCGTCACTTTCGCAAACGCAGCCCCGATATCGGCGGCGGCGTTCTGCGCGACGATATCCGCCGCGCGCCCCTGCGCCAGCACCTTACCGTGATGCAGGATGACCACTTGATCATCGTCCCCGATTTCATCGATGAGATGCGTGGTCCACAACACGCCGAGCCCCTCGTCGCGCACCAGGCCGCGCACATGGGCGAGGAGATCGGCGCGGGCCTTGATGTCGAGGCCGACGGTGGGCTCGTCGAGCAGGAGCAGCTTCGGTCCATGCAGCAGCGCGCGGGCGATTTCGACGCGGCGCATCTGTCCGCCGGAGAGCGCGCGGGCCTTGTCGTTCGCCCGCTCGGCGAGCCCGGCGCGCTTCAGGGCCTCCATGCCCAGGCGGCGCGCCTCCAGCGGCCCGATCCCATGCAGCGCGGCGTGATAGATGAGATTCTGCATCAGGCTCAGTTCGAGGTCCAGCGTGCGCGCCTGAAAGACGACGCCAAGCCGCCGAAGCGCCGCGCCCGGCTCGCGCATGACATTCGCGCCGAAAATGTCGATCTCTCCTTTACGCGCCGCGTAAAGGCGGGTGACAAGCGAAAACAGCGTGCTCTTGCCGGCGCCGTTGAGTCCGAGCAGCACGGTGAAGCTGCCCGGCGCGACAGTGAAGGACACGTCGTCAAGGGCTTTACGCTGTCCGTAAGAGTGGGAGAGATGGCGGATAGAGAGGGCGTCGGTCATGAGGCCGCTGCTTGGTCGCAGACCACGCCCTCTCTCCTCGCTTGCGGGAAGAGGGCCGGGGTGAAGGGCGAGCGGAATAGTGGACGCCGTGCGCGACGACATTCGCGCGTCGATGCGGTCTTGCCCCTAACCCTCTCCCCGTTTCTACGGGGAGAGGGAACACGGTTCGCAGCGTCCCTCATTTCGGCGCCACCACGACGCCCCAGGGGAAGGAGCCGACCGGGATCGATTTCACGACCTTGAGGTTCGCCACGTCGATCACCGACACGTCGTTCGACACGCCATTGGCGGTCAGCAGATATTTCTCGTCCGGCGTGAAGGCGAGATGCCAGACGCGCTGACCGACGAGCAGATATTTTTCGATCTTCTTCGTCTCCGCGTCGATCACCGCGACGCGGTTCGCGGGGCCGAGCGCCACGAAGGCGCGCTTGCCGTCCTTGGTGATGGAAATGCCGATGGGCTGGATCGCCTCTTTCGACATGGCGGGAATGTCGAAGCTGATCTTCTGCTTCAATTCCTTCTTGATCGGATCGATCACGGCGACCGTGCCGCCGACTTCCGACGACACCCAAAGCTCCGAGCCGTCCTTCTTGAACGCTGCGAAGCGCGGGCGGCCGTCCACGAGAATATTGGCGACGATCTGCTTCGTCTGCGTGTCGATGAGATGCGCCATATTCGTCGTTTCCGACGTGTTGACGAGAAGCTTGCCGTCCGGGCTCACCGCCATGCCCTCGGGCTCGACGCCGACGGGAATGTCGCCGATCTGCTCCTTGCGCTTCACGTCGATGAGCGTGACGAGATTGTCGTTCTCATTGGAGACGTAGATCGTGTCGCCGCCGGGCGAAAGCGCGAGCAGTTCGGGGTCGGGGCCAGAGGGCAGCTTGCCGGTGAGCTTCAGCGTCTTGGTGTCGAGCACCTGAATGGCGTCGTCGTCGCCCGCGCAGATGTAAAGCTCGGAGCCTTCCTTGTTCAGCTCGATGCCGCGCGGTCGGCGGCCGACTTTCACGGTCGCCGTCGCTTCGAGCTTGTCGGTGTCGATGACGGTGATCGAGTTGCCTTTTTCATTGCTGACATAGGCGGTGTAGGCGAGGGCGGGGGAGGCGAAAAAAAAGGCGATGAACAGCGCCGTCGCAACCCAACGCGCTTCATGCCCGCGCTTGTCGCGGGCATCCACGCCGGCCTGCGTTGCTGCGTCGCGTGGATGGCCGGGATGAGCCCGGCCATGACGGGAGGAGGCGCCGGCAAAGAATTTCTTCATTTCAACCTGCATTTGGTTTCGGGCTGATCCAGCCCCAGCGTGTCGAGTTCGCTCACCTGATGCAGAAAGCCTTCCTGCGGCGAGACGGAGACGGTCATGCGGCCGTCGGAGAGAAGGATGGGCTGGCGCAATTGCTGGTTCCAGGGCCGCAGCGTCAGCCGCACGCCCTTGAAGGCGGCGATGGAGAAGTCCTTGCCGAGCATGTAGTCGCGGATTTTCTCCGGCGCGTTCGAATTGGCCCGCGTCGCGGCCTCGCCGATCATGCGCATGGCGAGCCAGGCATTGTTGTCGCGGGCGTTCATCAGGCGCCGGAAGGTCGCCATGAAGCGGTTCTGCAACTGCTGCGCGCCCCATTGCTCATGCGCGGGGTCCCAGTTGGTGGGATAGAGGCCCGCCGAGCCAGCGACCGGGCGCGGATCCCATGTGCGATAGGGAAGGTAGCCTGCGAACACCTCGCTCTCGTCCAAGGCGACGAGCGCGTCGTACGCAGGCGCATTCTGCGTCAGCACCGGCATTTGCCGCTGCGTCTGCACCGAGCCGGAATCGCTGCGCCGCCCGCCGCCCGTATCTTCGTAGAGGCGCTCCTCCACAATCTTCGCGCCGAACTTCTTGGCCGCGCGGCGATAGGCCTGCGCGAGCAGCTCGTCCTTCTCGTGCGAGCCTTTGATCAGCAGCCATTTGCGCCACTGCTTCCAGACGAGATATTGCGCGAGCCCATCGGCAAGCATGGCGCGCGACGGCGCGACATGAATCACGTTGGCCCGGCAATCTTCCTCGCGCAGGCGTTCGTCCGGCGCCGAGACGTTGAAGAGAAGCGCGCCCTTCGCCTTGGCGCGTTCGCTCGCCGCGAGCAGATGATCGGAAGATAGATCGGCAATGATAAGAAAAGCGCCCTTTTCGACGAGGGCGTCGATCGACGCGGCGACATCCGAGCCTTCGTCAAGTTTCTCGTCGATCGCCTCGAAGGATTGATTGGTGAATTTCCCGGTCGTGTTGTTGTCTGCGGCGCCGAGAAGCGCGCCAGCGAGCGTGTCGTCGGCGGCGGGAATGTCAAGAATGGATAGAGTTTCGCGCGAATGCGGCTCGCGCAGCAAGCCGACCTTTACGTTGAGCGCGTCCGCTGGGGCCGGAGCGGCGGCAAGCATCAGGAAACAAGCGGCGGCGAGGCGTTTCATGGCCTTCTAAATGGCCGCTTTGGCGCGCGGGATCAAGTCGGGAAACCCCGCACGCTCTTTGTCGTGAGGGCCTGGCCTCAGCGGGTCACGCGCAGCAGCGCTTTGCCCTGCTTGGCGGCCAGTTCCTTGTCGTCGAGCGTTCCGTCATTATCCGTGTCCGCCGACTTGAAGAGGCTTTCGACGACCGCAAGGAATTCGTTCTTGTCCAGCGTGCCGTCATTGTCGGGATCGGCGGCCTTGAATTCCTTTTTGGAGAGACGGCCGTGAAGCTCTTTTGGCTCGAGCGTGCCGTCATTGTCCTTTTCGAGCTTGGCGAAAAGCTCTTCCGCGGACTTCTTGATCTCGTTGAGATCGACGGTCGAGTCATTGTCGGTGTCGAGCGCGGCGACGGGCGAGGCCTTCTTGGCGAGCGCGGGCGAAACGGGCGCGGCCATCAGCGCGGCCGCGCAAAGAGCGGCGAAAAACATCTTATTCATGTCAGCCTCCTAATCGGGAAGAACGCCCGAGATATAAGGGCGAATATCCTGCTTCGCCAGCGCAGGCGTCCGCGACAAAAAAGGCGGCCCCGCGGGTCGCCACAGTTTGTTGACAAAACTTCCCAAGGCGGCCTCGTCCTTCGAGGCACGGCGTCGCCCGCTCCTCAGGATGAGGCCTAACTGTTTGGCGCTGAAGGAAGAAGCCGCTCATGCCGAGGAGCTTGCGCAGCAAGCGCCTCGAAGCACGAGGGGGCGTCATCGCTACTTTGTCAGTAGCCTGAGGCGGTCCCGCAGGGCCGCCAGCTCGTCGAGGGTCATGTGAAAAGCCGGGGCGTCAAAAGAGGTCCGATCCCCAATTGAAATGGTAGTTGACGCCCGCGCGCAGGATCACGCCGTCGAACTGGACTTTCGAGACGGGGCTGTTCGCCCAAAGCAGGCCGCCCGGCGCAATGCGGTTGGCGCTCGACGCGCCCCGGGCGCAGGCTCCGGCGGAGGCGTTCGCCGCTTGGGTCGAGCAGATGGTCGCGAGCGGCGACGAGACGAGGTCCGCCGCGCCGAGATTGTAATAAAGACCTTCGGCCTTGGCGCTCCAATTATCGGCGAACATCCATTCGACGCCGCCGCCCGCGGACCAGCCGGCGCGCACGCCGGAATAGCTCGCGCCTCCCAAGGCCGCCGGGTTGGCGTAGTTCCACGCCAGCACGCCGACGTCGTTCTCGCGCTGGATGCTCGACATGTTGAAATGCGCCGCTGACGCATGAACCGCGCCATAGGCGAGACCGCCCGTGCCATAGGCGAGAAGCGTGTCGGTGATCGCGTAGCCGATCTTGCCGCGGAGAGTGCCCATCCAGTCCGTGCCGGCGGAGATGCTACCGCCGCCGACGATCTGGCGCGTCAGCACGAGGCTCTCCAGACCGCCGCCCTCCGGCTTGTCGATATAACCGGCGCGTTCGTAAAGCCCGCTATTATAGGAGCCCTTGCCGCGGAAGGTGGTCCCCTGGAAGTCGGCTTCGACCCCGAGGACGACATTCGATTCGTCCTGATAGTTCCAGCCGATCTGGCCGCCGCCGATAAAGCCGCTGCGGCTCACGCTTGCGACGCCGGTATTCGCGAAAGCGGGCGCGGTGGGCTGGAAGAGGCCCCACCACGCGGCGCCGTCGTCGCCCGGCTCCTCGTCAAGGATCTTTTGGTTCCAGAGGTTGGCGAAGCGGTCGCCATAGCCGTTGGGGCTCACGCCGACGCCGGTTGTGGCGCCCCAGCCATAGCCGGCGTTCAGACCGGCGTAGAGACCGGCCCATCTGCGCGGCGCGGGCCGTTCTTCGCCGCGCTCCTGCGCGAGTTGGTCGCGCGCCGAGGCCATCCAGCCGCTGGGTTCCGCGCCGAAGTTCCACTTCATGCCGGCGTAGAAGGCGGTCGGCGGGCCGACCGAGACCATCTTCGGGCTGTTGAAATTCGCGAAGTTGATGGAGTCGGTTTCGAAGAACGTGCCGAAGCTGCGCGCCCGCGTGTTGGTCGCGTTCTCGATCAGCGCATAGAGCTGAAGGGCCTTCGTTACGTCGTAGGAGGTGCGCAGGTTCAGGATGGCGTAGGGCGACAGCGTGCCGAACTGGTTCGCCCAGTCGCCGACGAAATAGGAACCAGCCGCATAAACGAGGTCGCCGCCGACCTTCCATCTCGGCGTGACCGCGTAGTCGGCTCCCGCCTTGAAGCGATGCGGCGCGACCCCCGGCAGCGTCGCGCCGGGATTGACGAGGATCGAGGGCGAGCCGACCGCCAGCGCCGCCGGATTTGCCGGCGCGCCGAGGAAGTTCTGCGAATTGAAATAGGCGTCGGTCAGCGTGTAGTTCACATAGGCGGACAGACGTTCGTCGACGTAGCGCATCGAAAGCTCGACGCCCTGACGCACCGTATTGCCGGCGTTGGTGAAATAGCCGCGCCCGTTAATGCTGCTCGGAATGCTCAAAATGTCATTGAAGGCGTTGGTGCGGAAAATGCCGGCCGACCACTGCAACGTTCCGGGAAAGGTCCCGAGAATCCCCGGCAGAGTCTCGGCCGGCCGGAAGCCGCCGCGCACGCCGAGATCGATCGTATTCGAGGTCACCTGCTTGAGCGGCGGGTCGGAGACGAGGAAGGAGTCGATCAGGCAGGGACGATTCGGATCCGAGCAGCCAAGCTCCAACGGCGTCGGCGCGCGGTTGGCGACGGAGTAGCTGCCATAGGCCGCGATCTGGGGCGTGAGCTTGTAGGTCAGGCCGCCCATCGGGTTGATATGGTCGAAGACATTGGTGGAGTTCAGCGCGACGCCCGCTTGGTCGTACATCTGGACGCTGGCGCGGTTGTAGCGCAAGCCGCCTGTCGCGGTGAGCTTGTCCGTCAGATCGAGCGAGTCCAGCGCGTAGGCGCCGAGATAGTAGTTTGAGACGCTGAGCTTGACGGGGGAGATGCCCGCGGCCGGTTCGTGCGGGTAGTAGTTGAACCCGCTGACCGTGAAGTCCGAATTGATGATTCCAAGCTCTTCGTTCGCGGTGAAATTCGTGAATCCGTGCTCCAGATTCACGCCGGCGGTGAATTTGTTCGGGAAGCCGAGGATCTCGTCCGTGTTGTTGACCTGGCCCGTGAAGCCGAGCGTATTGATTCTTGTCCAGGTGCGGTCGATGGCGCCGAGCGCGGGGCCGGCGATGGATTCATTCCCGGTATTGAAGAAGTTCGGAATGCTCGTCGGCGCGCCGTCCTGGGTCGTGCAGGTCGCCTGACCGCCTTCGCATTCGAACTCGGTCGTGTTGCCGTCGACACGCGCCTGGTTGTAGCCGCGATAATGAATGTCGCCGAGGAGCTTGGTCGTCGGATTGACCTGAACCTGACCGTTCAGGTCGAACATCATGACCTGATTCTTGTAGGTCTGCGGCGTCGTGTAGGTGGCGCTCTTGTTGGCGGCGACGATGTCGACCGGCGCGGGGCCGGAGGCGCCGAAGCGGTTCGAGCCGAGCGTCGCATTGGCGTGGACTTCGGCGTTCTCGCCGCGCCAGCCAATGTCGCCATAGAAGCGCTTGATATGCGAGCCGGAGAAATAGCGGTAGCCCGAGTCGCCTGACGCTTCGCCGGCGGCGTACATGGCGAAGTCGCCGATCTGGCGGCCGTATTGGAACGCGCCCTGACGGCGGTTGAACGATCCGCCGCGCAGATCGAGTTCGGCGCCCTGCCAGGTGAAGCCGTTCTTCATGTCGAGAACGATGGCGCCGCCAATGGCGTTGAGGCCGTAAAGCGGGTTGCCGGTCTCGATGGCCACGCGGTCGATCGCGACGCTCGGGATGAGGTCCCAATTGACCGTGTCGCCCCACATCTCGTTGATGCGGACGCCGTTCTGGAACACGGCGAGGCCCTGCGGCACGCCGGCCAGAGGCGAGGCGACGAAGCCGCGATAATCGACTTCGGGGAAGGACGGGTTGCCGCCGATATCGTTGATGATCACGCCCGGCGCGGCGCGCTGCAACGCTTCGCCGACGCTGAACTTGCGGGAGTTGGCGATCTCCTTGTCGCTGACGACGTGGACCGACGCCGGAACCTGATAGGTGACGAGCGGCGAGATATAGGGCGCCGGAGCGGCGATCGGCGCGGATTGGCCGACGCGGGGGCTCGGGCGGGACTGCGCGCTGCGTTGCGCCGGTCCGGGAGCCGCCTGAACCGGGGCGGGAGAGGGCCGCGCGGCTGGCCGCGAGGACGAGCGCAGCGGCGTCGCGCCGATCTCGATCGTCGGCAAGGATTGCTGCGCGGAGGCGGCGCCGGACGCGAGAGCGGCGCTGAGCGCAATGAGAGAAACGTGCTTGTTGAAGTTCATATCCCCAGCCCGATGACTTTAGGCATCTTCGTCGGGGCGAAGTTATATCGCCAACAAAGCCTGCGCGTCCTGCCGGAACGACGCCTCTTGCGACAATAATCCCGGCCTGTGGCGCCCTCGCTACACTTCTGAAAAATAACGACTTTCTGAGGATATCGTCCTGTTGCTTCCGGGAAAATTTCCCGGTTCTGAACTATACTTGGGAAAGCGTCCCGAGACGCAGCGTCGCGGCGAGGCGCGCGCCCCCGTCGGGCCGGTTCGACATGGAGAGCGTTCCGCCGAGCGCGCCGACTCTCTCCGCCATGCCGCGCAAGCCGAGACCGCCTGCCGCCGTCTCGGGCAGGCCCGCGCCGTCGTCGCTCACCTCGACGCGCAACCTGTCGCCATCGCGCGACAGGGCGACGTCGATGCGGCGCGCGCCCGAGTGACGAAAGGCGTTGGTCAGGCCTTCCTGCGCGACGCGATAGGCGGTGAGCGCCGTGATTTCGTCCATCGCGCCGCGCGCGCCGTCGAGCGAGAGAGCGATCTCCACGTCCGCCCGCGTTTCGCGCCAGCTTCGGGCCAGCGCCTCGATGGCGTCCGCCAGTCCCATCTCCTCGAGCGCCGCGGGACGCAGCCGGCCGAGAATGCGGCGGTTCACCTGCTGAAGCGCGGCGACCTGCGCGTCGATCTTCTCGCAATCCTCCGCCAGCCGCGCCGGTTCGGCGCCCGGCGTTTTCGCCTTGCGCGCCAACGCGCCGAGTCCCGCGCGCACTGTGAAGAGAAACGGGCCGATCTCGTCATGCAGGTCGCGGGCGATGTCGCGGCGCTCCTCGTCCTGCACATGGATCATGCGCCGCATGAGCCGATGGTTCTCGCCGTCGAGCCGCTCCAGGGTCGCCGCGAGCGCGTTGATGCGTTCGCCGATCGCGACGAATTCCGGCGGCCCGTCGGCTGGCGCGCGCACCGCGTGATCGCCCTGTTCAAGCCGGCGAAGCGCGCCCGACAGCGCCCCGATGGGGCTTAGCGCGCGGGAGACCGCATAAGAGACGATGGCGAAGGCGACGACGGCGACGGCGGTCGCGCCGATGGCGAGCCAGACGATTTCCGTCCAGATCTCCGCGATCTCGTCCGCCGCGCTGGCCGCGATGCCGATTGCGCCAAGCGGCGTGTCGAACCGCGCCGGAGCCGGGGCCCGGAAGACGAGTGCGCTGAACCAGTCCGGCGCCCGTTTTTCACTTTGCGTCGCCGGCCCGGCCTTGCCCTCGACGGTGACGCGCACATGGCGCAGTCGCTGAGCGTCCTCGAGCAGTCCCGCCAGTTCGGCTTCGGGGTTTTTGGAAGTCTCGATGCGGGGCAGGGTGGCCTGCGCGAGGTCGCGCGCAAGCCCCGTGGCCGCTTCGACCTCAGCATTGACGCGCGCCCCGGCGTGCAGAATCAGGAGCGCGACGCCGAAGACGAGGCCCGCCGCCAGGACGCCGCCGAGCAGCAGCGACAGCCGCGCGCGCAGGGACAGACTTTGGAGCATCACCGAAAATATCCTTGCGGAGAGCGGCGACTTTGACGGCGCCGCCGCTTGTGGTCAATCTTGTCCGTCATCGCGAGCGCGACGAAGCGATCCGGGGCGGCGTTACGGTCCCGGATTGCTTCGCCGCTACGCGCCTCGCAATGATGTCGCTTGTGGAGGAGAGATGCGGGTTCTGATTGTCGACGACCATCCGATCATCGTCGCAGGCTGTTCGGCGATGCTCGCCGGGGAGGGCGACATCGAGGTGTCGGACGCGCGCGACGCCGAAACGGGCCTTGCGGCCTTCGTCGCGCAGAAACCGGATGTGACCGTGGTCGACATCGCCATGCCCGGTCTCTCGGGTCTCGAACTGACGCGGCGGATCCTCGACCGCGACCCCGCAGCGCGAATCGTCGTCTTCAGCATGAACGACGATCCAATCTTCGCGGCGCGCGCCATCGAGGCCGGCGCCCGTGGCTATGTGACGAAGAACGACGATCCCTATCTGTTGCTGAAGGCGGTGCGGGAGGTGGCGGAGGGCGGCGTGTTTCTGATGCCGAAGATCGCCAATCAGCTCGCCTTCGAGAAAAGCGGCGCCGCGGTCAGTCCCCTGTCCGCGCTCACCGCGCGCGAACTGGAGATTCTTCGCCTGCTTGGCGCCGGCCTCGGCATGGCCGAGATCGCCGAGGCTACGCAGGTCTCGTACAAGACGATCGCGAATAGCTGCTCGATCATGAAGCGCAAACTCGGCGCCCGCACGCCGATGGAGCTGATGAAAATCGCGCTGGAGCAGAAGCTGGCGTGACGCTGGTCGCCGGCCAATCCCCTCTCCCCGCTCGCGGGGTGCTCGCGGGGAGAGGGTCAGGTGAGGGCGGAGGCGGCATTGAATATCTGACGGGCTGCGCGTCCACTCGAACGAACATTCGTGGCGCGGCTTGCCTCTCACCCCAGCCCTCTCCCGGCAAGGGGAGGTATGGAAGTCCGACCGGCGCTCGGCCTGGCCGCCGGCTTCACCCTGCCGTGACGATCACGAAATCCTTGCCGCTGCGCTTGTCCGGCGAGAGCGGCGTGTCGGTCAGCACCATGGTCATGCCGGGATGCATGCGCGCCTTCATCTCCTCGACAAAGGCCGGCTCGGCGGAAATGCGCTGCATCACCACGTCGTCGCGCGTGAGCGGCGTCGCGGCCTGCTGATGGGTGATGGCGCTCCAATGCATGCCCTTCGCCTCCGTATTTGCGCCGTTGAGCACGAAAACATGCGAGCCGAGCCTGTCGCCGTCCTTCAGCGTCAGCTTCGAACGCGCGACGACGCGATCGTTCTCGATGAGCTCGATCACCTTGTCCGCCGACGAGACGATGACGCTCGTGACAGGCATTTTTTCGGCGTCGGTCCAGTCGGACGGATGTTTCTTGCCGTCGAGGCTCGCGAGCACATGCTCGAATTCGTTTTCGGCGTAGCCGGACAGCACCATGCCCGGATGCGTCAGCTCCCAGGGATCCGTATGGGCGCCCGCGATGATCACCGGCGTGCCGATATGGGTGACGGTGAAAAGCAACTCGGAGAATTTCATGGGCAGACGCACGCAGCCATGCGACGCCGGGTAGCCCGGCAGGTTGCCGGCGTGCAGCGCCACGCCCGACCAGGTCAGCCGGTTCATGTTCGGCATGGGCGCGTCGTCGTAGATCGACGAATGATGATCCTTGTCCTTCTGCAACACGACGAACACGCCCGTCGGCGTTTCGTGTCCCGGCTTGCCGGTCGAGCAGGTGGAGACGGCGATGCGGACGCCGTTGCGATAGACATGGACGCGCTGCTCGGGGATCGACACGACCACCGAGACGGGGCCCGCCCGCTCATGGTCGGGATTCCATGTGAATTCGCCCGGCTTGAGCTGCCCAACGTCCTTCATCGTTTCGACGGCGAAGGCGGCGCGCGTGACGGAAAGCGCGCTTGCCGCGACCATGCCGCCGAGCAGCCCGCGTCGGGTAAAGGCAATTGTGGTCATAATATTTCCCCCGTATGGCCCGCAAATTTCCGGCCAGTAACATGGCGGCGGCCAGCGGCCAAGGTCTGTTTAGGCGCGGGGGAGGCGGTTTTCGGTGCGGGGGCGCACAGGGTGGGCTGTTCGAGAGAGAAACGGCGCCCGTAGGCGCCGCTCCATTGCTTGCTTGGGGGTTACGATCAGCATCAGTAGTTGTAAGCGCGTTCGCCGTGATCCGTGATGTCCAGGCCTTCGCGCTCCTGATCGGGCGCCGGACGCAGACCGACGATGATGTCGACGACCTTGTAGAGGATCGCGGAACCGATGCCCGAGAAGAGCAGGGTCGCGACGACCGCCGTGCCCTGCGCTTTCATCTGCGCGACCATGTCGTAGGTCCCGGCGAAGCTTTCCAGGTTGGTGTAGTCGGTGATGCCGACGCCGCCGAAGTCGGGGTTGACCAGAAGGCCGGTCGCGAGCGCGCCGGTGATGCCTCCGATGCAGTGGACGCCGAAGACGTCAAGCGCGTCGTCATAGCCGACCTTCTTCTTGATCACGTCGACGAAGAAGAGGCAGATCGGGGAGACGACGAGGCCGAGCACGATCGAGCCCATCGGACCCGCGAAGCCGGAAGCCGGCGTCACGGCGACGAGCCCGGCGACCGCGCCGGTGATGAGGCCGAGCAGGGATGGCTTGCCCTTGATCAGCCACTCGACCACCATCCAGGACAGGCCCGCGGCGGCGGTCGCGACCATGGTGTTGACGAAGGCGAGGGCTGTCGTGCCATTCGCTTCGAGGTTCGAGCCGGCGTTGAAGCCGAACCAGCCGACCCACAGCAGGGAGGCGCCGATCATCGACATTGTCAGCGAGTGGGGAGCCAGCACTTCCTTGCCGTAACCGATGCGCTTGCCGACCATGACGGCGCCGACGAGGCCGGCGATGCCCGCATTGATGTGGACGACCGTGCCCCCCGCAAAGTCGAGCGCGCCCTTGCCGGCGAGCCAGCCGACATTAGCGACGATCTCGTCGATCTTCGCCTGCGCGGCAGCCTTGGCCTCGTCGGTGGTGGCGGCGGCGAGCTGCGTCGCCGCGTCGACGATAGCGTTGGGATCAGCCACGCCCCAGACCCAGTGCGCGATTGGGAAGTAGATGAATGTGACCCAGAGGAGAGTGAACAGCATCACGGCCGAGAACTTCATGCGCTCGGCATAGGCGCCGACGATGAGGGCCGGGGTGATCATGGCGAAGGTCATCTGAAAGACGAAGAAGGCGTATTCCGGAATGACATGGCCCGGCGTGAAGGTCGGGGCGTTTGCGCCCGCGGTCACGCCCTTGAGGAACAGCTTGTTGAAGCCGCCGACATAATGGTTGAGCGAGCCGCCGTCGCCGAAGGCGAACGAATAGCCGTAGACGGCCCAGACGACGCCGATAAGCGAGACGATCGCGAAAGTCTGCGTGAGGATCGACAGCATATTCTTGGTGCGGACCAGGCCGCCATAGAACAGCGCGAGGCCTGGAATCGACATCATCAGCACCAGCAGCGCCGCGGTCAGCATCCAGGAGACGTCGCCCGGATTCGGGGTGGGGTCGTTGCCGGCCAGCGCCGGCCCCGCCAGCGCGAGGAGCGCCGCTCCCGCGAGGGTCGAAGCGGCGACGCTTCGATACGAAGGAAGTTTCATGTAGGAGAGCTCCAAAATTGTCGGGAGGGGGCGGTCAGAGCGCGTCGGCGTCGGATTCGCCGGTGCGGATGCGGATGGCGCGCTCAAGCGGGCCGACGAAGATCTTGCCATCGCCGATCTGGCCCGTGCGGGCCGTGGAGGTGATCGCCTCGATGACCTTCTCGACGAGGTTCGCGGCGACGGCGACTTCGATCTTGAGCTTCGGCAGGAAACTGATGGCGTATTCGGCGCCGCGATAGATCTCGGTGTGGCCCTTCTGTCGTCCGTAGCCCTTGACTTCCGTCACCGTGAGGCCGTGCACGCCGATATTGGTCAGCGCGTCGCGGACCTCGTCGAGCTTGAACGGCTTGATGATCGCTGTCACGATTTTCATCTGCCAATCCTGTTGTTATCGACCCCTTGGACGGGCGCCGCCGGTTAAGGCGGGACGCCGCAGCGGCGCGGTCGCTGGAGAGAGCGCTGGCGCGCTCGGCGCAAGCGCTTTCAAATGCCGTGCCAGCGTCGGAGAGTCCCGGAAATCCACGGGTTCGAGCGGTGGCGCATCTGTTCGAGGATAGAGAGGCGCGGCCGCCGCGCGCTCCTGCCGCAGCGGAAAGCTCGGACCTGTCGGCGAGACCGAGCAAATTGCTCGAAAAATGGGCGGTCCGGCTAATTTCGAGGTGACGCCTATGAAATTGGCAGGCGCCTAAACTTTAGTGCGCAGACGGATAAGGCCTTCCTGCGCCACGGATGCGAGCAGCTTACCGTCGCGCGTGAAAATGCGCCCGAAGGTCAGGCCGCGCGCGCCGGAGGCGGCAGGGCTTTCCTGGGCGTAAAGCAGCCATTGATCGACCCGCGGCGCATGGTGCAGCCACAGCGCATGATCGAGGCTCGCCACCTTGATCTTCGGATCGAAAATATTGCGGCCATGTACGATGAGCGCCGTGTTCAGCAGCGTCATGTCCGAAAGATAGGCAAGCAGCGCCGCATGGAGCGCCTCGTCGTCCGGCAGGGGGCCCTGCACCCGAAACCAGATGAACTGACCGAGGCGGTTCGGCGCGATCAACGTTTCCGGCGCGACGATCCGCATGTCCAGCGCGCAGGCGCGCTTCATCCAGTGCTCGGCCGGCGCCGGCAGGAAACCGCAAAACCGTTCGACCAGGGCATTGATCGGCTCAAGACTTTCGGGATCGGGCGCCGGCGGCGCAGCGGCCGCGTGCTCGAAACCCTCCTCCCGCACCTGATAGGAGGCTTCCAGCGAGAAGATCGTGCGGCCCTGCTGCGTCGCGACGCAGCGGCGGGTGGTGAAGCTTCGCCCGTCGCGGATGCGCTCCACGGTGAAATCGATGGGGATTTGGGGGTCGCCCGCGAGGACGAAATAGGCGTGCAGCGAGTGCGGGGGGCGGTCGCCGGGCACGGTGCGCGTCGCCGCGACAAGCGCCTGCGCGACGACCTGACCGCCGTAGAGATGGCGGCCCGATGACGCGGGACTGTGGCCGCGGAAGCGGTCGCCGCCGAGATTTTCCAGATCGAAAAGCGCGATAAGGTCGCGGGCGGGCGCGTCATCCATGGCGGATGCGGCGGGTCAGTCGATCTGCCGCGCCTCTTCAGGCAGCATGATCGGGATGCCGTCGCGGATCGGATAGGCGAGACGCGCCGAGCGGGAGATCAGCTCCTGCCGCGCACGATCATATTCCAGCGTCGTCTTGGTGAGCGGGCAAACAAGGATTTCCAGGAGACGCGGATCGACCTTCGTCCCCTCGGGCGCGCCGGCCTCGTTATTGTCGCCGGCGGCGTCGATATTGTCGCTCATCTTGTCTTTCCTGTTCTTTTGGCGCCCGTCAGTGCCATTGTTGCCGATCGCCGTCGCGCTGGGCCATGTCCAGCTTCGTGAGGGCGACGAGAGTCTCGGCGCGGGTCTTGAGATCGACCGCCTCGACCAGCGCCTGCTTTTCGTTAGCCCCGAAAGGCGACATCATTGCAAGCGCGTTGACCAAAGTTTCCGTGGGCGCCGCGTCTATGCTCGCCCAGTCGATTTCGAGTTTGGAATATTCGGCGAAGCTCCGCAACATCGTCACGACCGCCTCGCGATCCACGGCGTTTTCGCCGGCGCCGGGCAGAAGATCCGCCTGAAAGCCGTCATAGCTCACGCGGAATTGCCGATACGGCGTTCCGGCGTCGAGTTCCTCGACGGTGCGGAAACGGGCGACTCCGGTCAGCGTGATGAGATAGCGGCCGTCGCCGGTCTCCGAGAAACGCGTCAGCCGCCCGGCGCAACCGATCTGGAAGAGCGGCGGCGCGGCGGCGCCGTCGCCGTTCGGCAGCGGCTGAATCATGCCGATCAGGCGCGCGCCCTTGATGGCGTCGTCGACCATGGCGACGTATCGCGGTTCGAAGATGTTGAGCGGGAGCTCGCCGCGCGGCAGCAGCACTGCGCCGGTCAGCGGAAAGAGCGGAATCGCTTCCGGGAGCGCGTGAATGTCAGCGTAGCAACTGTTCAGGCTCATGGCGGCGGGCGGGGACGCCTCTCCCTTTAAGAGAAGAGCAGCGTGGAGAGACGCCGGCGCGCCGCGACGGCCGCCTTGTCCATCGGTCCCCACGCCTCGAAAAACTGGACGAGTTGCTTCCTCGCCCCGTCATCGTTCCAACTACGGTCGCGCCGAATGATTTCAAGAAGCGCATTCGCGGCTTCCTCGCGGCGGTCCTTGGCGTTGAGCGCCAGAGCGAGGTCGAAATAGGCCTGTAGATCGTTGGGATCAAAATTGATGCGGGTCCTGAGGTCTTCGATCTCGCCGAGGTCCTGGGCCGCGGCCGCGTTCTCGATGGCCGCCCAGGCGGCCGCGACGTCCGTGTCCTTTTTCGCGGATTCCGGCAGGCGCTCCAAAAGCGCGCGCGCGGCCTCCAACTGCCCGGCGCTCACATAGAGGCGGGCGAGCATCGCGAAAGCCTTGGGGTTGACCGGCTCCTCGCTGGTCAGTTCAGAGAGCAACGCATGCGCGCCGGCCACGTCGCCTTCCGCGATCATGGCCTGCGCGGCCTCCAGCGCGTCGCCGGCCGCGTCTTCGACCGGGCCGACAAGACGCTCCAGAAAGCCCTTGATCTGACTCTCGGGCAGGGCGCCGACGAAGCCGTCCACGGGCCGCCCGCGCTGGAAGGCGACGACGGCGGGAATGGACTTGATCCCGAGCTGGTCGGCGACCTCGGGCTCGGCGTCGATATTCATCTTGACGAGCAGGGCTTTGCCGCCGGTCGCCGCGACGAGGCGCTCGATCACGGGGGCGAGCTGCTTGCACGGGCCGCACCAGGGCGCCCAAAAATCCACCAGAACCAGCTTGCGCATCGACGCTTCGAGCACGTCGGCGCGGAAACGCGCCACCGTCGTCTCGATTGGCGCCGCCGCTCCGGTCGCCGTGTTCGTCATATCGACCAT
The DNA here is from genome assembly GCF_052186135.1 of Methylocystis sp. JAN1. GTDB lineage: Bacteria > Pseudomonadota > Alphaproteobacteria > Rhizobiales > Beijerinckiaceae > Methylocystis. The sequence goes on along the minus strand of NZ_CP181499.1, from coordinate 2,813,563 downwards.
CCCGCCGCTCCCCTCTCGCTTGTTCAGTCGCCCTGTCGGACGAAAGTCAGATAGACCGGACGGCGCCCCGCCGCCATCGCCTTGGCCTCATATTTGGTCTGCGTCCAGCCCTCCCACGGGGCGCGCCAGTCATTGGCCGTTTTGGCTCGCCAACGGAAGGACCTGCAAGCCCGCAGCCGGGCGAGCGTCCAGGCTGCGTAGTCGTCGATGTCGGTCGCGAAGCGCAGCTCGGCGCCGGCGCGCATGACACGCGCGAGTTTTTCCAAATTCTCCGGCGAGACGAACCGCCTCTTTCGGTGGCGCCGCTTCGGCCAAGGGTCGGGATAGAAGAGATAGACGCGCGACAGGCTCGCCTGGGGCAGGAGGTCGAGAATCTGGCCTGCGTCGCCGCGGTGGAGGCGGATGTTCGTAAGCCCGCGCGCCTCTATGCCAGCGAGGAGCTTGGCCATGCCGTTGATAAACGGTTCGCAGCCGAAGAAATCGACGTCGGGCTCCCGGGCCGCCGCGTCGATAAGATGCTCGCCGCCGCCGAAGCCGATCTCGAGGCGGGTTTCGCGGTCGGGCCGCAGGGGCAGGGGTTTGGACAGGTCGAGCGCGAGCTGCGGCAAAAGCTCCGCCATCAGTTCGCTCTGATGCGGGCGCAACGCCTTGCCCCTGGAGCGGCCGTAGAGGCGACGGGTCGGGTGAGCCGCTTCGATCATTTTCCCCGGTGTCCTAATGCCAATGGCCGGGACATGCCCGGCCATTGCGTCATTGGTGATGCTTGCGCCGATCAGGCCAGGGCCGACTTCAACTGGCTGACGAGGTCCGTCTTTTCCCAGGAGAAGCCGCCGTCCGTCTCCGGCGCGCGGCCGAAATGGCCATAGGCGGAAGTGCGCGCATAGATCGGGCGGTTGAGCTGGAGATGCTCGCGAATGCCGCGCGGCGTCAGGCGGACGAGCTGCGGCAGCGCCGCTTCGATCTTGTCCTCGGCCACTTTGCCGGTGCCGTGGGTGTCCACATAGATCGACAGCGGCTCGGCGACGCCGATGGCGTAGGAGAGCTGGATCGTCACGCGGTCCGCGAGGCCGGCGGCGACGATGTTCTTGGCCAGATAGCGGGCGGCGTAGGCGGCCGAGCGGTCGACCTTGGTCGGGTCCTTGCCCGAGAAGGCGCCGCCGCCATGCGGGGCCGCGCCGCCGTAAGTGTCGACGATGATCTTGCGGCCGGTGAGGCCGGTGTCGCCGTCCGGGCCGCCGATGAAGAACTTCCCGGTCGGATTGACGTGCCAGACGGTCGCGTCCGTGATCCAGCCCTGCGGCAGGGCCTCGAGAATATAGGGCTCCGCGATGCGGCGGATATCGGCCGGCGTCAGGCTCTCATCGATATGCTGATGGGAAAGCACGATCTGGGTGGCTTCGACCGGCTTGCCGTCGACATAGCGGACGGTCACCTGGCTCTTGGCGTCGGGGCCGAGACCCTTCTCCTTGCCGGTGTGGCGGGCGTTGGCGAGCAGCTCCAGAATCTTGTGCGAATAATAGAGCGGGGCCGGCATCAGGGCCGGCGTCTCGTTCGTGGCGTAGCCGAACATGATGCCCTGGTCGCCTGCGCCCTCGTCCTTGTTGCCGGCGGCGTCGACGCCCTGGGCGATATCGACCGACTGCTCGTGCAGGAGGACTTCGATCTTGGCCGTGTTCCAGTGGAAGCCGTGCTGCTCGTAACCGATCTTGCGGATCGCGTCGCGGGCGATTTCCTCGATGCGTGAGAAGGAGATGTGCGGGCCGCGCACTTCGCCGGCGATGACGACGCGATTGGTCGTGCAAAGCGTTTCGGCGGCGACGCGGATCGCGTAGGGGTCGATGCCCGCCTTCGGGCCCTCGCGGAAAAATTCGTCGACGATCTCGTCGGAAATGCGGTCGCTGACCTTGTCAGGATGGCCTTCGGAAACAGACTCGCTGGTGAAAAGATAGTTCTTCCGGGTCACGTCGGAATCTCCCAATGGCCGTCCGTCGATAGAGCGCGCGACGACTCTGCGGCGCTAGCGTTCCGTCATCTGCCAGCCTGCGTTCGATACGTCAAGCCACTATAGGGCAAATCGTTCGTTATAGAGAACTCCGCCAGGCGGAGCGTAACCAAGCTATCCCTCGTCCTGCTCGGCGAGCGTGGTCACCAGATCGAGGACGCGCTTGCGCACTTTGGGGTCCTTGATGCGGGCGAAGGCGCGGTTGAGATGCAGCCCCTCGGCCGTGGAAAGGAAGTCGACCACATATTGGGAGGAGGATTCTTCCGCGAGGCCGTTGCCCTCGGCCGTGGCGAGCGTCGGCGCGCCGTCGAAGAAGAAGGACGGCGGGACATTGAGCGTTTTGGAGATCTGCTGCAGGCGGCTGGCGCCGATCCTGTTCAGCCCCTTTTCGTATTTCTGGACTTGTTGAAAGGTGAGGCCGAGCGCTTCGCCGAGCTTTTCCTGGCTCATCTTCATCAGGATGCGTTGCATCCGCACACGGCTGCCGACGTGCCGATCGATCGGGTCTGGCGTCTTCTTCACGTTCAACGACCTCCTGCCGCGTTTTAGCCGAACGCTGATCAAATGCAAACAGGATTAATGTCTATCCGCCTGATTTTGGACAAAGAAAGTTGTCATATTCGTCAACTCCCGCATTCGCGTGGTCATTCGATGCGCGGGAACTGTCGAATAGAATCGACAACTTATAGATAAACGAATAGTCGAGCGAAAATGCGCGGTTCCGCTAAGGGAAAAACTTGGCGAAGCTATCTCAACCTTGCGATCTCCCCGCCAGCGCCGCGGCCAGGAATAAACCCCAAATCGTCGCGAAAGCGGCGGTTCCCCACCGCGAGAAAACGGTCTCCGGCGCCGCCTTGGGCAGACGGCCGTCGATGACGCCTTCCTCTCCGAGCGGGAGAGCCTCGATCGTTCGACCATAGGCGTCGACTATGGCGGAAATGCCGGTGTTCGCGACGCGGATCAGCGGCAGGCCCTCCTCAATCGCGCGCAGCCGCGCCTGAGCGAAATGTTGATAAGGACCGACGGTCTTGCCGAACCACCCGTCATTGGTGACGTTCAGGAGAAGCTGCGGCCGCTTGCCGCGCTTGTCCCTGGGCGCCGCCTCGCCGGGAAAGATCGCCTCGTAGCAGATGAGCGGCGACATTTGCGGCAGGCCCGGCGCGGCGAGGGTGCGCGGACCCTGGCCCTGATCCCAGGTTCCCGGAACGAGATGCGACACGCCGAGCGGGCGCAGCAGGCCTTCGAAGGGCAAATATTCGCCGAAGGGCACGAGATGCATCTTGTCGTAGAAGGCGAGGATGCGGTCGCCCTGCAACACCTCGATGGAGTTGAAGATCCTGCCGCGCCTGCCGCCGCCGTCCGCTTCGATTCGAGCGGCGCCCGTGATCAGGATTTTGCCCTGCAGCGCGCGGGCGATCGCTGCGAGCGCCTGCGGCTCGCGAGAAAGAATGTAGGGAAAGGCGGATTCGGGCCAGACGAGATGCGTGACGTCGGCGACGCCAGTGCGCCCCGGCCCCGTCGCGCGATCCGAGAGCGCGAGATAGCGACGCAGGATTTCCTGCCCGTTCTCGGGCTTGAATTTCGCATCCTGCGGAAGGTTCGGCTGCATCAGGCGCAGCTTGACGCCGTCCACATATTCGGTCTCGCTCGTCGCGAGCCTCAGCGCGCCATAGGCCGAGAGCGTGAGCAGGAGAAAAGCGGCGGTCCAGGCGGCGGCGTTGGAGAGAAAGGGCCGGGCCGGGCGGCGATCGACGATCGTCGCGGGCGCCGCGAAGATGACGATCGCCAGCAGATCGAGGCCGGGAAGGCCGATCAGGGAGGCCGCCTGTCCGAGCGGCCCGGCCTGCGCCAGCGCCACGCCGAAGTCGTTCCAGGGAAAGCCTGTCAGGACGTGGCCCCGCAGCCACTCAGAGGCGCCGAGCCCGGCCGCGAGCGCGAAAATGCGCAGGCTCCCGGACGACCAAAGGAGACGGGAGAGCGCGAAACCGAGCGCGGGGAAAAGGGCCAGAGCGGCCGGAAGGCCGATGACGGCGAGCGGCAGCGCCCAGGCGAATTGGTCCGCCTCCACCAGCATGGCCGCTCCGAGCCACCACAGGCTCGCCAGAAAATAGCCGAAGCCGAGCCACCAGCCGGCCGCCGCCGCGGCGCGGATCGGCGCGAAGCTGAAACGCGCCCCTTGGACCGGAGCGCCGTCGATCAGCCAGACCGCCGCCGTCAGCGGGAAGGCCATGGCCGGGGCGAAGTCTAACGGAGGAAGGGCGAGCGCCCCGGCGGCGCCGGCGGTAAAGGCGATGGCGCGCCGCGCCCAGCCGTCGGCCAGAATGATGCGGTGAGGCAGCGACGACAGTCCCGCCTGCACGCCGGTAATATCGGCAGTCTGCGCCATGGCTTTCGGAGCCTCCCCGCGAATCAGCGGTTCGACTCTAGCCCCTTTCGCGGCGGGGCAAAGGCCGAGATCCGTCAGGGGCGCTGCCGCGATTCCGCCGAAACCCAGCCCACATTCAGGGGCGGCGGCGCGCCCTCACGCGCAGCTTGCCGACGCGGCGGGGATCGGCCTCGACGATCTCGAATTCATAGGCGTCCACGGGCGTGGCGATGATCTCCCCGCGCATCGGCACGCGGCCGGCGAGCCAGGCGACGAGGCCGCCAATTGTCGTGACCTCGGCCGGCGTATCCTCCAACCGGAAATCCACGCCGAGCCGCGCCGTCACCTCGTCCAGATCGGCGCGGGCGTCGACGAGGAAGTCGCCATTGTCGAGCTCCTCGATTTCCGGCGGCTCGGCGACGTCGTGCTCGTCCTCGATGTCGCCGACGATCATCTCCATAATGTCTTCGATCGTCACCAGCCCGTCCGTCCCGCCATATTCGTCGATGACGAGCGCGAGATGGGTGCGCGTCGTTTGCATTCGAATGAGCAGATCGAGCGCCGGCATGGAGCGCGGCACGAAAAGCACCGGCTTGAGGAGATTGGCGTCGGATATCGGCGTGTCGAAGTCGATCCTTTTCCCCGCGGCCTCGGCAACGGTGGTCGGGGCGTCGCACATCTCCGCGCAGATGGCGAGATGATTGACGAAATCGCGAATGTGCACCATGCCGCGCGGATCGTCGAGCGTCCCCGCATAGACGGGCAGGCGCGAATGGCCGGCGTCGCGAAACACCGCCAGCGCCTCGCGCAAGGAGGCGTCGAGCGAAATGGCGATAATGTCCGCGCGCGGGATCATCGCGTCCTCGACGCGCAGATCGTGCAGGCCGAGCACGTTTTTCAGCAGCGCGCGCTCATGCGGCGTCACGTCGCCGGCCGCCTCCTCGAGCGCGTCTTCAATATCCTCGCGGACGGATGCCGGCGAGAGGCCAAGCAGGCCGCGCAGCCGGTCGATGAGCGTCACGCGCGGCTCGTGGCCGCGTCTTAATGGCTCCTCGGCGTTTTCAGATCGTATCGACATGACCTTCGTTCAGTTCGCCCGCTTCTTCCTCTTCGCCGGCCGCCTCGCCGGCGTAGGGGTCGCGCAAGCCCAACCGGGACGCGATCCGTCTTTCGAGGCCCTCCATTTCTTCGGCCTCGGCGGCAGTCTCGTGATCATAGCCGATCAGATGCAGAAATCCATGGATGACCATGTGCGCCGTATGTTCGCGCAATGTTTTTTCCTGCTCCGCCGCCTCTCCGGCTACGGTTTCGTAGGCGATGACGATATCGCCCAGAAGCGGGCGGGTCGAGAGCGGCCCGGGCGTGGGAAAGGAGAGGACGTTGGTCGGCTTGTCCTTGCCGCGCCACTCGGCGTTGAGCGCCTGAATCTCCGCGTCGTCGCAGAAAGTGACGCTGATCTCGCAGCCTTCGGCAAGCTTTGCGCCGCTCGCCGCCAAGCTCGCTTCCACGCAGTCGCGCGTGAGCTTGCCCAGCCCGTCGAAGCTGTCCCAGGCCTCGGCGGAGAGGATGATGTCGATCTCCAGGCTCATGCTTCGCCGCGCGGCTTGTTCCTGGCGCGGGCGGCGCGGTCATAGGCCCCGACGATCTGGCGCACGAGATCATGGCGGACGACGTCCCCTTCGGAGAAAGTGACGCGGCCGACGCTGTCGATCTCGGACAGCAGCGAGACCGCCTCCGACAGGCCCGAGGTCTGGCCCGGCGGCAGGTCGGTCTGCGACGGGTCGCCCGTGACGATCATGCGCGACCCTTCGCCGAGGCGCGTGAGGAACATCTTCATCTGCATGGAGGTGGCGTTCTGCGCTTCGTCGAGCAGGACGCAGGCGCGGGTGAGCGTGCGGCCGCGCATGAAGGCCAGCGGCGCCACCTCGATGATGCCGGTCTGCATGCCGCGCTCGACCATGCGCGAGTCCATGAAATCGTGCAACGCGTCGTAGATCGGGCGCAGATAGGGATCGACCTTCTCGCGCATGTCGCCGGGCAGGAAGCCGAGGCGCTCGCCAGCTTCGACGGCGGGGCGCGAAAGGATGAGCCGCTCGACCGCGCCTTGCTCCATGAGCTGGACGGCGTGACCGACCGCGAGCCATGTCTTGCCCGTGCCGGCGGGGCCGGAGCCGAAGACCAGTTCGTAGCGCTTCAAAGCGCGCAAATACTGGTCCTGCGCGGCGTTGCGCGCGCGGACGAGCCCCCGCTTGCGGGTGATGAGCTGCTCGAAGGCGCCGCGCGCGGGCTCCGCGTCCGGGAACAGGCTGCGCTGGCGCGCGGTCTCCTCTATGGCGCCGTCGACGTCGCCGAGCGCGACCGTCTGTCCCTTGGAAATGCGCTCGTAAAGCGCCTCCAGCACGCGGCGGGCATGCTCGCAGGCTTCGGATTTGCCCTTGAGCGTGACGTGATTGCCATTGGCGAAGGAGGCGATTTTCAGCCTGCGCTCGATCTTCGCGAGGTTCTGGTCGTAATGCCCGAAGACGAGAGAAGCGTATTTATTGTTTTCGAAGGCCAGGGTGATTTCCGCGTCGGGCTCGGCCGCCTCGTCCCGGCGTCCGATCCTCAGTTCGTCAATCGTCGTCAAGCCTTCGCCTCCTCGCCCTTGCCCGATAGCCGGCCCGCCAGCGAATTGGAGCCCGCCGCGACGATCGCGACGCGCGCCACGCCGCCGATCATCTCAGCGGGGCCGCTGACATGCACTGCCTGCATATAGGGGCTCTTGCCAGCGATTTGACCCTCGTGGCGGCCGGGTTTCTCGAACAGCACGTCGATCGTTCGGCCCACGGTCGCGCTGTTGAAGGCTTGGCGCTGTTCTTCGAGCAGCGCCTGCAGCGCGGCGAGACGCGCGCGCTTGACGTCTTCGCCGATCTGATCGTCCCGGTCGGCGCCGGGCGTGCCGGGGCGTGGCGAATATTTGAAGGAGAAGCTTGACGCGAAACCGACCTCGCGCACGAGCCGCATCGTCGCTTCGAAATCTTCGTCCGTCTCGCCAGGAAAGCCGACGATGAAGTCCGACGACAGCGCCACGTCCGGCCGCGCCTTGCGGAGCCGGGCGACGATGTCGAGATAGTCTTCCGCGTTATGCTTGCGGTTCATGGCTTTCAAGATGCGGTCCGACCCCGATTGGACCGGGAGATGGACATAGGGCATGAGCTTTGGAATCGACCCATGCGCGTCAATCAAATCCTGCGCCATGTCGACAGGATGACTGGTCGTGTAACGCAGCCGCTCGATCCCCTGCATGTCCGCGAGATGCGCGAGCAGGCGGGCGAGGCTCCATTCCGCGCCATTATCGTCGGCGCCGCGATAGGCGTTGACGTTCTGTCCGATGAGCGTGATCTCGCGGACGCCAGCGTCCACGAGCCGCCGCGTCTCGGCGAGGATGTCGGCGACGGGCCGTGAGACCTCCGCGCCGCGCGTGTAGGGAACCACGCAAAAGGAGCAGAACTTGTCGCAGCCCTCCTGCACTGTGACGAAGGCGGAGACGCCGCGGGCGCGGATCTGGGCGCGGCTTGGCTGGGGCAGGGCGTCGAATTTGTCCTCGACCGCGAATTCCGTGTCGGTGAGGCGGCGGCCGTCTTTCGCCTGTTTCAGAAGGTCCGGCAGGCGGTGATAGCTCTGCGGGCCGACGACGAGATCGACCGCGCGCTGGCGCCTCAAGACCTCCTCGCCCTCGGCCTGCGCCACGCAGCCGGCGACGACGATCTTCATGTCGCGGCCCTGCGCCTCGCGGTCGCGCTTTTCCAAAGCGAGCTTCCCGAGCTCGGAATAGATCTTCTCGGCGGCCTTTTCGCGGATATGGCAGGTATTGAGGATGACGAGATCGGCCTCGGCTTCGTCGGCGGTTTCGGCATAACCCTCGCGGCCGAGAAGATCCGCCATGCGCGTCGCGTCATAGACGTTCATCTGGCAGCCGTAAGACTTGACCAGAACCTTGCCGCCGAGCTCATTCCCGCCTTGCGGGGCCGTCGTCTCGGGGGACGCCTGAAGCGCTTCAGCGGCGTTCGAAACCAGGGTGGAAATCTTTGATGCTCCTTTAGGCCTGAAGGCGCGACTCGCTCGCAACCGCTGCCGTTCGCGTCATTATACGAGGTTTTAGCGGGGGAGCCGACTCCAATATTTCTAGCGCTCAGACGAGTGCGCGCGTGATCGTCAAACCGCCTGCACGGGTCCTGGGTAGCGCGCCAGCGCTTTGTTCGAGGTCAGCAAGACCAGCCCCTCGATGATCGCTTGCGCAAGGAGAAGCCGGTCGAACGGATCCTTGTGTAGGAAGGGCAGCGCCTCGACGGCGAGCACATGCTCGGCAAGCACCGGTAATTCCCGGAAATCATTATCGGCGAGGGCCTGCCGCAGTTCGGCGGCGTCGACAACGAAATCGCTCCGGCCTTGACCGTTCTTGATAACGATCTCCCAAAGGCTCGCGACGCTGAATGTGATTTCGTTGCCGCCGTCCTTCAAGACAGCCTGCACGTAGCGGGGTAGTCGTTCGAAATCTCCGGCCGCCCATAAGATCAAATGCGTATCGAGAAGATATCTCACTCGTCGCCTGCAAACATCCGCTCGATTTCCTCGGCGCCCATTGTGTCGAAATCTTCGGGGACCGAAATCTTGCCCTTGAGGAAACCCAGACGTCGAACCGCTTTCTTCTCCAGAGCGCCGAGAGCCGTAACTTTCACCATCGGCTTCCCGGCCTTGGCGATGATAAAGGATTCCCCTTTCGCCGCTTCCTCGACAAGGCGCGATAGTTGCGTCTTCGCTTCGTGGATGTTGACCGTACGCATGGAGATGAACTTAGTCGACTTAGTTCAGTGTGGCAAGCTGGGAAACCAGACTGTCGTCTACATCTCCAGCCTCAAATTCACCGCTGCGCGCTTCGTCCCGTCGGCGCGCTGGTAATAATTCTCCCGCCGGCCGATCTCCTTGAAGCCGAAGCGATAATAGAGCTTCAGCGCCGCTTCGTTGTCGTCGGCGACTTCCAGAAAGACAAGGCGGGCTCCGCCGCGCTCCAGATTTTCGAGATGCTTGTCGAGGATCATGCGGCCCAGTCCCGCGCCGCGGCGGGCCGGATCGACGGCGAAGGTGAGCACCTCGGCGTCGGGCGGGAGGAGGCGAGAGAGGATGAAGCCGCCGAGCTTGCCTCTCGCTCCCTCCGAGACCGCGCCGTCGGCGATGACATGGGGGTCGGTGAGATAGCTCTCGAAATCGATCTTGGACCATCCGAAGGCGAAGGACGCGCCGTGCAGCGTCTCACACTCCTCCGCGCGTTCGGCGCCGATCGGCCGGACGACGAAGGTCGGCTTGGCGAAAAAACTGGTCAGCAGGCTCATCGGGAAAAATCTATGCCTGCGCGGGCGCGGAGGCGAGAGCCTCTTGCGACGGGGCGCTGTCGGGGGCCGGCTCGGCGGCGGCGGGGGGGCTGGCCTCGGGCGCCGGCTCGGCCTCGGGCGCGGCGGAGGACAAGGCCGGTTCCGGCGGCTTGCCAGGCAGGGTGACGTCCGGCTCCTTCAGGTAAAGCGGCTTGGCGGGCGCGGTCTCTGGACGCGCGGCGAGACCAAGGCGGGCGACGTATTCGATGTTTGGCGAGGCCTGCTCGCTGACGATCCTGACCGCCATGCCCCCCGCGCGGGCCTCCTTCGCCAGCAGTTCGGCGCCCGAGCCGATGAGCAGCAGCGGCCCGTCGCCCAGCGCCCGCAGCGCCTCATGCGCGCCGGCGCGGCGCGGCGTGAGGAGCGCGCGGCCGTCCGGGCCGAAAGCCGCGACATAGACCTTGCCATGGCGGGCGTCGATGGCGGCGGCGACGACGCCGTCGAATTCCTCCAGGATCAATGGCGCGGCGAGCGCGGCGAGCGTCGAGACGCCGACAACCTCGGCCTTGCAGGCCAGCGCGATGGCCTGGCCGGCGGCGAGCCCGATGCGAATTCCGGTGAAGGAGCCGGGGCCGACCGCGACGGCGACGCGGTCGATCGTGGAGAAGCCGCCCTGGACCTTGCTCATGACCCGCTCGATCAGCGGCATGATCGCTTCCGCATGGCCGCGCTCCATGGCGATGGTCTCGGAAGCGATGGGCTCCTCCGCGTCGTGGTCGAGCACGCAGGCCGATACGGCGGGCAGGGCGGTGTCAATCGCAAGGATTCGCATGGGCGGAGCATATGACCCTTTTGGGGCCGCGATCAACAAAGGGCGCGAAAAGATCGAGCGGGCTTTCGTCAAGCCGAGAGGCGCGTCGTCGTGGGTCGGCGCTTCCTCCAACCAAGGAAGGGGGATTGGCGACGGCGGCGCCGCAGCCGGGCCTTGCGCCAACGCATGGCGCTCGCGCAAGAATTACGCGCTATCATCGCCCCGCTCGCAAAACGAAAGGCGCCGGAGTGAAGAAGATTTTGAGACTCGCCGGGGCCGGCGCGGCCCTCGCCTGCGCCGCTCGACCGGCCCTGTCCGCGCCGCTTCTGGAGGCGACGTCGCTCTACAGGGAGCTGGCGCATGGCTGCAGGGCGGTGGACCTGAGACAATGGTCGCATCCGACGAAACGCGTCCTGAACCGGGCGCGGATCGAGATCAGGAAAGTCGAATTGTGCAATAACGACGCCTATCCGATCTTCACCGTTTCCTTCAGATACGATCCGCAAGGCCCCAACGACGCCTATTACAACAAGTTGTTCGCCGAGATGGCGGCGGCCAATGGGCGGCATTCTTATTCTTTTGTCGATCCCGCATGGTCACTCGTCATCGACGTGAAAGCGGCGGCGGGAAAGAACGATCTCTCCGTTTCTTACGAAGACTTCTCAGCGCCCGCGAAGCGGTGAAGGCGCGGGCGCGAGCCTCGACATGCGCCCGACCGGATTCGCCTCAGGCCGGTTGAACCGCTTTCACCTGCGGAACAAAATGACGCAGCAGGTTTTCGATGCCGTTTCGGAGCGTCGCCGTGGATGAAGGACAGCCCGAGCAGGCGCCTTTCATGGCGAGATAGACCACGCCGTCGCGGAAGCCCTTGAAGACGATATCGCCGCCATCGCCCGCCACGGCTGGCCGCACGCGCGTCTCGATCAGCTCCTTGATCGTCGCCACGGTCTCCGCGTCGGCTTCATCGTAGAACTCACCGTCATGGTCGGTCACGGCGGCGGCGCCGTCGGTCAGGAGCGGCGCGCCGGAGGCGAAATGTTCCATGATTGTGCCGAGGATGGCGGGTTTAAGATGCGCCCAGTCCTTCTCGTCCTTGGTGACCGAGACGAAGTCGCCCCCATACATCACCGCTTCGACGCCATCTATGGCGAGGAGCGCCTGCGCGAGCGGCGCATTGGCGGCCGCCTCGGGCGAGCGGAACTCCATCGCGCCCTGGCCGAGAACATTCTGGCCGGGGAGGAATTTCAGCGTGGCGGGATTGGGGGTGGCTTCGGTCTGGATGAACATTTTCAGGCCTCCTGCGCCCGGTTCAAGGCCGGGAGTTGGCGCGTGCTTAGCACAATTCGGCTGGCCGCGATACGGATCGGATTTCATTTGGGGTTTCCGTCGCGGCGGCGAAAGTCCGCCATGCGCGCGCGCCAGCGCCTTAGCGCCACGACCGACCAGACCGCCTCGACGAGCCCGAAGGGCCAGGCCCCCTGCAAAAAGCCGTAAAGGGAGCCGAGCGCGCAGGAAGCCGCGAAGCCGAGGACGAACCAGTGGCTGCGCTCTTCCAGCGCATAGGCGAACAGCATGGCGCTCACGGCGAACAATCCGAATAAGGTCAGCGAATCCATGACGCCCGTCCGCAAATAGGGCGCCAGTCTATTGCCATGGCCGGGTGAATCCACCACTGTCCCTTCATGGACGAAGACAGCCTTCTCGCGGCCAACGCCGCCTATTACCGCGCCTTCGCCGCGCGCGATCTCGCCGCCATGGAGGCGATCTGGGCGGAGGAGGGCGTCACCTGCGTGCATCCGGGCTGGCCGGCGCTGATCGGCTGCGCGCCGGTTGTCGCCTCCTACCGCGACATCTTCCGTAATCCGTCACAGGAGACGGTGACGGCGCGGGAGGAGCGGGCGCTGATTGAGGGCGAGGACGGGCGCGTATTCTGCGTGGAGGAGGTCGGCGGCGGGCTGCTGCTGGCGACGAACTGGTTTCGCATGATCGCGGGCAAATGGCGGCTGCTGCATCATCAGGCGAGCCCGCTCGCCCCGCCGCCGACGGCGCACAAGGACGTGAAGCGGGTGTTGCATTGAGGGCTTAACGGCGCTGACGATACGGAATCTCATTGCGAGGAGCGTAAGCGACGACGCAATCGAGGGGCTCGCAAGAACCGTTTTTAATCGCAACGACTTTCACCCTCCCCTTTACGGGGAGCGACTATCTGGTCTGTCAAGGATGGACTGGAGGGAAAGCGTCCCTGGCTTCTCTTGCTCTTGCGTTGAGGATGACGAGAAGTTTTCGGGCGAGGGCGATTCGGGCGACCATTTTGGGTTTTCCCTTCTGGATGAGGGCGTTGTGGAAAGCCTTGAGCTTCTTGTCGAAGCGCATTGCGATGCCGGCGACGAGGAAGAGGATGGAGCGAACGCGGGCGCGTCCGCCGCGGATGTGGCGATTGCCCCTGCGGGCGCCGCTGTCGTTGGCGATGGGGGCGAGGCCGGCGAGCTTGACGATCGCCTTGTTGGAATAGACGCCGATCTCCGGGAGCTCGGCGAGGAGGCGGGCGACAGTGCGGTCGGCGACGCCCTTGACGCTGCGCAGGGCGGCGTCGAGGCGCGCCCAGAGCGGATCCTTTTCGATTTCGGCGGCGATCTCCTTCTCGAAGCGGCGGGCCTCCGCATCGAGGAAGGCGATGACGGCCTCGATGCTGCCGCGCGCGAGAGCGTCGCTTGTCGTATGGCGGCGCTGCTTTTGCGTGACGAGGTCGGCGACGATCTGCGAGAGACGCGTGGTCAGCGCCTCGAGACGCTGCTGGGCGTCGCTGGGCGGCTTTGTCTCGACGATGTTGAGGGCGCGGGCGGCGCCGGCGATGAGGCGGGCGTCGATCGCGTCGGTCTTCTCCAGCGCGCCGGCCGCCTTGGCGAAGTCGCGAACCTGGCGGGGATTGACGCGCGCGCAAGGTAGGCCGCTTTTCCAGAGCAGGAGAAAGGCGAGCTTTTCGAGGCCGCCGGTGGCCTCCATGGCGACGAGCGCGACGCCGTGCTCTCGGCAGAAGCCGGCGAGCGCGTCGACGCCCTCGGCGGTGTTGTCGAAGGCGGCGGCGACGTTGGGCCCAGCGACGAAGACGTCGAGGCGCGCCTTGGAAACGTCAACTCCACAAATGATCTTTGCCACGGTAACCTGCCTTGTGCGTGCGATTGCAAATCAAGCGACTGTTCGGTCGTGCGCAGCTGCGGCGACGATCCCAGGCTCCCCGACGGTTGTAGCCAAAGGGTGGGCGGGCGACATCGCCGCGCGTCGGGAGGGATGGCCATCCCTCCCGACGCAGGTCGCTTGAATCTCACAAATCCGTTGATAGGCAGATACAAGGGTGGTCTCAGCCCTCCGCGTCTTCCAGCTTCTTCCGCCGCCAAATTTTCTTCGGATCACGGCGCGGTCCTTCCACCAGCCGCACCACCATGCCCCAGAGCGTGCGCACATCCTGCTGCGTCAGGCCCATGCGGTGGAACATGTTGCGCAGATTGCGCGACATGACCGGCTTCTTGTCGAGCGGGCGAAAGAAACCGCGCTTGTCGAGCTCCTCTTCGAGAAAATCGAAGAAAGCCATGGTCATCTCGCGCGTCGCCGGGGGCGAGCGCTCTTCCAGCGCGTAGGGAAGGGCGTCGCCATGGGCGGCGCGGAACCATTCATAGCCGACGAGCAGGACGGATTGCGCGAGATTGAGCGAAGCGTAGGCCGGATTGACCGGAAAGGTCAGGATTGCGTCGGCGAGCGCGACGTCGTCATTGTCGAGGCCCGTGCGCTCAGGGCCGAAGAGAAAGCCGCGCTTCTCGTCCGCCGCGACGCCGGCGGCCGTATCGGCCAGCGCCTTGGCGGGCGGAACCACATCCTTCATCTGCCCGCGTCCGCGCGCGGTCGCGGCGTAGACGAAATTGAGGTCGGCGATCGCCTCGCGCACGCTGTCATAGAGCTTCGCCTGCTCCAAAAGATGCGCCGCCCCGGCGGCGGCGGCGTAGGCGCCCTTGCGATAGGCGCCCGTGCGCGGCCAGCCCTCGCGCGGCGAGACGAGGCGCAGGTCGGAGAGCCCGAAATTGGCCATGGCGCGGGCGCACATGCCGATATTCACGGCCAATTGCGGGCGCACCAGAATGATCGCCGGCCCGCCCGTGAGCGCCTGCTTCGTATGATCCGTCCCCGCTCCGACCAATTTGCGCATCCTCTGGCAAAGAAGTCGCTAAATAGGCGAAAAGCGGCGCGCGGGGGAAGGGGCCAGACGCGATCGGCGCCGAGGGGCCTCACCCCTCCGCGGCCAGTTGGCGCCGAGAACGGCAACTTCCCGCAAGCGAAGCGGCGGAGTGGCGCCTTTGATGCTTTTCCGCAAGGCTTGGGATGTCGGTTTCCCGCGCGGTTCTCAAGAGCCTGCAAGAGATCGGGAGAGCCCGAAGCCCGGGGCGACCTTCGTCCTCAGGTCATTGCCGGAACATGGTTCCAAGCGCCGCTTTCCCTGGCGCCGGAGCAGGGGTATTAAGGCGCGCGCAGCGCGAGGACCGTCAAGACATGCAGAAGATCAAGGTGGCCAACCCTGTCGTCGAACTCGACGGCGACGAAATGACCCGCATCATCTGGGCCTTCATCAAGGATAAGCTGATCCGGCCCTATCTCGACATCGATCTCCTTTATTACGACCTCTCGATTCAGAACCGGGACGCCACCAGCGATCAGGTGACGATCGACGCCGCCAACGCCATCAAGCAGCACGGCGTCGGCGTGAAATGCGCCACCATCACGCCGGACGAAGCGCGCGTGAAGGAGTTCAACCTCAAGGAAATGTGGAAGTCGCCGAACGGCACGATCCGCAACATTCTGGGCGGCGTCATCTTCCGCGAGCCGATCATTTGCAACAACGTCCCGCGCCTTGTCCCGCACTGGACGCAGCCGATCGTGGTGGGCCGTCACGCCTTTGGCGATCAGTACAAGGCCACTGATTTCAAGACCCCCGGAAAAGGGCGCCTGACCATCAGGTTCGAGGGCGAGAACGGGGAGGTGATCGAGAAGGAGGTCTTCAAATTCCCGGGCGCCGGCGTCGCCATGGCGATGTACAATATCGACGACTCGATCTACGAATTCGCCCGCGCCTCGTTCAATTACGGCGTTCAGCGCAAATTTCCCGTTTATCTTTCAACCAAGAACACGATCCTCAAGGCTTACGACGGCCGGTTCAAGGACATCTTCGCCGATGTGTACGAGAAGGAATTCAAGCCGCAGTTCGAGGCGCTGGGCCTGTGGTACGAGCACCGCCTCATCGACGACATGGTGGCGTCCGCGCTGAAATGGTCGGGGGGCTATATCTGGGCCTGCAAGAATTATGACGGCGACGTGCAATCGGACATCGTTGCGCAGGGCTTCGGCTCGCTCGGCCTTATGACCAGCGTGCTGATGACGCCGGACGGCAAGACCGTGGAGGCGGAAGCTGCGCACGGCACGGTGACGCGCCATTATCGCGAGCACGAGAAGGGTCATGAAACGTCGACCAACTCCATCGCCTCTATCTTCGCCTGGACGCGCGGCCTCGCCCATCGCGCCAAGCTCGACGGCAATGAAGAGCTCGCACGCTTCTCGAAGACGCTTGAAGAGGTCTGCGTGAAGACGGTCGAAGCCGGCTACATGACGAAGGATCTCGCGCTGCTTGTCGGCCATCATCAAAACTGGCTGTCCACCACGGGATTCCTCGACAAGGTCGACGAGAATTTGCGCAAGGCGACCGGCTGAAGTCGTCAGGTCGAAGCACAAGCGGCAAACCCCCGAAAATGCGCCCGCGGCGATCGGCGTCGCAGGCCTTTTTTGGAACGCGTTCGAAGACCTCCGGGAGTTTCGTGGAGAGACGGCTTCAGCCGGGCAATTGCGCGCGCCGGCGTGACGCGCAAGGATTCAATCGACGGGTTTATGCAATCGACTGAACGAGTTGCAGGGCGCGGCGGCGCGAACGGCTTGCGAAAGGAGTCATTCTCCGCCGCGCGGTGAAATATGATTGTGTCAGCTTCTGCGCCCGTCTATATAGGCCGCGCCTATGGTCCAACACGGGATTCGCGGCAATGACGGTGGATCTGGACGAAGCCTATAAGCCGTCGGAAGACGAGCCTTTCATGTGCGACCGGCAGCGAGAATATTTTCGCCGGAAGCTTTTGGCCTGGAAAGAAGACATTCTCCACGAAAGCCGCGAGACGCTGGCCGCGCTCCAGAACGAGAACGAGAACCATCCCGATCTCGCTGACCGCGCGTCGTCAGAGACGGATCGCGCGATCGAACTGCGCGCGCGCGACCGCCAAAGGAAGCTCATCGCCAAGATCGACGCCGCCTTGGGACGTCTCGAAGATGGCAGCTACGGCTATTGCGAGGAGACGGGCGAGCCGATTTCGCTGAAGCGTCTCGACGCGCGGCCGATCGCGACCCTCTCCATCGAGGCGCAGGAGCGTCACGAGCGGCGCGAGAAAGTCTATCGCGACGACTAGAATCGAACCGCAAGACCCGGGACCGGGGAAAGGGCGTCGCCTCGTTGCGACGCCCTTCTTTTTTACTCCTTCTCGGGCCGGCCGAGCAGGCGGGCCATTTCCGCCTCCAGCGACTCCAGCGGGTCGACTTCGGGCGCAGCCGACGGCGGCGCAGGTGGCGCGGGCGGGGGCGCCGGCGGCGGAGCCGGGGGGCGCATCTGGGCCGGCGGCGGGGGAGGCGGGGGAGGCGGCGGTGCGGCGGGCGCCGGCGGCTCTGGCGGCGGGGCCGGCGGAGCGGCGACCGGCGCAGGCGGCGGCGTCGCCGGCTTGGGCGCGGGAGGCGGCGGCGCGCCGGGACCGGTTTCGCCCTTGGGCTGAATCAACCGCTGGGTGCGCGCCAGGAAGGGCGGGGTCGCCGGGCGCGGCGCGGCCGGTCGCGGCGGCGGCGCGGGTGGAGCCGGGCGCGCGGGCGGCGGAGCCGGGGGCGCGGCGGCGGGCGGGGGCGCCGGCGGCGGCGCGGGGGGACCGGATTCAGCAGGCGTCGGTTTGGTCGGCGCCGGCGCAAAGAGATCCGGCGGCAGGTTGAGCGGACCGGGCGCGGCCGGCTTCGGAAGAGGCCCGGGCGGAGGCGGAGGCAGCGGCGCTTCCGCCGGGCCGGGCGGCCAGGCGCCGGCGGCGGCCGGGGCGGCGCGGGTCTCCGTCGCGGGACGAGGCATCGCGCCCTCGGGCCGCGCGATCGCGCCCTCGACCAGAAGATCGTTGGGGCCGCCGATCAGCAGGAGATGTTCCATATTGTCGCGCCGCACGATCACGAGCTGGCGCTCGCGATCGAGGTCGAAGACGTCGACCACGTCGAGACGGCGTCCGCCTTTCTTCGTCCCAGCCGCGCGTATTCTCCGGCCGAAAAGAAGTCGGATGATGTATAGGACGAGGAGCGCGGCGATGAGGAACGCCACGATTGCTCCGAGAATTGGGAGCAGTTGCGAGAATTTTTCTGACATGAACCGCAGGTCTCTCTTCGAACGCGCCTGAACCTTGCCAAGGTAACAGCTTTTCAGGCAAGAGGCCGCAAAAGGTTAATCAATGGTTAACGAAACGCCGGACTGCGGTTGAAATCGGTCCGGCGCCGTTGCCATCCGCGCCGCGGGCCGCCATTCTTCAATGTGATTCTGGCGAACTTCAGGTTTGACGAGTCGGAAGGCCGCGCGTGTTCGACGCGCGCCTTCATTAATCATATTCTGGCATGCAGAGCGAATCGCTCGGGACGCGCGCCGCGTCCGGGCGCGACACGCGGGGCGTTCAGGATGACCGATAGGGCGGCGTCGTCTGCATTTGACCGAAGCGACCGGCCCGGCAACGCCGGACTCGTGCTGGCGCTGGCGGCGTCGATCGTCGCCGTGCTCGGCGTCTTTTTTCTGGCGCCCGCGGCCATGGCCCCGCGTTTCATCATGCTCGCGCTCGCGCTGTTCGGCGTCGCCGGGGTGTTCTTCCTCTTCGCCTACGCGGTCGGCCTCATCCAGTTCTCGTCGCGCGCCCCGCGCAACGACATCACCAAGCTCATTGCAGACTCGACCACCGAGGGCCTGCTCGTCACCAAAGGGGACATGCAGATCGCCTACGCCAACGACGCCTATATGGAGCTCTGCGGCGCGCGCGACGTCTCGGGCCTGCAGGTGGTGGAGAGGCTTTTCTCAGGACCGCCGGAGGTCTCCGAGGCGATCTACAGGCTGGCCCAGGCCGCAAAAGCCGGAACGGCTCATGTGGAGGATCTGCGTCTGTCGCCGCCGCTGAACGGCGCCGGCGCCGTCGGCTGGTATCGCATCAAGGTGCGGCCTCTGCCGCATGCGGGGTCGCGCGCTTCGCTCTGGCGCGTGGCGGACGTCACCGGCGAGCGCCAGCGCCAGGAGGGGGTCTTCCAGGAGCTTCAGCACGCGATCGATTTTCTGGATCACGCGCCGGCCGGCTTTTTCTCCGCCGATCCGGGCGGCTCGGTCTCCTACATGAACAAGACGCTCGCCGGCTGGCTCGGCTACGACCTCACGCAGGTCGGCTCCGGCGGCGCGACTCTCGCCTCCATCGTCGCCAATAACGGCGCGGCGCTGCTCGCGGCGGTGTCCGGTTCGCCGGGCGAGGTGCGAACCGAGCAGATCGATCTCGATCTGCGTTGCCGCAACGGTCGTTCGCTGCCCGTGCGCCTGCTGCATCAGGTGGCCTTCGGCCAGGACGGCGCCGCCGGCCCTTCGCGCACGCTCGTGCTCAACCGCGCGGCCGGAGAAAAGCCGGGAGAGGATCTACGCGCGGCCGAGGTGCGCTTTGCGCGCTTCTTCAATTCCACGCCCATGGCGATCGCGACGCTCGACGCGGAAGGACGCGTGCAGGATTCCAACGCGGCCTTCGCCAAGCTTCTGCCCAATGCGCTCAAGGCCGGCCACGGCAAGGATCATTGGTCGGTGCTCGCCGGCCTCTCCGAGCGCGACGCGGAAGCCCTGCGCAAGGCGATTCAGGACGCGGTCGAGGGCAAGAGCGACGTCAAGCCCGTCAATGTCTCCTTCGAGGAGGGAGCAGGACCGCGCTCGGCCCGTTTTTTCGTCTCTCCGGCCGAGGATTCGGGGCAGAAGGGCGCGACCCTCTATGCGCTCGACACCTCCGAGCAGCGCAAGCTGCAGGAGGAGTTCGCGCAGTCGCAGAAGATGAACGCGGTAGGCCAGCTCGCGGGCGGCATCGCGCACGACTTCAACAATATGCTCACCGCGATCATCGGCTATTCCGATTTGCTGCTGTCGAGCCATCGGCCCACCGATCCGGCCTTCCGCGACATTCGCCAGATCAAGGAGACGGCGAATCGCGCGGCGGGCCTGACGCGGCAACTGCTCGCCTTCTCTCGCCGCCAGACGCTGCGCCCGCAGGTCCTTCAGCTCGGCGACGCGCTGTCGGAGCTGCAGATCCTCCTGCGCCGGGTCGTCGGCGAGAAGAACGAACTCGATCTGCGCCACGGCCGCGACCTTTGGTATGTGAAGGCCGATATTACGCAGTTCGAGCAGGTCATCATCAATCTCGTCGTGAACGCCCGCGACGCCATGCCGGATTCCGGCGGCCGCGTGCAGATTCGGACGCGCAACGTCACGAAGGACGAATGTGCGAGCTTCAGCCTCGTCCACCTGGTCGCGGCCGACTACGTTCTCGTCGAGGTCGAGGATAACGGCGCGGGCATCCCGTCGGAAGTTATCGAGAAAATCTTCGAACCCTTCTTCACGACGAAGGAAGTCGGCAAGGGGACGGGCCTCGGCCTCTCGACGGTCTACGGCATCGTGAAGCAATCGGGCGGCTTCATCTTCGCGTCGAGCGAAGTGGGCGCGGGCACGGTGTTCCGCATCTTCCTGCCGCGTTACATTCCCGAAGCGAAGGAGACGCCCCAGAAGGAGACCGAGGCGCCGAAGCCGGCCGCCGATTACACGGGGCAGGGCGTCATTTTGCTGGTCGAGGACGAGGACGCCGTGCGCTCCATCGGCGCCCGCTCGCTCAAGTCGCGCGGCTTCACCGTGCTCGAGGCGACGACCGGCCTCGAGGCGCTGGAGGTCGTGGAGCAGGTCGGCGGCAAGATCGACCTGATCGTCTCCGATGTCGTCATGCCCGAAATGGACGGTCCCGCAATGTTCGCGGAGCTGCGCAGGCGCGGCGTGAAGGCGAAGGTGATCTTCGTCTCTGGCTACGCCGAGGAGGCCTTCGCCAAGAACCTTCCGGAGGGCGACTTCGGATTCCTGCCGAAGCCGTTCTCGATCAAGCAACTGATCGAGACGGTGAAGTCGCATATGGGGGCGGAGGGTTAGACGGCGCCGTGATCGCTCCATAGGTTAGAGCGCGCTTCCGGCGGACGCCCGCTGGCGATTTTATCCGCCGTCAGAGCGTCGGCGCCACGACGCGGACGCGCCGCTTCACCCCGTCCGGGCCGACGACTTCCCGAAATACTTCCGGCCCGCCAGTCGTCACGCTGCCCTCCGTCCCGCGCAAGCCGTCGCCCGTGCCGGGCGCTGGCGGCGGCGCGGAGCCGTCCGGCTTCCGGGCGCGCGGGTCGCTTGGAGAAATCGGCCGCGACATCTGTTCCGCCTGCTCGGCCGTGATCATCTGGTCCTTTTTGTTGCGCTCGGCGAGTATCCGCTCGGCTTCCGCCAGGGCCTCCGTCCAGCTCTGGCCCCGCGGCCTGCAACCGCAGGACGGGTCGAAGACCTTCTCGAACTTCCGCGCATTGGGATGGTCCGCATAAGCCTCGCCGTCGATGGAGATGGCTGAGTCCAGGCCCTTCCATTGCGACTGCGTGTAGAGCTTCGCTTCCGCGCCGGGGCACATGGTCTTGCAGAGCGTGTTGAGGTCGTCGAGCTGCGAACCCTTCGCCGAATAGGTGATCGGGAAAAAGCCGCCGTCGCATTCGCGGACGCAGATGGCCATGGGGCCGCCGCGCGGACGCTCCTCCGCCTGCTCGCTTTCGCCGTCGTAATTGGGGTCGAGCGTCTCATCCCGCGGCGGGCCGATGGGGACCTCGCGCAATCCCGTCGCTTGGTCCGGCGCGCCGACGCCGAACAGCTCCTCGAAGAAACTCCTGGGCTGCGGCTCGTGGGCGGCCACGCGCTGGTTGCGGCAGTCGACCTCGTAGCGGGCCATGAGCGCCTGCCGTTGGCTGTCGTCCGTCGCGCCCTGGTCATAGGCGGCGATGGAGCCCTGCAAGACGCCGAGCCGCGCATTGACGGCGGCGCACTGGGGCGGGGGCGGGTCCCCGAAGAAGAGAAACTGTTCGCGGTCGCAGCCCATCGCCCGGCCACGGGCGGCGAGCTTGCCATATTCGGCGCGCTGCTTGGCGGCCGCGGCGCGATAGCGCGCCTGCAAGCCCTCGGCGCCGGCCTTGGCGATCTGGGCGCGCAGATCCGTGCAATAGGCGCTCTCGGCCCGCGCCGCCTGCGAAGGGAGCAAGGCGAGAAGCGCAGCGCCGAGCGCGGTTGCAAGGAAACTGCGTAAATACTCCGGCCTCAAGGTCGGCCTCATCTCGTGCTCCGGCTGCCGGCCCGGCGCGGGGCGATCTTTGAGCCTCTCCGCGCGACCCGAGTCCTGGAATCGCGGCGCGCTTTCTTCATATTCGCTTAATTGCGCCGCCGATCAAATCCGTGGGGGATTCTGCCGCGCATCATGTCCGCAACAAGGCGGGCCGTCGGACCCGCGCCGGCCCGCCCGGCGCGGCCGACGCATTTTTTGCTGCGCCGCAGCCGCAGCCCCTCTTCCCTTGAGCGCGGTCTTCGCCCATATCCGCCCCGAGCCATTGGAGGGTCGCCATATGAAGACTTGCAGATTTCTCGCGATTGTTGCGGTCGCCTTCGCCGCGCCGTTTTCCGCCGGCGCCGCCTCTGCTCAGGAGGGACCCGACCTCATCTTCCGCAAGTCGACCGACTTCAAGCTGCTGACGCCCAACGACAAGCTCGCGACCTATGTCGTCGACGACCCGCTGATCGACGGCGTCGCCTGCACCTATACCGCGCACGAAAAGGGCGGCGTCGCCGGCATGTTCGGCGTCGCTGAGCAGACGTCGGAAGTCTCGCTCGCCTGCAGCCAGTATGGGCCGATCAGGCTGCGCGCCGGCAAGGAGAAGGAAAAATTCAGCCAGGGCGATCTCGTCATCAGCGAGCGCCGGTCGCTTCTCTTCAAGCAGATGCACATTGCACGCGGCTGCGACACCAAGCGCAACATGCTGGTCTACATGGTCTATTCCGACAAGCTTGTCGAAGGTTCGCCGGAAAACTCGACGGCGACCGTGGCGATCCAGCCGTGGGGAGGGGCGGAGCCCGCCAAATGTTCGGACTGGGTGAAGTAGCCCTTAATCGGCGCAGGACACGACAGCCGCGTCGGGCCGCACGGGCTGGCGCGGCGCGTCGGCCGCGATCGAGGCGGTGATGTCCTCGGCGCGGCCATAGGCCTTGGCTGGGCCGTGGCCATGGGACTCGCACCAGGCGTCGGCGACGAACTTGCCGCAGGCGGACTTCTGCGTGAGGCATTCCATCACGCCGTAGCCATCCTGGTCGGTGACGACGTAGGTCGACGCGGGCGCTGCCTGGGCGTTGGAATGATAGGCGGCGGAGACGAGAAGGCCGGCGACGAGCGGGGCGGCGATGCGCGGCCAGAGAGACTTTTCGTATTTCGACGAGAGAATGAACATCAGCCCGCGCCCATGAGAGGCCGCCCAAGGCCGGCGGCGTTCCGAAGAGGTAGCGGGACGCAGTAAAATATGCGTTAAGTCGCCACGATCCTGCCGTAATGCGGCGGCGCAACAACGCGCTTGACGGGGCGGCGTTTTCCGGCGCATGGTCCGTTCCATGACGCTCAACTGCCGAATTTGCGGCCGGATCATCATCAGCTAGCGACCCACGCTGGCCGGAGCCGTCACGTCCCTCAAACGACATGAATCGCGCCGGCCATGCTGGCCACAGAGGTTTTCATGTCGACGCCCGCGCTCAAGATCTACAACACGCTGACGCGAACGAAGGAGGCGTTCCGCCCCCTCGATCCCGCCAATGTGCGCATGTATGTCTGCGGGCCGACGGTCTATGATTTCGCGCATATCGGCAACGCCCGGCCGCTCATCGTCTTCGATGTGCTCTATCGCCTTTTACGGCGCCTGTACGGGCCGGAGCATGTGAAATATGTTCGCAACATCACGGACGTCGACGACAAGATCAACGCCCGCGCCGCCGAGCGCGGCGTCACGATCCGCGAACTGACCGAAGAGACCAACAGGGTCTTTCAGGAAGACGTGAAGGCGCTGGGTTGCCTGCCGCCCGACGTGCAGCCGCGCGCGACCGAGCATATCGCGCAGATGATCGCGATCATCGAGAAGCTGATCGCGACGGGACATGCGTATGCGGCGGACGGTCATGTGCTGTTCGACGTGCCGTCCATGCCCGCTTACGGCCGTCTCTCGCGCCGCTCGCTCGACGAGATGATCGCCGGCGCGCGCGTCGACGTCGCGCCCTACAAGCGCGGCGACATGGATTTCGTCTTGTGGAAGCCGTCGAAGGAGAGCGAGCCGGGCTGGGACTCCCCGTGGGGCAGGGGCCGTCCGGGCTGGCATATCGAGTGCTCCGCCATGAGTTGGGCGCATCTCGGCGAGACGTTCGACATTCACGGCGGCGGCATCGATCTGGTGTTCCCGCATCACGAGAACGAGATCGCGCAATCTTGCTGCGCGTTCGGCCAGCCGGTGATGGCGAATTACTGGATGCATAACGGCTTCCTTCAGGTCGAGGGCGAGAAGATGTCCAAGAGCCTGGGGAATTTCGTGACGATCCACGAGTTGCTGCACACGGAGAAGTTCGGCGGGCGGAAATGGCCGGGCGAAGTGTTGCGGCTTGCGATGCTGCGGACGCATTACCGGCAGCCGATCGATTGGACGGTGAAGGCGCTGGAGGAGGCGGAGGACGAACTCGCGAGTTTCGCCGATCTGCTCGGCGGCGATACCCCTTGCGAAGCGCCTCCTCCGGATTTTGTTTCCGCACTCGCTGACGATCTCAACACGCCGAACGCTCTGACAGTCTTGCGGTCATACGCCAAGCAGGCGAAGGGCGACGATGCCGAGGCGCGCATAGCCCTCAAGTCCTGTCTGTCGATGCTCGGCCTGTCGCTGGATGTTTTTACGAAAGCCGCCCAGGAAGACGGGATTTCGCCAGAGACAAAGCTTTTCATCGCTAACGCTGTCACCGCTCGCCTCGCCGCCCGCGCCGCCAAGAATTGGTCCGAGTCCGACCGCATCCGCGACGAGCTCGCCGCCATGGGCGTTGCGCTCAAGGACAATAAGGACGGCACGACGACTTGGGAGGTGAAGCGGTGAGCGGGCTGTCCCCCACTCGTCGCGCTTCGCGCGCCACCCTCCCCGCAAGGGGGAGGGATTTGAGCCCGCTTAGTGGCGCCTTTTCTGCGATGTTGATGCGGTTGTGCGACTGTGATGTTGATGGCGACGCTGATGCAGTCCCATCCCTCCCCTTTACGGGGAGGGTGGCGCGCGAAGCGCGACGGGTGGGGTCTTAACGCATGTCCGTCGCCCGCGCCCGCGCGTTACGCAAGACGATGACCCCGCAGGAGGTGAAGCTCTGGGTGCAGCTACGCAAGCTGCGGTCCGAGGGCTTGCATTTCCGCCGTCAGGCGCCGGTTGATGGTTACGTTCTCGATTTCGTCTGCTTCAAGCACAGGATGATCGTGGAGATCGACGGCTCGCAGCATGCGGACGATGAAGGGCTGCGACATGACATTCGCCGCGACGCGCATTTCGCCGCCAATGGTTTTCGCACGCTCAGGTTCTGGAACCCGGAAGTGGATTCGAACCTGCACGGCGTCGTCGAAACAATTCTTGCGCGGGCGCGTGAGAGCGTTCGGGAGGCGCCGTGATGCGGACCCCCGCCCGTCGCGCTTCGCGCGCCACCCTCCCCGCAAGGGGGAGGGATTTGAGCCCGAAGATTTGCGCTCAGCTCGATAAGCTGTCTGGAATAAACCGCGGCGCCGATGCAGCGCCATCCCTCCCCTTTACGGGGAGGGCGGCCCGCGAAGCGGGCCGGGTGGGGTTCGCCCGAGAGGTGGGGTAAAGGGAGCAAGCCATGTCCAACGAAGACTGGAAAAAGACGCTGCCGTTCAAGCGCCATTGGGCGGTGTATCTCCTCTTCAAAGTCGCCGTGCTCGCGGGCGCGGCCTTCATCGCGTGGCATTTGCTGCGCGCCTTCGAGGTCGTCTGATGGCGCAGCACGGGGTTTCGCCGGGTCTTCGGCCGTTTCTTCCAGGCGACGCGCCGACGCTCGCCGCGCTGTTTCGCGCGAGCGTCGAGGAGCTGGCGGCCGAGGATTACAGCGACGACCAGCGCGAGGCCTGGGCGTCGGCGGCGGATGACGAAGAAGTTTTCGCTGCAAAGCTCGCAAACGCGCTGACCATCGTCGCGCTTGTGGGCGGCGAGATTGCGGGCTTCGCTTCGCTGAAGGACAACACGCTTCTCGATATGCTTTATGTGCGGCCGGATCTGGCGAGGCGGGGCGTCGGTTCGTCTCTTGCCGACGCCGCCGAAAAACTTGCGGGCGCGCGCGGAACGAAGAAGCTCACGGTCGAAGCCTCCGACGCGGCGCGCGATTTCTTCGCCGCGCGCGGCTATGTCGCGCAAAGCCGAAACACCGTGACAATCGGCGGCGAATGGCTCGGCAATACAACGATGACCAAGGATCTGGCGGCGCCGCCCGCCTCGGGACCGCATTGATGGCCAAGGAACGCGTCACGCTTTACGATACGACGCTGCGCGACGGCGCGCAGACGACGGGCGTCGATTTCTCGCTTGAGGACAAACGGCAGATCGCCGCCATGCTCGACGAGCTCGGAATCGATTATGTCGAGGGCGGCTATCCCGGCGCCAATGCGACGGATACCGAATTTTTCGCGAGCCGTCCGAAGATCAAGGCGCGCTTTTCCGCCTTCGGCATGACGCGCCGGCAAGGACGCTCGGTCGAGAACGACACAGGCGTCGCGGCGCTGCTCGACAGCGCGGCGGACGCCGTGACTTTCGTGGCCAAGAGCTGGGACTATCAGGTCAAGGTCGCCTTACGCTCCACGGAAGAGGACAATCTCGAAGGCATTACGCAATCCGTAAGGCACGCCGTCGCGAAGAAGAAGGAGGTCGCCGTCGATTGCGAGCATTTCTTCGACGGCTTCAAGGCGAACCCGGATTATGCGCTCGCCTGCGCGAAGGCCGCCTATGACGCCGGCGCGCGCTGGGTCGTGCTCTGCGACACAAATGGCGGCGCGCTGCCGCATGAGGTCGAGCGCATCGTCGCGGAGGTCGTGAAGGTCGTTCCGGGCCAGAATGTCGGCGTGCATTGTCACGACGATACGGGGCAGGCGGTCGCCAATTCGCTCGCGGCGCTGCGCGCGGGGGCGCGGCAGATTCAGGGCACGCTCAACGGATTGGGCGAGCGCTGCGGCAACGCCAATCTCACCACGATCATTCCCACGCTGCTATTGAAGGATGAATTCGCCTCGCGCTTCGAGATCGGCGTGACGCGCGAGAAGCTCGCCCATCTCACGCGCATCAGCCATGCGCTCGACGAACTGCTCAACCGCGCGCCGAACCGCCATGCGCCTTATGTCGGCGCCAGCGCCTTCGCGACCAAGGCGGGCATTCACGCCTCGGCCGTGATGATCGATCCGAAGACCTATGAGCATGTGACGCCCGAAAGCGTCGGCAATCGGCGCCGTGTGCTTGTCTCGGACCAGGCCGGGCGCTCGAATATCATCGCGGAGCTCGCGCGCCTCGGCGTTCTCCTCGACAAGGACGATCCCCGCCTCGCGCGTCTGCTGGAAGAAGTGAAGGAGAAGGAAGCGCAGGGCTACGCCTATGAGGGCGCGGACGCCTCGTTTTTTCTCCTCGCCAAGCGCGTGCTCGGCGAGGCGCCGCATTACTTCGACATTGAGCGCTACAGCGTCGCGGTGGACCGCCGCTTCGCGCGCAACGGATTCGAGGACCGCGGCGCCGAGGCGATCGTGAAGATCGCGGTGCATGGCGAGACGCGCATTTCGGCGGCCGAGGGCAATGGCCCGGTGAACGCGCTTGATCTCGCGCTGCGCAAGGATTTGGGCGCCTATCAGAAATATATCGACGACGTGCGGCTCGTGGATTATCGCGTGCGCGTCTTCCAGGGCGGCACCGACGCCGTGACGCGCGTGCTGGTGGAATGCGCGGATGGCGAGGGAAACCGCTGGTCGACGGTGGGCGTGTCGGCGAACGTGATCGACGCCTCCTTCGAGGCGATTGTCGATGCGATCAATTACAAGCTGCTTGTGTCGGGAGCGAAGTAGGGCGGGCCCCACCCGTCGCGCTTCGCGCGCCACCCTCCCCGCGAGGGGGAGGGATTTGAGCCCGAAGATTTGCGCTCATGCTGAAATGCGGATGCAGCTTCGAGCGTTTGTCGTGATCAGCAATGCGGATGCAGTCCCATCCCTCCCCTTTACGGGGAGGGTGGCGCGCGAAGCGCGACGGGTGGGGTCTTAACGCATGTCCGTCGCCCGCGCCCGCGCGTTACGCAAGGCCATGACGCCGCAGGAGGCGAAGCTCTGGGTGCAGCTACGCCAGGTGGGGCCAGCTCACATCCTCTCCGTCACCGCCGTCTCCGCGATTTCCGGCGTCCGGCGCGCCGTCGCCAGGATCATCGGCAGAATGTCCTCGATGCGTTCGGCCACCAGATAGCGCACGTCATATCCTTTGCGGATGAAGCCCGAATTGTGCATATGGGCGAAAAGCGAGAGCAGCGGGCGCCAGAAGCCGGCGATGTCGGCGATGACGAGCGGCTTGGTGTGGCGCCCGAGCTGGATCCAGGTGAGTTGTTCGGTAAGCTCTTCCAGGGTGCCGATGCCGCCCGGCAACGCGACGAAGGCGTCGGACTTCTCGAACATGAGCCGCTTTCGCGTATGCATGTCGTCTACGACGATGAGGTCCGTCAGACCCTGCAGCGCGATCTCGCGCTCATCCAGAAAGCCGGGAATAATGCCGGTGACCTGTCCGCCGGCGTTCAGCGTCGAGCGCGCCACCACGCCCATCAGTCCGCAGGAGCCGCCGCCGAAAACGAGTCCGACGCCTGCTTTCGCCAGCGCCCGTCCAAAAGTTTCCGCGGCTATGGCGTAGCGCGGATCGTCTCCTTCGGCGGAGCCGCAGTAGACGCAAATGTTCTTGATTTTCTGCATAACTCTCTTCCGTCAACTGGCGCCTTCGGCCCGCCCGTCAAGCGGGGTGCGCGAAAGAGCTAAAGGTCTTATATGACGCTCAGGCCTCACTCGCCGAGGCGCCCTTTCAGTCACTTCCGGACCCCGAATGCTTAGAATTGGCCAACGCGATCCGGGCTCCGCGCTCGGACCGCAAGACGCTTCCCTTTCCGAAGCCTCGCTTCTCAAGACGATTCGCCATTTGTGGCCATACATTTGGCCGCGCGGGCGCGCCGATCTCGAGCGGCGCGTCGCTGTCGTCTTCGTGCTGCTCTTCGTGAGCAAGCTCTTCAACGCCATGACGCCCTATGCTTTCAAATGGGCGACCGACGCGCTGGCGGAAAGCGGAGCGGGCGCGGTTGCCGCCATTGGGCTCGGCGCGGTGGGCTTTACCCTGCTCATGGGCGCCATCCGTATCATCTCCGTCATCCTTATGCAGACGCGCGACGGCATTTTCGCGGCGGTCGCGATGCACGCCGTGCGACGGCTCGCGACCGATCTTTTCGTCCATATGCACGAATTGTCCCTGCGCTTTCACATCAGCCGCAAGACGGGCGGTCTTACGCGCGTGCTGGAGCGCGGCCGCAACGCCATCGAGACGCTGTCGCGGCTCGTCATGTCCACCGGCGCGCCGACGGCGATCGAGATGATTCTCGTTCTTGGCGTCTTTCTCTACCAGTTCGACTGGCGCTATGGCGTCGCGCTCATTCTCACGCTGGGCGCCTATTTCGCCTATACGACGCTCGCAACCAACTGGCGCATCGCGATCCGGCGCAAAATGAATGAGAGCGACACGGACGCGAACCAGAAGGCGATCGACAGCCTGCTCAATTACGAAACCGTCAAATATTTCTCGGCTGAAGCGCGCGAGTCGGCGCGCTACGACAAATCCATGGCTTTCTACGAGAACGCCTCGACGCATTCTTACGTGTCGCTCGCCGTCCTCAACGCCGGCCAGACGGTGATCTACATCATCGGAGTCACGATCATGATGGTCATGTGCGTCTATGGCGTTCGCGCCGGGCGCAATACGATCGGCGATTTCGTGCTCATCAACGCCATGATGATCCAGCTCGCGCAGCCTCTGAATTTCATGGGCACGTTCTATCGCGAGGTCCGCCAGGCGATCATCGACATCGAGACGATGTTCGGCATTCTAGCGCAGAACCCCGAGATCTCCGACAAGCCCGGCGCCAGGCCGCTTGTCGTGAGGGAGGGGCGCATCGTCTTCGACAATGTGCAGTTCCACTACGAAGCCAGCCGGCCGATCCTGAAGGGCGTGAGCTTCGCGGCGGAGCCCGGCCAGACCGTCGCCATTGTCGGCCCTTCGGGCGCGGGCAAATCCACCATCTCGCGCCTGATGTTCCGCTTTTACGAGCCGCAGGGCGGGCGCATCACGATCGACGGGCAGGATATTCTCGACGTCACGCAGACAAGCCTGCGGGCGGCGATCGGCATGGTGCCGCAGGATACGGTGCTGTTCAACGACACGATCGGCTACAACATCCGCTACGGCCGCTGGGACGCGACCGACGAGGAGGTGCGCGAGGCCGCGCGTCTGGCGCAGATCGACGACTTCATCCAGAGCGCGCCGGGCGGCTATGAGGCGCAGGTCGGCGAGCGCGGGCTCAAGCTCTCGGGCGGCGAGAAGCAGCGCGTCGCGATCGCCCGCACGATCCTCAAAGGCCCTCCGATCCTGATTCTCGACGAGGCGACCTCCGCGCTGGACAGCTTCACCGAGCATGAGATCCAGGAAGCGCTGCGCCGCGTCGCCAAGGGCCGCACCACGCTCGTTATCGCGCATCGCCTCTCGACGGTGGTGGACGCCGACGAAATCCTCTTCCTCGACCATGGCCGCATCATCGAGCGGGGCCGGCATTCGGAATTGCTGGCCCTGGGCGGTCATTACGCTGGCATGTGGAACCGCCAGCGCGAGGCGGCCGAGGCGCGGGCGAAGCTGATCGAAGCGGAGCGGGAGGAGGCCGAGGCGGAGTAAGGTCGATCCGCGGGCGACGCTCCCTCTCCCCGCTTGCGGCCCTTGCGGGGAGAAGGAAGTGGTTCGCGACGCCTGTTTCCGTCGTCATTGCGAGGAGCGTTCTGGATTGCTCGTCTCGCAAAGGCGTTTGTCTACGCCGCAGGCGTAAACGCGTCCGAGCGGATCGCCTTCAAACTCGCGCCGCTCATGAAGAGGTCGCGCTTCAGGCGGTTGACGAGGGCGTCATCGCCGCACAGGAAAAAGGCTGAATGCGCAGCGCGTGGCGCTTCGGCTTCGAGGGCCAGCGCCGCAACATTGGCGCCGAGATCGAGCGTCGCCGGAATATATTCCACATTGGCGCGCGCCTTCGCCAAAGCCTGAAGCTCGTCGGTGAGATATAGTCCCTTGCGCTCGCGCGCGCCGTGATAGAGCCGGATCGGCCCGCGATGCCCCTGACGGAGCGCGTCGCGCAGAACGCCATAGAGCGGCGCCAGTCCGGTTCCGGCGCCGATCAACGTCAGCGGCTGGTCCGCATCGACGCCCTCGTAGAAGCAGGTTCCCCGCGGCCCGGCGAAATGGAGCTTCTGACCGGCAACCAGCGTCTCCCGCACATACCGGCTCATGCGGCCATTCGGGTGCAGGCGGATGTGCATTTCGAGGAAGGGATCTTCCTCGGGGTGGCTCGCGAGCGAATAATGACGCCTGAGGTCGTCGCCCGCGATCAGCTCCAGAAACTGCCCGGATCGATAGGCGAAGTTCGCGGTCTCGATTCTCAGCCGCACCACGTCGTCGGTGAGCGGCGTGATTTCCCGCACCGTGGCCTCCATCGCCGCCCCGGCGTCGTCCGGCGGCGCAATGACGAGCGGCGAGGTCGGCTCGCATATGCAGGGCAGGAAAAAACCGAGCGCCTTCTGCGCGTCGGTCAGGCCTTTCTGCGACTCCGCCGGGGGCGTTCCCTCCACGGCGCGGTGCAGGCAGGTCTGGCAGTTGCCCGAGCGGCAGGAATAGGACGCCTCGACGCCCGCGCGCAGCAGGGCGTCGAGGACGGTTTCGCCCGGCGCGATCTCGACCGGGCGATCTTTGTAGGTCAGCAGCGTCAACGGTTCAGCACGTCGCTGCGGACCGAATCTGCAAGTGCGAGGACCTCCTTGACTTCCGGCTCGCCGACGCCGAGCTGGCGCAGGGTGCGGCCGAGATTCTCGAGCACCGCGTCGACATGGGAATCGTTCAGGCCCTTCGCGACGAGGCTCTTATGCGCGTTGCGCATGTCGAGGCCCGTATATTTGTTCGGGCCGCCGAAGGCCATGGTCAGAAACGACTTCTGCTTGGCGATCTGCTGATCCATATCGACGTCCTCGAAGAAACGGGCGATGCGCCCGTCGGAGAGCACGTAGCGATAGAAGAGATCGACGGCCGCGTTGACGGCGCCTTCGCCGCCGACGCGTTCGTACAGGCTGGACATAGCGTTCTTCCTCCCTAAACAAGTATTCTTGATACTCGTTTATAGGCGCCTTCCTGGACCTTTGCATAGAGCCACAGACGCAATTGAGGCAGGGGCCGACCCATCCTGGAGAGCGCTGATTTTACTTGTTGTTTTCGAAGACAATGGCGCCACTGGCCCTGAAATTTCGCCAACTTTTAATGTAATGAGGAACCACTTGTGGAAAGCCCTGATGAAATCTCGTCCGCTTGACTCGCGGGTCGAAAGGTCTCGCCGTTTCCCTGGCGGACGTCAGGACCCAGCGGCTTTTGCGGCAATTCGAAGGGGTTCGCGGGCCGGCGCGTATCAGGCCGGAGCGGGTTGCAGCGCGTCTTCAACGAATCGCCGAGCGCGCGAGCCGCGCCCGATCGCTGGCTCGCTTCAGGACATGCGATGTCTTCCTCAGGCGCCGCGGCCAAGCTCGGGGTCGAGGCCGCGCCGCCGCCAACGTAAGGACGGCCGCCGGTTCGTGCGTCTCTTCAGGACTTACCGGGCGAGGGCCAGGCGGTCGACGCGCACCACATTCATCGCCTCCGCGCCGTAAAGGCAGGTGAAGCGGGAGGATTTTCCGTCGGCGTCGTCGACGAAGGCCGCGCGGCCCGGCTCCACCGTCATTTGGACGCGGGTGGGAGACCCGCCCTTGGTCGCCATCTCCTGATCCGCGATCATCATCGTCAGACGGCAGGCACCTCCGACGGTCTGGAAGTAGCTCACGACATGCGCGCCCCCGGCGTCCAGACTTGTCGCCGCCATCGGCTTCATCGTCGTTTCGGACCAGGAATCCTCGGCCGACACGGGCGTCGCAGCCGCGAAGGCCAGGGCGCCGCCGAGCGCCGTCGCGATAAACCGTGCTCTCATGATCTATTCCTTTCTTCTATGAACGAGGAGAAAAAGCGCTCGTCAGAGCCCCTTGGCAGCGACCGCTCGTCTTGCCGGCTGCTGTTCTCCGCCGTCGACGCAAAGGTAGCATTGCGCTGCAGCAAATCAATGGTGTGGTGCAATAAAAATCAAATATTGCATTGATCTATAAGCCTATTGTGTGTCTGCTGGCGCCCAGGTTGGGCGCCTGCCTCGATCGCATGTTCACGTTTTGCTCAGCGCCTCGAAACCTATGTGCGATCAAGGGGCTGCATGGAATTATGATAGAAATATTCTATTAAACTGCCCAAGGAATGGGCTCCTCAAGAGCCTCCCTTCCATCAGTTCGATCCGCGCATTCCCACTCCTGCGCCGCGTTGTCGCAGGCAGTTCGACAGGCGCGTCGGCGCCGCCGCAGGGAAGCCGGCGGGCCGCGCGAATATTTGGGCTTTGGGTGGAAACGTCAGCCGGATGCGGACGCTTCGGCTTCGGCTTCCGGGCCGGCAGGCGGCTCGGCGCGCCGGGGCCCCGAGGCCGCCTCGGAATCGGCGTCCTGCCAGTCGAAGGTGACGACCTTGCCGTTCTCGACGGCGAGGGCGAGGCGCCCGCCCTTCAGCTCCAGCGCCTTTTCGCCGAAAATCGCCCGGCGCCAGCCCTTCAGCGCCGGCACGTCGGCCCGGTCGTCATTGGCGATGGCTTCGAGATCCTCGACCGTGGCGATCATCTTCGCCGCGACGCCGGTCTGCTCCGTCACCTGACGCAGCAACACCTTCAGCAGCTCGACGGTTGCGCCGTTGGAGCCACGCCGTTCGCGCTCGATGCGCGGAACATCCGCGGGGTCGCGGGCGAGGCCGCGCTCCACCGCCGCGATAATGTCCGCCCCTGCGCGCGAGCGCTCCATGCCCTTCGGGAAAGAACGCAAATTCGCCAAAGCCTCCGGGCTGCGGGGCGCCGACTGGGCGATCTCGATCAGCACGTCATCCTTGAGGACGCGCGAGCGTGGCACGTCGCGGCTCTGGGCCTCTGCCTCGCGCCATGCGGCGAGCTCCATCAGCACCGCAAGGTCGCGCGGCTTGCGGGCGCGATGCCGCAGGCGCTCCCAGGCGTTTTCCGGATGCTGTTCATAGGTGGCGGGCGAGGTGAGCGTCTCCATCTCGTCGGCCAGCCAGTCCAGCCGGTTGGAGCGTTCGAGCCGCGCCCGCAGGGTGGTGTAGATGTCGCGCAGATGAGTGACGTCGGCGATGGCGTAGTCGATCTGGGCGGCCGAGAGCGGGCGGCGGGACCAGTCGGTGAAGCGGGACGACTTGTCGAGGTTCGCCCGCGTGATCGCCTTGACCAGCTCCAGATAGGACGCCTGTTCGCCGAAACCGCAAACCATGGCCGCGACCTGGGTGTCGAAAAGCGGGGCCGGGATCAGCCGCGCCAGACGCCAGATGATTTCGAGGTCCTGCCGCGCGGCGTGGAAAACCTTGACCACGTCCGGATTCGCCATCAATCCGAAAAACGGCGTCAGATCAATGCCGTCCGCGAGAGCGTCGATTGCCACGGCCTCGTGAGGCGACGCGATCTGGATCACGCAGACTTTCGGCCAGAACGTCGTCTCGCGAAGAAATTCGGTATCGACGGTCACGAAGGGGTGACGCGAGAGGCGGTCGCAGACGGCGGCGAGTTCGTCGGTTGTGGTCAGAAGGGTCATCGAGCGCCAGTTTACCCAGTTTCTCCCGCAGGCAGAAGCATTTTCGCGTCATGCGCGCTCGACGACCACAGCGGTGCCATAGGCGAGCACCTCGGTCACGCCATCCATGATTTCGTTGGCGTCGTAGCGCATGCCGATGATGGCGTTGGCGCCGGCGTCGGAGGCGTGCTCGCACATATGGTCGAAAGCCTCCTGTCGCGTCGCCTCCGCGAGATTGACGTAGACCGAGAGCTTGCCGCCGAAAATGGTCTGGACTCCGCCGAAGAAATTGCCGACGACCGACCGGGACCGGACCGTGATGCCGCGCACCAGGCCGAGATGCCGGACGACGCGGTAACCGACAATTTCATTGGTCGTCGAGACGATCATCGTTTTCTCCAAAGCGAATCGTGAATTGCGTCTAGCGTATCCCCGTCGACGGCGCAGGCGCAAACCCTCGAATTCGGCATTGCGAAAGACCACTGAACGAGTAGGATTAACGCGCCACTCTACACCTCGAGATCACGGAGCCGATCCAAAACATGGCTGCTCACTTTTCCGGCGCGATCCGCGCGGCGGCGGCGTTCGCCTTTTTCGCTGGTCTGCCGACTGCTTCTCAATCCCTCGCCGCAGGGCTCAATCCAGCCTGGACGCAGTGCAGGTCCTCCGATCCGGACGAGCGGATCGCCGGCTGCGCCAAAATCATCGCCGATATCGGCAAGGAGCCGAAAAAGAACCAGCTCGCGGCCTATGTTAACCGCGCCGGCGCCTATCAGGCCAAGGGCGATTACGCCCACGCCGTCGAGGATTACGGCAAGGCGCTCGAGATCGATCCCTCGTCGGCGGTGGTTCTGCTCGCGCGGGGCGCGGCGGAGCATGCGAAGGGCGACATTGACGCGGCCATCGCCGACTACGACAAGGCCATCGAAAAAGACAAGAAAAGCGCCGCCGCCTTCATGGCGCGCGCCTCCGCCTGGCGCATCAAGGGCGACGCCGAAAAAGCGCTGGCCGACGTCGAAGAGGCGCTGAAGCTCGACAAGAAATCGCCCGCGCCCTACGCGGCCCGCGCCAATTACTATCACGCAAAAGGCGAGCATGACCGCGCCATCGCCGACTATTCGGAGGCGCTGAAGCGCGACCCGAAATCCGCCGTCGCTCTCATCGGACGCGGCGGCTGCTATTACGCCAAGGGCGATTTCGACAAGGCGCTCGCGGATTTCGACGCCGCGGCGAAGGCCGATCCCAGGAACGCCACCGCGCTGCTCGATCGCGCCAACGCGTGGCGCGGCAAGAAGGACTATGAAAAGGCCAAGGCCGATTACGAGGCCGCCCTCGCCTTGAAGCCCGACCTGGCGGCCGCGAAGAAGGGCGTGGACGACGTCTCCAAGATCATCGCAAGGAAGGCGGCCAGCGGAACGGCGCCGGCCGACGTCGCGCCGGCGAGCGTCGAGCACGAGCATAATTGACGTGTCGTTCCCTCTTGCCGCATGCGGGAGAGGCTAAGGGGGTCACACCTATCCAGGAGGCCGTCATGGCCGGGGCGAGCCCGGCCATGACGGCCTTGGCGCCTTTCGAAATGCGTGCATGAGGGGCGGGCGCCGCCGTCGGTTCAAATCCCTTCCGCCGCCTTGAGCACCTCCTCGGCGTGGCCGGGCACTTTCACCTTGCGCCAGATCTTCGCGATCTTGCCGGTCGCGTCGATAAGGAAGGTCGAGCGTTCGACGCCCATATATTTGCGGCCATACATGCTTTTCTCGACCCAGACGCCATAGGCCGACAGCGTCCGCTTCGTTTCGTCCGAAGCGAGCGGAAAGGCGAGTTCGTATTTGTCACGGAATTTGTCGTGGCTTTTGACGGGGTCCGGCGACATTCCGACAAGGACGGTCTTCGCCCTGGCGAATTTGTCGCGCAAAGCGTTAAACTCCACGGCTTCCCTGGTGCAGCCGGACGTATCGTCCTTGGGATAGAAATAGAGGACGACTTTCCTGCCTTTGAGCGCGGCGAGGGAGACCGTTTCTCCTCCCGCGCCGGGAAGCGCGAAGTCGGGAGCCGAATCTCCCTCGTTCAGAAAGATGGCGGGTTCGGGGCCGGATATCGCCGGCTTTTCGGCCGTCGCCTTGACGGCGGGCTCCGCCTCGGCGGGCTTTTTGTCCGTGGATTTGCCGGCCGCAGGTTTTTTTGTCGCCGCTTTCGTCGCCATTGCGCCTTCCTTTCGTCGCAACCGCATTTAGAATCCCGTCAAAGAATGCAGAGTCGGCGCCGTGGGGCAAGGGGCGCCGACTGTCGGGATGCGCTAATTTTCGGCGCCCGAGGGGGAAGGCCCCGAGAGAGGATTTTTGACCGACCAGAGCGCGCGCGACCATCGCGACGACCGGCCGGCGGCTTTTCTGCCGCCGCCGCGGCGCCGACGCGCGCGCTCCCGGCGTATGCTGCGGGGCCTGTTGTTCGCCGGCCTTGGAGCGCTGGCGCTTATTTGCCTCGCCATCGGCGGCTTTTTTTTCCTGCTGTCGCAGGGGCCTATCAGCCTCGTTTCGCTGACGCCGCGCATTGTCGCCGCGTTGAACGAGCGGTTTGCCGGGCGGTTCGAATTCGATCTGGGGGGCGCCTCGATCGCCAATAGCGACCACGGCCCGACGATCACGATCGACCATCTCGTCGTGAAGACGGGCGGTCGCGCCGTTCTGGCCGCGCCGCGCGCGGAGGTGTCGCTCGATCTGCCGTCTCTGCTCGTCGGGCGCGTGCAGCCGCGCCGGCTCGAGGTTCTCGACCTCGATTTGCGGCTTTCATTGCAGGCTGACGGGACGATCGCGATCTCCGCCGGCGCTGCGCGGCTGGCCTCCCCCAAGGTTGCGCCGCCCGGGGCTGACGCCGCAGCGACCCCGGCCGCTCCCGTCGAACGCACGGCGCTGATGAAGACCGCGGCGGGCGCGCTCCGCGCCTTGATGGATTTCGCGACGAGCCCGGACAGTCCGGTCGGCGCCCTCGACAAGCTCGGCCTGCAACACGGCCGCCTGACAATTGACGATCGCACCATCGACCGGACAATCCAGTACAAGGATGTCGCCCTGAGCCTCGCCAAGAGCGACGGCGCGATGCGCTTCAGTTTTTCGGCGGCGGGCCCGTCGCGTCGGTGGAAAGCGACGGCGGCGGCGAAAGGCGCGCCGGGTCAGCAAAGGCAGTTCGTCGCGCATGTGCGCGATCTGACGATCGACGAGATTTCCCTGGTGGGCGGGTTCCGTACGACGCAATTCGATACGGATGCGTCTCTCGGCTTCGACCTGGACTTCTCTCTCTCGCCCGACGACAACGTCCTTGCGGCCAAGGGCGGCTTCGAGATCGGCAAAGGGTTCTTTCGGCTCGATGATCCGGATCACGAGCCGGTGATGGTCGAACGCATCGCCGCTCGGGCGGTTTGGGACCGGCGCGCCCGCAAGCTTATCGTCGCGCCGGTCCAGTTCAAGGCCGGCGGATTCGATATGGCGATCGCCGGCGAGGCGGTCGCCCCTGCCGAACTTCCTGCCGGCGCGGATCCCGGCGCCGACGCCTGGATGATCGCGCTTTGGCTCGTAAAGCCGACCCAGGCGGCGCCGGAGCGGGCGAACGAGAAGGTTGTCGCGATCAATGACGGCGCGCTGGAGGCGCGGCTGATGCACGGGCAGGGGCGCATCCTGTTCGACCGCTTCGCCTTCTCCGGGCCGGACGTGCGCATCGAATCGAGCGGCGCTTTGAACTATCGCGGCGGGATAAACGTCTCCTACACGCTGGACGTCGACGATACGCAAATCCGCGCCCTCGCAAGACTGTGGCCCACGCATGTCGTTGCGCCGGTGCGCGCATGGTTCGTGGACCATGTCCCCGCGGGCTTTCTGAAACATGCCCATTATACAGGCACGTTCGACGAAGCGGCGCTCACGGCGATGCGTTACGGCCGACCGCCGGCGGACGAGTCGCTGGAGGCGTCCGGCGAAATCGTCAACGGGACGGTTGTCGGCGTGCTTGACGGCATGGCGCCGCTGACTGGCGTCTCCGGCCGCCTTCACGTCACTGGCCGCACGGCGTCCTTCGAGGCCGCTTCCGGCGTGCTGGATACGGGGCCGGGGCGGCGGCTGACGATTTCCGAAGGACGTTTCGCCGTCGCCGACGACGCGCTGCGACCGACGCCCGCCGCGCTCGATCTCCGCGTCGCCGGCAGCGTCGAGGCGGTGGCCGATCTCCTGGCGCTGCCCGGCGTGTCGTCCCATGCGACGATTCCGGTCGAACCGGGGGCGATCAAGGGACAGATCGACGGGCGGCTCCGGATCGACTTCGAGATCGGCGACAACGCCCGCGACGAGCATACGAGTTTCGCCATCGACGCGGTGGCGAGCAATCTCGTCATCGAGAAGCTGATCGGCAAGGAGCGGCTGGAGGGGGCGACGCTACGCGTCATCGCCGATCACGCCGGCCTGCGCGTCAACGGGAGCGGCCGCATCTACGGGGCGCCCGCGACGCTCGACGTGCGTCGCGGCTTCGGCGAGAAGGGGCCCGCGCAGGCGCAGTTGACCTTCTCCTTCGACGAAGCCGCGCGGCAGCGCGCCGGCTATGCCGTCGCCGGCGTCAGCGGACCGGTCGCGGCCATCGTGCGAACGCCGCTGCCGGTCGAGGACCTCAATACGCATATCGAGCTCGACCTGACCCGGACGGGCTTCGACAATCCGGTGCCGGGCCTGTCCAAACCTGCCGGGAAACCCGCCAGGGCGTCCTTCGTGATCGCCAGGCGGGGCGAGGGGATGGCGCTCGAGCAATTCAATTTCGACGCGAGCCCGGCGCAGGCGCAGGGCGTCATCGAGCTCGGCAAGGACGGCGCCTTCCGCGCCGCCAGGCTGGCGCCGCTGCGGCTCTCGCCCGGCGACGACATGAAGGCGGATATTTCGCGGTCGGGGGAGGCTCTCAGGGTCGTCGTTCGCGGCTCCAATTTCGACG
The DNA here is from genome assembly GCF_052186135.1 of Methylocystis sp. JAN1. GTDB lineage: Bacteria > Pseudomonadota > Alphaproteobacteria > Rhizobiales > Beijerinckiaceae > Methylocystis. Next base: position 2,773,857 of record NZ_CP181499.1, on the reverse strand, counting down.
CGCGTCCAATGCTCGGCGCGCTCATCCGCTCGAATGGCGAAAAGGCCGGCGGCGGCGGGAAGAGCGCGAGCGACGACATGGACGTCGACTTCAAGGCGCCGATCGTCACAGGGCACGGCAAGCAGATCCTCTCCAATGTCGACCTGAAATTCGAGAGCCGGGGAGGGCGCCCGCGCGCCGTTTCGCTGACGGGCAATTTCGGGCGCGACCAGCTCGCCGTCGCGATGACGCGCGCTCAGAGCGGCGGGCAGCAGCTCGACGTGTCGACGAATGACGCCGGCTCGTTCCTGGGTTTCCTCGACCTCTATCGAAAAATGGAAAACGGCACGCTCAACGCGAACGTGCTGCTCGGGCAGGGCCGCGCCGACGGGGCCATCAACATTCGCGATTTCTACGTGAAGGGCGAACCGACCATGCGCCAGCTCATGGCCCAAGGCGGCTCTTCGCGCACCGACGATCGCGGCGTCATGCGCTTTGATCCCGAGTCGGTGCGGGTCGGCCGGCTGCAGTCCAATTTCACCTGGTCAGGCGGGCGTCTCGGGGTGCGCGAGGGCGTCATGTCCGGCCCCGAGATCGGCCTCACCTTCGACGGCTATATCGACTTTCCGCGCGACCGGCTGGATCTTTCGGGCTCCTATGTGCCGGCCTATGCGCTGAACAGCCTGCTGTCGAACATTCCGGTCGTCGGTCTCGTCATCACAGGCGGCCAGCACGAGGGCATCTTCGCGCTGAACTATCGCGTGCTGGGCTCGCTCTCGTCGCCCGTCGTGAATGTTAACCCGCTGTCGGCCATCGCGCCGGGGTTGATGCGCAAGATCATGGGCGTGCTGGACGGGACCGCGCGGATGCCGGAGGGGCGATGAAGGACCGTATGACGGGTTTCCCGCAGGAAATCATCCGCGCTCCAGCAGCACGTGCTTTTTCTTCCCAAGCGACAGCTTGGCGACGCCGTCCTTTTCGAAGTCTTTCTCCGTGAGCGTCCCGCGTTCGTCGGTCACCGCCACGTCGTTCAACTTCAGTCCGCCGCCCTTGATCTGGCGGCGCGCTTCGCCGGTCGAGGCCACGAGCCCGGCCTTGACGAAGGCGGACAGAACGCCCAGCCCCGCTGCGATTTCGTCAGCGGAGACTGACACCTTGGGCAAGGACAGCGCCAGCGCGCCTTCCTCGAAGGTGCGGCGGGCGGTCTCGGCGGCTTGCTCGGCCGCCTCGCGGCCATGGACGAGCGCCGTCGCCTCCGTGGCGAGGGCCTTCTTCGCCTCGTTGATCTCCGCCCCTTCGAGCGCCGCCAGGCGGGAGATCTCGTCCATCGGCATGAATGTGAAGAGCTTCAGGAAGCGCGCGACGTCTGCGTCTTCGGAGTTGCGCCAATATTGCCAGTAGTCGTAGGGCGACAGCATGTCGGCGTTGAGCCAGACGGCCCCCGCGGCCGTCTTGCCCATTTTGGCGCCGGAGGCCGTCGTCAGCAGCGGCGAGGTCAGCGCGTAGAGCTGCGGCGTCCCCATGCGGCGGCCGAGATCGAGGCCGGTGACGATATTGCCCCACTGGTCGGAGCCGCCCATCTGGAGCAGGGCGCCGTGGCGGCGGTTGATCTCGACGAAGTCGTAAGCCTGCAAACACATATAATTGAATTCGATGAAGGAAAGCTCGTGCTCGCGTTCGAGCCTCAGCTTCACCGAATCCATCGTCAGCATGCGGTTGACCGAGAAATGCCGCCCGACGTCGCGCAGGAACTCGATATAGTTCAGGCCTGCGAGCCAGTCGGCGTTGTCGAGCATCAGCGCGTCGGTCGGACCTTCGCCGAAACTGAGAAACCGCTCGAAGACGCGCCTGATCGAGGCCTTGTTGGAGTCGATCTGCTCGACGGTGAGCAGCTTCCGGCTTTCATCCTTGCCGGAAGGATCGCCGACGCGCGTGGTGCCGCCGCCCATCAGCGGCAGGGGCTTGCCGCCCGTGCGTTGCAGCCAGGCGAGCATCATGATCGGCAGCAGCGAGCCCACATGCAGCGAGGGGGCGGTGCAGTCAAAGCCGATATAGGCCGGAAGGCCTCGGGCCAGCGCTTTCTCGTCCAGCCCGGCGAAGTCCGAGCATTGATGCACGAAACCGCGCTCCATGAGCACGCGCAGAAAATCGGATTTGGGGGAGAAATCGTCGGCCATGGGGGAGGGTGATAGGGGCAAGGAAGCGGCCGCGCAAGGCTCGATGCGAGGCCAAAACGCCCCGTCCCCGGTCGCGCGTTCCGTCCCGCGCGGCGTCTTTCGCCCGGTTTTGAAATGAAAAGTTCCTCCCTGCTTTCACGGCGCTGTATTCGCGGCGTTTCCGCTGTGAAAAACGCGGCCGCGCTTATGTAGATCTGGACAGGGCGGGAAAGTTATCTGTATTGCGGTGTTACGGGAAGATTGCGGCCATGATTCCGTCGGAATTCCAGATGAGCGAAATTGCACTTCGTACGCATGCCCTTCCTGAACCGGCAAGTCGGGCGGCCCAAGCCGAGCGGCCGGTTTTCGTCGTCGTCGGCATGCACCGGAGCGGCACCTCGCTCTGTGCGAATGCGCTCGGGTTGATGGGCGTCGACATGGCCGATGAGGCCGGCCCCTGTAAGGGCAACGAGCTGGGTCATTTCGAACGCTGGGACGTTGTCGGCCTCCAGGATGAGGCGCTCGCCTTGTTCGACAGAGGCTATTTTTCCCCCACGCATGATTTTCCCTTGCCGCCTGCATGGTGGGCGGATTTTCGCGTCCGGCCGATCCGCGAGCGCCTCAAGGGATGTTTGGAGGCGATCCTGGCGCGAGGCGGGCTCGTGGGCTTCAAGGATCCGCGAACGACGCGGCTCATGCCGATGTGGAATCAGATCTTCGCCGAGTTGCGGTTGCGCCCGCGATTCGTGGTTTGCCTGCGAAATCCCGCCCATGTCGCGATTTCGCTTCAAACCCGCGACGGCCTCGATCCGCAGACGGGCGAGCTTCGCGCGCTCGATTACATGGTCGACGCGCTCCGGCACACGCGGGGCCGAGACCGCTGTTTCATTCAATATGAAGAGTGGATAGTCGACCCTCTGCCGAATGCCCGGAAATTGCTGGATTTCGTCGGGTCTGAGATCCATGTCGAGCCGCGAGAGTTCGAAATCGCCGTTCAGTCGATTGTCAGGCCTGAGGCCAATCGCTCCGGCTTGTCGGGACAGAAGCCGCGCCAGCCTCTCGTTCGCAGTTTCTATGATCTCGTGGATCAGTTCGTCGCGACCGGCGGCGCGGATGCGTCGCTCGACGCCAGCATCGAGACGTTCACGCATAGCTACATCGCTTTCAGGCAGTTGCTTGGTCCCTTTGAAACCCAGTTCAAAAAAGTCGCGGCGGCGCGGGAGGAACTGGAAAGGGCGCTGTGCGACGCGCGAAATTCCCTTGAGGCGGAGAAAGAAGCAGCGGCGCGGCAATCGGCCGAGAGCGATCGGCGGAGCGCCGAACTGACGGCCGCATTGCAGGCCGCGCAGGCGGAATGCGCAATTCAGGCCGAGCAGCACGCCGTCGCCAGCCGAACCTTGGCCGAAGTGACGCAAGCGCTCGAAGCGGAGCGCACGGCGTCGGCCCAACTGAGCGAGACCCTGGCGGCCACGCAGGCGAGCGCCCGGCAGACGCTCGCTGAGGCCGAGGGTCGCGGGGCGGAGCTGGCGGCCGCCTTGCAGGAAGCGCAGGCGGACTGCGCCCATGTGGTCGAACAATACGCCTCCATCAGCCAGCTTTTGGCTGAAACGATGGAGGCGCTCGACGCGGAGCGCGCCTCGGCGGCCAGACTCGGCGAGACGCAAGCAAGCATCCGCCAGGCGCTGGCGGAGAGCGAGCGCATGGCGGCGGGAATGGCGGCGGCCTTGCAGGAGGCGCAGGCGGATCGCGCCCGTCTCGCCGAAGAGCGCGCGACCGTTATCGGCCAGCTCGCCCAATCGGTGCAGGCCCTCGGATTGGAGCGCCCGCCGGCGGACGAGCATCCGGCTGCGCCCGTGCCGGCGGCGCAGGCTTAACGTCGCGTCGGCCGAATAGACGGCGCGAGGACAGGGAGGCGTAGGGTTAGCGGAAGCCTGAGTATAGATCGGCGAAAGTTGCCGCTGCGCGCTTTGCTTGTTAGACAGCGGCGGCGCTGACGATCCCGGGAAACCTCATGCTTTTCTACGAGCCGCTGTTCCTGTTTCTTTTTGCGCCAGCAGTCTATCTGCTTTATCTTTTCTTTGGCGCCGACCGCCGCCGGCGGGCGATCATTCTGCTTCTCGCCAGCGTCGTCTTCTACGGTTGGAGCGAGCCGACCTTTATTTTCGTGGTTTTCGCTTCCGTGGCGCTCGACCTTTACGTGGCGGAGCGGATCGCCGCGCTATCGGGCGGCGGCGTCGACTTGATCGGTCATGTCGAGCGGGCGGAAGGTGAGACGCTCCTGCGCGCCCGCGCCGAAGAGCGGACGAACGAGACGGGAGCGCGTCGCTGGCTCGCGGTCGGCGTCGCGGCCAATCTCGCAATTCTCGTCTATTACAAATATACGGGCTTCCTCGCCCTGAACCTCGATGCGTTGCTGCGCGCGGCGGCGTTGCCCGGAGTCCATATTCCCGAGATCGCGCTGCCCATCGGCGTGAGCTTCGTCGTCTTCGAGAAGATCACCTATCTCGTCGACGTCTATCGCCGCGTGACGGCGCCAGCGCGCCGGCCGCTTCTATACGCGCTCTATGTCTTCTTCTTTCCGAAGCTGCTCGCGGGGCCAATCATCAAATATCACGATATCGCCGGCCAGCTGGAGACCTGCCCGCACGCGCATATCGACGATTTCGTCGACGGTTTTTCGCGTTTCATGCTGGGCGTCGTGAAGAAGCTTCTTGTCGCCGACGTGATGGCCAGCGGCGCCGACATGATCTTCGTGCGAGACCCCGCGACGCTTGGTTTCGCAGACGCCTGGGCGGGCGCGATTTTCTTCACGCTGCAAATCTACTTCGATTTCTCGGGCTATTCGGACATGGCGATCGGACTTGCGCGCATGTTCGGGTTCCGCCTGCTCGAGAATTTCAACATGCCGTATATAGCGACAAGCGTCACGGAGTTCTGGCGGCGCTGGCACATGTCGCTGACGAGCTGGATTCGCGAATATCTGTATTTCCCGCTCGGCGGAAATCGAGCGGGCGAGGCGCGCACCTATTTCAATCTCTGGATCTGCTTCCTCGCTTCCGGCGTCTGGCATGGCGCGGCGTGGACCTACATCTTCTGGGGCGCGTATAACGGCGTGTTTCTCGTGCTCGACAGGCTTTTCCTCGTTGAACGGTTGAACCGCCTTCCGGTCTGGGCCGCCAATATCGCGACCATGCTTATCGTGATGGTGGGCTGGACGCTGTTTCGCGCAACCTCGCTCGATCAGGCCGCCACATTGATTTCGCTGATGGCGCAGCCTTCTGCGTCGCCGAGCGCCCCGGTCGCGGTCCCCCCGGAATATGCGACCGTGGCGGCGATCGCGGCGGCTGTGTGCGTTGCGCAGCGACTGGGCGAAAGCTATCGCCTCGACTGGCTGGCGCTCGCGCGTCGTCACGCTTTTCTCGCCAATGCGACGCTGTCGATCCTCTTCCTCGCGGCGCTGGCGAAGGGGCTGGCCGACCCGTTCAAGCCCTTCATTTACTTCCGGTTCTGAAGCGATGCGCAAAGCAGCCAGACATCTCACGCTCGCCAGGCTGCCGATCTTCGGCTGCGCCGGCTTCATCGCGTTTCTTTTCCTGGCGAATGTCTGGAACTACGCCGTCGAGCGCGATTGGCCAAAGCTGCGCATCCGTAGCGCCGCGCCGCTGAAAGGCCTGCGAAAGATGGCGCCGACGCCCTGGACGGTCGAAGCCTTCCTGGCCGGCGAGACGCAAAAGGCGGCGTCGAGCAATCTCGGCCGCGCCATGCCGGTTTTCCCCATTTCCGTGCGGGCCAAGAACCAGCTTGTCTTTTCGCTTTTCGGCTCTTCCGCGGCGCCGGGCGTGGCGGTCGGACGCAACGGCCAATTATTCGAGCCGATCTACATCGACGAATTCTGCCGTCGCGGCGACGCGCCGGATTACGCCCGCATCTCGCAATGGGCGGCAACGATCCGGGAAATACAGGACGCGACCGACGCGGCCGGGAAGGCGTTCGTCTTCTTGATCTCGCCGTCCAAAGCCGGCCGTTATCCCGCCGATTTGCCGGCTTCGGCGATCTGCGCCGCGCGTGCGACGAGCATGCCCGACAAGCTAGCTCCTTACGTCGCCGCGCTGCGCGAGAAGGGCGTGCGCTTCGTCGACGGGGCGGGCCTCATCGCCGCGCACCGTGACGACTTTGAGATTCCGCTCTTTCCTCGGGGCGGAACGCACTGGAATCTGCTCGGGGCTTCGCTCGCCTTGGAGGAGATGAGCCGCATAGCGCCGTCGGCGATCGGTCCTTTCGCCTTCACCTGGGCCGTTGCGCCCGAGCCGCATGGGCCCGACCGCGACCTCATCGACCTTCTCAATCTGCTCTGGCCCGATCTGACCTATCCCACTGCAATGATCGAGCGCGCCGGCGCGCCCGGCGCGTGCGAGAAAGCGCCACGCGTGCTCGCCATGGGCGGCAGCTTCCTGCACCAGATCATCGTTTCGGTGACCCGCGCGCCCTGTCCGCCAAAAACCGATTACTGGTTCTATATGCGGCTTCCCGATTACGGCATTGAACTCGGCCATTACGAGATTGTCCCCGGCGAAGCTGACGGCGAGAAGGGAGACGCGGACCTGTCCATCCTTGACCGGAATCTGCGAGACGCGGATCTCGTCGTGCTGGAGGAGAACGAGGCCAATATCGGGCTCACGCAGCAGGTCGGCCATCTGCGCGACGCGACGCGGCGGCGGGCGCCCCTGTAGAGCGCTGAGAAAAGTGGCCACTTTAGCGCGAAAGCAAGGCTCTACCGTTCCTGGAAGAATTCAGCGCAACCTAGACCCAATAGCCTTCCTCGCGTGCGATACGTGCGTATTGCGCGCGCACCATCACAGGGTTGTAAACGCGCTCCAGCCGCCGCATCGCGAAATGGCCGCGCGCAAGCGTCTGGAAGTGCTCGGTGAAAGCGAGATTGATCGCCGCGCCGCTCACGGCGCCGATCAGCGGAACCGCTTGCGCCGCGATCTTCTGGGAGACGACGACGCCGAAGCGCGTCGAGAGCTGGCTGATGAGACGCACCAGCGCCGGCGCGCTTTCCTGCGCCACGCCCCGGGCGGCGACATGGCGCGCCGCGTCGCTGACGGCTTTCGCCAAAAGGCCGCGCACGGCGAGATAGCCGCCTTCGAGAACATTGTCGTCGGCATGGCCGCCGAGCGCGAAGACCTCGAGGCAGGCGAGCCCGGTTTCCGGCTCGCGAAGATTTTCGCCTTCATTGCGGGCGATGTCCGCGATCGAGCGCAACATGATCGTGGTCGAAAGCGGCAACTCTAGCGGAAGACTGGCGAGCCCCACGGCGCCCCCAATTCCGCCAGCGAAAGCGGCCAGACGCCTGTGCAGGCGCGTCGTATCTCCCTGCGGCGCGCCTTCCAGGCTCGACAGCGCAACAGCCAGAGCCGTCCCCAGCGCCCTCCGCGCGGCCGCCGTCGCCATCTCCTTCATTTGCGGGGGGAGGGGGCTGCTGGCGAGCCTGACTTTCCGGCCGGCGAGTCGGGCGACGCGTCCCGCGAAACTTTGACGTTCCAGCGCCGCGACCGCGGCCCGCAGCGCCTCCAGATCCGAGCCTGAAAGCTGAGGCTCATACAAAACAGGGAGGTAGCCTCTCATTGCTTGATCTCCGCCGCCGCGTCCTTGCGTCGCATAGGGTGCGGCGCCACGAGAGCTTAACTCAAGATCGTTCGGTTATCCCCTGTTTGCAAGGGTTTGCGAATCAGGGAAAAGTCCAGGAGGACAGTCAGGTTATGCCATGTGCGGCGACGCACGCGCTTGTTGGCGGGGTTCCTGTAGCTACTGTAGCGATCTCGCCGGATGTCCTATAGTGCGCCTTATGCGTAGCAAATGAGATTGTTTGCGATCGCGGATAAGGGCTTGGAATGCCCGAAGAGAAAAAGAGGAGGAGTTTCCAGATGTCCATCCGTTTTAAAATGGGCCGTATGCTGGGCGGCGCCGCCATCCTGGCGCTTTTGGCCCCGGCCGCGGCTTTCGCCGGCGACCGCGTGGGCACGCTGCAGTGCAAGCTGCTCGGCAACGGCCTCAGCGTCCTCGTCGAGAATCAGCAGATCGACTGCATGTATAATGACGACGCCGAAGGCGTTGCGCCGGCCCACTACACCGGCACGCTGACCAAAGTCGGCCCGAACGTCACCATCAACGGCCAGGGCGAACTCGCCTGGGGCGTCATCGCGGCGACCGGCAAGGTCGGCCCGGGCGCGCTCGCCGGCAACTATGTCGGCCCGAACGTGTCGGCGAAGATCGGCGTTGGCGGCGGCGGCGCGGTCCTCGTCGGCGGCTCGGACAACACCTTCTCGCTGCAGCCCTTCCAGATCGAGGCCGGCGCCGGCATCGGCTGGAACGCGGGCGTCGAGAGCCTGGCGCTCACCTTTGTTCCGCCTCCGCCTCCGCCCCCGCCTCCGGTTCCGCACAAGAGGCATCGTCATCATCACTGACGGCGGGAGGCGCGGGGGAGCGCCCCGCGTCACTCACGACGGTTGGTGAAAATCCATTAGCCGGTCGGTGGGAAAGTCATAGAGCCTTCCGCTCTCGCGCCAGTCGGGCCTGAGCAGCGGAAGGCATTTTTTTGCGAAATCCTCCGGCGCGGGCAGCGTCATCGGGTCTTCTCCCGGCATGGCCTGGGCGCGCATGCGCGTCCGCATCGGGCCCGGATTGGCGATCATCACCGTGACGCCCTCATTTCTGACTTCAGCCGCATATGTCCGCGCCAGCGTATCGAGCGCGGCCTTCGACACGGCGTAGGGACCCCAATAGGGCTTGGCCTTAGAGGCCGCGCCCGACGTGACGAAGGCGACGCGGCCGGCGCCCGAGGCGCGCAGAAGGGGATCGAGCGAGCGGATGAGGCGCCAATTGGCGGTGACATTGACCGCCATCACGCGGTTCCAGTCTTTCACATCGACATGGGCGAGCGGCGACAGGACGCCGAGCACGCCGGCGTTGCCGACAAAGACGTCGAGCTTCCCCCAGCGCTGGAACAGCGCGGCGCCGAGGCGGTCGAGGGCGTCGAAGTCGGTGATGTCGCACGGCACGAGCGTCGCCTGACCGCCGAGGGCCCGGATCTCGTCGTCGAGTTCCTCCAGCGCCCCCTGCGTGCGCGCCATCGCGACAACATGCGCGCCGTCGCGCGCGAGTTCGAGGGCGAGGGCGCGGCCAATGCCGCGCGAGGCGCCGGTGACGAGGGCGATGCGGGAGGTGGGCAAGCTGCAAACATCCGTTAGGGGAAGATATCGGCGACCTGGATCGAGAGCGCGGGCTGGTCCAGGACAATCGTTCCTTCCTTGACGAAGGCGACGGCGATCCTATCGTCCTGGCGGCTGTAATGGATGACCAAACGCCGGATGCAGTCGATGACCAGATAGTGGCGCACGCTGGCGACGCGGAAATAATCGGCAAGCTTTGCGTTGGTGTCGAGACGGCGTGAGGAGGGCGAGATAACCTCTACGATCACCGTGGGCGCTGGCGCCAATAAGGCGTCCGGCGGAATCGCCGCCCCACAATTCACTAAGGCGTCTGGCTGATATACGGTGAATTCATCAATAGCGACGCCGAGACTGTCGACAAAAGCTTCGCATGGCGACGCCGTACGATCTATGGCGTCCGATAGCGCTCGCCAGACCCTTGCTTTGACGCGCCCATGCTCCGCCCGCTCAGGCGCCATGGCGATAGTCTCACCGCGCACGAGCTCGTAGCGCCCGCTCTCCTGGCTCTCCGCCCAGTAAAGGAACTCTGGGGCGTTCATTCGTTTCACGGCGGGTTCTGGCATGAATCCTTCTACCACAATCCTCATATAAGACGCCGCGCCCGCGAAAGTAACGCCGTGCTCAGCTCGCTTCCGCCAGCAGCGACAGTTGCGCCCGGTTTTCCTCCACGAGATCGGTGAGCGAGGTCGGATAGTCGCCGGTGAAGCAGTGGTCGGTGAACTGCGGGCGGGCGTCGTCGCGACCCGCATAGCCCATTGCGCGATAGATGCCGTCGACGGAGAGGAAGGCGAGGGAGTCGCAGCCGACATAGGCGCGCATTTCCTCGAGCGAGTGGGTCGCGGCGAGGAGCTTCTCCTTCTGCGGCGTGTCGATGCCATAATAATCCGGGTGGGTGATCGGCGGGGAGGAGATCAGGAAGTGAACTTCCGTCGCGCCGGCGTCGCGCATCATCTGCACGATCTTCACCGAGGTCGTCCCGCGCACGATGGAGTCGTCGATCAGAATGACGCGCTTGCCTTCCACCACGCAGCGATTGGCGCTGTGCTTCATGCGCACGCCGATCTCACGCACGGATTGCGTCGGCTGGATGAAGGTGCGGCCGACATAATGGTTGCGGATGATGCCGAGCTCGAAGGGAATGCCCGACTGCTGCGAATAGCCCAGCGCCGCCGGGACGCCCGAGTCCGGCACCGGCACGACGACGTCGGCGGCGATGTTCTGCTCGCGCGCGAGCTCGCGGCCCATGGCCTTGCGGACCTGATAGACGGGCCGGCCATGCACGATGGAGTCGGGACGCGCGAAATAAATATATTCGAAGATGCAGGGACGGGGCGCCTGGGGCGTGAAGGGCATGATGCTTTCGAGCCCTTCCTTTGAGATGACGACGATCTCGCCATTCTCGATGTCGCGCACGAAACGCGCGCCGATGATGTCGAGCGCGCAGGTTTCCGAGGCGATGATGTATCTGCCGTCGAGCTCGCCGAGGACGAGCGGGCGGATGCCGAGCGGATCGCGCGCGCCGATCAGCAGTTCGTCGGAAAGGACCACGAGCGAATAGGCGCCTTCGAGCCGCCGCAGCGCCTCGATAAAGCGATCGACGACGCGGGCGCGGCGGCTGCGGGCGACGAGATGCAGGATCGTCTCGGTGTCGGAGGTCGACTGGAAGATCGAGCCTTCCATGATCAGCTCGCGGCGCAGCGCCTGGGCGTTGGTCAGATTGCCATTATGCGCGACGGCGAAGCCGCCGGTGTTGAGTTCGGCGAAGAGCGGCTGCACGTTGCGCAGCATCGTCTCGCCGGTCGTGGCGTAGCGGACGTGGCCGATCGCCGCCGCGCCGGGCAGGCGCTTGATCGTGCTTTCCTTGGAGAAATGGTCGCCGACGAGGCCGAGGCGACGCTCGCCGTGGAAACGTCCGGCGTCATAGGAGACGATGCCCGCCGCCTCCTGGCCGCGATGCTGGAGCGCGTGGAGGCCGAGAGCCGTGATCGCTGCCGCGTCGGGCAGATCGAAGACGCCGAAGACGCCGCAATATTCGCGCAGGCGATCGCCGTCGAGATCGTCGGTGGTTTCGATCGGGCCGGCAATGGATTGGTCGTTAAACGTCGACTCGGTCATTCCATTGTCTCCCGTACTGTGGACGCGCTCGCCTACGCGCTGTAACCATTAACTTTGCCAGTCGGCGGAGGCGCCTGCAAGCGCTCCCGCCCCGTCGCCGCGTCGGCGCATCACTGCTTTTCGCCGCCTTCCGCAGGCGCTTCGGCCTTCTCCGGCACGGCTTCGGCGGGGGGCGTCTCCTCGACGGGCGCGCCGCCCTTCTTGGCTTTGATCTTCGCGACGATGGCGTCAATGTCGTCGGGCAGAAGCTCCCGCAGCTTGTCTCCGCCCGCCTGCAGCAACGGCTTGGCGCGGGCGTTGCGGATCCATTCGGGCTGGTTCGGATCCGGCACGAGCCAGCCGTAGAACACGAAGGCGACCACCGCCAGCAACGCCCCGCGCACGGCGCCGAAGACGAAGCCGAGCGACCGGTCCAGAGCGCCGATCTTCGAATCGAGGATGACGTCCGAAAGCTTCACCGTAATCAGCGACACCAGAACCAGCGCGATGAAGAAGACGGCCGCGACGGCCGCCGCCAGAGCGAGTTCGTCCTTCGGGATATAGGGCTTCACGTAGGGCAGCGCCATCGGGTGGAGGTAATAGGCCGCAAGGGCCGCCGCCACCCAGGAGAGGATCGCCAGCACTTCGCGCGTGAAGCCGCGCAGGAGAGCGAGCATGCCGGAGACCAGAACGATCGTAATCACTGCCAGATCAAGATAAGACGGCATCGCAGTCCTCTTCCTTTCGTCCTGACGCTTGAAATCTCGAAGAAAGCTTTACAGCCGGCGCCAAAGCATTCCCAGTGGCGCGCCAACTGCGACAGTCTTACTCGAAAGCGTCGTCGCTCCCGGACCTCGAATGGCGGCAGGGCCGTGGCCCCGGCGATTTGCGACGGCCTTGCTTCTAGCGCAATTGAACGGCCCGCGGAAAGTAGGAAGGTTAAATTCAGCGACTTCCTCCCGCGCGCGGCGCGCTCTGCGCGATGGTCGCGACGAGCTGGGCCACGTCTGCGCAAGGCCGCAGCGCGAGTCCCGCCCGCCTTTCGTCGGCGCTGATCTGCTGGCCCTGCGCGAGAACGGCCTGGTGAAATCCCAGCTTCGCAGCCTCCCGCAGGCGCATGCCGGCGTGGATCACCGGGCGGATGGCTCCGGAGAGGCCGATTTCGCCGAAGAAGGCCTGGTCCGCCGGAAGCGCCGCGCCGGTCAGGGACGACACGAGCGCGGCCGCCGCCGCGAGATCGCCCGCCGGCTCGTCCGCCCGCACGCCGCCAGCGACATTGAGATAGACATCGTGCATGCCGAGCTTGAGTCCGGCATGCGCCTCCAGAACCGCGAGAATCATGGACAGGCGATTTTGATCGAATCCGACGACTGCGCGGCGCGGCGTGCCGAGCGACGTGGGCGCGACGAGCGCCTGGATCTCGATCAGCATCGGCCGCTGTCCCTCCATTCCCGCGAAGACCGCGGCGCCGGGCGCCGAGGCGTCGCGGCCGGCGAGGAAGATCGCCGAGGGATTGGCGACTTCGGCAAGGCCGAGCCCGGTCATCTCGAAGACGCCGATCTCGCCCGTCGCGCCAAACCTGTTCTTGGAGGCGCGCAGCATGCGGAAGTGATGCGCCGCGTCGCCTTCGAAGGAGAGAACGGCGTCCACCATGTGCTCGACGACGCGCGGCCCGGCGACTTGTCCGTCCTTGGTGACGTGGCCGACGAGAATGACGGTCGAGCCGCTCGTCTTGGCGTGGCGCAGAAGCGCCTGCGCGCTCGCCCGCACCTGCGTCACCGTCCCCGGCGCGGAAGGCGCGACCTCCGTGTGCATGGTCTGGATCGAGTCGACGACGATGAGCGCCGCTCGCTTGCCGGTCGCGCAGGTTGCGAGAATGTCCTCCACCTGCGTGGCCGACGCGAGCTCCACCGGGGCGTCGGCGAGATTGAGCCGGGCGGCGCGAAGGCGCACTTGCGCCACCGCCTCCTCGCCTGAAATGTATATGACCCGCGCGCCGCGCCGCGCGAGGGCGGCGCAGGCCTGGATGAGAAGCGTTGATTTGCCGATGCCCGGCTCGCCGCCGAGCAGCAGCACGGAACCCGGAACGAACCCGCCGCCCGTGACGCGATCAAATTCATTGATGCCGGTGACGACGCGCGCCGCGGGCTTGTCCGAGCCGGCGAGACCTTCCAGTTCGAAGGCGCGCCCGCGCGTCGCCCGGACAGCCGTCGGCCCGGCGTCGCTCTCTTCTACGATTGTGTTCCATTCGCCGCAGGCTTCGCAGCGCCCCTGCCATCGGGACGCCACGGCGCCGCAATTCTGGCAGACGAAGAGAGGACGCGATTTGGCCATGCGCGGTTGGCGCATGCGGCGGGAACAGTTGTCAAGAGGCCGGCGGCTACATGCCGGGCGATCGGTCGAAGGTTTCCTCGTCCTTCGAGACGTGAGCTTCGCTCGCTCCTCAGGATGCAGCATAAGGGCGAGGAGTATTGTCCTTTACCGGGGATTGTTCTCGGCTACGTGCGCCGAGCGCGTCACCGGCTCTTGCCGTTCGCCCTGTCGCCGTTTCTCGCCCGGCGATCGTCGAACTCGTCGAATTCGTCGCCCAGCGTCAACCCGTCGCTGTTGATCCTCGCGCGAAGAATGTTGGAGGGCTTGAAGCTCACCACGAGCCGCGCGGTGATCTTCGCGCCTTCGCCGGTCTTGGGATTTCGACCGAGCCGCTCTTTCTTCGCGCGGATGATGAACGCCCCGAAGGACGAAAGCTTCACCTCCTCGCGAGCGACGATGCAGTCGAAGATTTCTTCGAGAACCATTTCGACATATTTCGCCGACTCGGTCCGGCCGAGACCCGTCTTCAAATGAACGGCTTCAGCGAGATCGGCGCGCGTGGTGGTCTTCTGGTTGTCGTCGACGACGTCTGCTGCGCCGCCGGATGAAAGGACTTGCCCCTGAGCCATTTCTGCCCTTGCACAATCATAGACAAAACCGACGAGGCCGCCCGATGACCCGACGTCAAACAGCCGCCTGGCCGGCGCCCGCTTGGAATGAGTCGCCTATCGGTGTGTGAACATCGAGCAGCCACATTCGGCTATCGTCGCGCCGCCAGCCCCGGGTCGCCGCTAGCCTAACCTTTGTCGGAATTTTTCAGAATTAAATCGAAAAATCAAGCGGTACTTGTAAAATTCGAGGAAAACTGACGAGAATCTCAGCTGAAATCAAAAATATTGAAACATTACGCCAACTTAGAAGCGCTTTACAGTCAAGTTATAGCCAAGTGTTCTCGCAGAAACTTTTTCGTTTACCAGCGTATTAAAGCCGAGCCCCAGGTAAAACCGCCGCCGACGGCTTCGAGCATTACCAGATCGCCTTCCTTGATGCGTCCGTCCGCCACAGCGACGGAGAGCGCCAGAGGCACGCTCGCCGCCGAAGTATTGCCGTGGAGATGGACGGTTGCCACGACTTTTTCGGGCGCGATGCCGAGCTTTTGAGCGGACATGTCAATAATGCGGCGGTTCGCCTGATGTGGCACGAACCAGTTTAACTGTTCAGGCGTAACGCCCGTCGCCCTGAAGGCGTCATCGACGACGTCCGTGACTTTACCGACCGCGAACTTGAAAACCTCTTTGCCTTCCATGCGCAGATGGCCGACGGTCTGCGTCGCGGACGGTCCGCCGTCGACATGCAGCTTGGCGCGGTGACGACCGTCCGAACGCAAA
This sequence comes from Methylocystis sp. JAN1, assembly GCF_052186135.1. Classification (GTDB taxonomy): domain Bacteria; phylum Pseudomonadota; class Alphaproteobacteria; order Rhizobiales; family Beijerinckiaceae; genus Methylocystis. Next base: position 2,758,695 of record NZ_CP181499.1, on the reverse strand, counting down.
TGCGTCGTCAGAATCCCGCGCTCGTCCATTTCGCCGGCGGATGGGCGGGCCTCCAGCACCATGGCGCCGGCGCCGTCGCCGAAGAGCACGCAAGTCGTGCGGTCTTCCCAGTCGATGATGCGAGAGAAGGTCTCGGCGCCGATCACGAGCGCCCGCTTGTGGGAGCCCGAGCGCAGGAATTTATCGGCCGTCGCGACAGCGTAGACGAAACCCGAGCAGACGGCCTGAAGATCGAAAGCCGCCCCGTGGGCGATGCCGAGAGCGGCCTGAATCTGCGTGGCTGTCGAGGGGAAGGTCCAATCCGGCGTGGAGGTGCCGACAATGATCAGGTCGACGTCGTCGGGAATGAGGCCGGCCGCCGCAAGAGCGGCGCGGGCGGCCTTCTCGCCCAGCATCGAGGTCGTCTCGCCCTCGGCGGCAATATGGCGTTCGCGTATGCCGGTGCGCTGGAAGATCCAGTCGTCGCTGGTGTCGACGATCCTGGCGAGGTCGTCATTGGTCAGCGTCTTGGCAGGGAGATAGGAGCCCACGCCGAGAACGACGGAGCGCAAAAGAGGATTCCGGATCGTCACTGAGCGGCTTCC